>CAITSE010000323.1 GCA_903894975.1 uncultured Lentisphaerota bacterium
GGGGGCATATCGGAGAAATTCCTATGGGTCGCCCCTTCAGGGCTCAACCGGTGTTGTAACGCAATCCTAGGGCGACGCTACGCTTTGCCCTAGGCTGTTATGGTGCGCCCCCTTGGGGCTGAAAAGGGAACGCATATGTGCGTCTTGAGTTTGGCTGTTGGACACCCCGCACCCTTGTCGGGGTTTTTCATTCGCAGAAAGGGACGAAGTCGGGTTGGGTGACCGCCGGTTGGCCGGCGGTCAGGGGGTTGGCGTCTCCGGCGGCATTCTGCCGGCCAGCAGTTCGCGGGTGACGGCGACATCCGGACTGGTGACGGCCACGTAGTTGACGTTGGCGCCGCGGCCGTTGGAATTGGTCAGGCGCACGGTGTTCTCGCCCGGCTTGAACTTCAGCAGCAACGGCTTGCCGGTCACCGGATTCATCGCCGAATACAGGTTCCAGTCGTCCGAGTTGTTGGCCCAGCCGCCGGTTCCGGGCAGGATCATCGGCGCGAAGGGTTCCTGCTCCTCGCCGTTGACGGTGACGAGGCGTTCCGGGCCGGCGTCCTGGCTGCAATAGCAGATGCTCAGGTTGTAATAGCCCTCGGCCGGGACGCTGAACTTGTATTCCAGCCAGTGGCCGAGCGAGTCCCAGGAAGAGAAGGCCTTGCCGACGGCGGCGCGCTTGTTGGTGGCGGTGCGCACGGTTCCGCCGCCCTCGGCGCTCATGCGGGTGGCGTTGAGTACCACGATGGTGCCGGCCGGCGCCGGCCGGGCCTTGGCCTCGGCCTCGCGCGTCGCGGTCCGGGCCGCGCAGGCGTTGCGGGCTGCGGCCAACGCGGCCTCCTGGTCGGCCTGGCGTTTGACCAGCATGGCTTGGCGGGCCTCATACATGCCGGCGACACCGGCGGCGGCGAACTCGACCCGGGCGGAGGCCGGCAAGCGCACCTGAAAGGCGAGGTTGGCCCCCTTGCTGACGGTGACGGCGGCGGCACCGCCGCGCCGGCCCTGGCTGTCAAGCACGAAGGCCTGCGGCATGCCGGCAAGGACGGGATGGACAATGGTGACAGTGGCGTCGCCAGGCGAGGGATTGGCCAGTACATAGGAGCCGTTGTCCATGCGTTCGAAGCAGGCCAGGCCGGGTTCGCTGCGTTGCAGGATCACACCGTCGACGGCGAGCTTGCTGCCGCTACCCAGGTAGAGAGCCTGTACGGTCTTGCCGTCGCGCAGCACGAACGCCTGCTGCGCATCGGTTTCAAGGCCGCCGGCCTTCCATGTGCCCGGGCGGAAGGCGGTGAAGCAGAGGTCGGTGCCGCGTGCGGTCTGCACTTCCAGGAGGCCGTAGCCGGCTTCCAAGCCGCCTTCCTGGCGCAGCGCCTTCACATAGCCGTCCTTGCTTCCGGAGATGTCCACTGCGTTGCCGTACAGGGTGTTGGCGGTTTTGCGCCGTTCCAGGATGGCCGGGGGTTTCTCCAGGCCCAGGTAGCCGTCGCCCACGATCACTTCCGTCGGTGTGCCGCCGGCGGCAAAGAACCGTGCCGTTCCGCTCTTGCCGGTCAGGCTGGCGGACCAGGGTTGGCCGGTCTCGGCCCGGCGCACGTTGGTCAGGGCCAAATAGCCATTTTCGACCGGTTGCGGGAAGGGTTTTGGTTCCAGTTTCAGGGAGCTGGCGAACTCGCCGCGGAGATGCCACGCCAGATCCATGGTGCGTGGCAGGCGGCCGAAGGCGCCGAACAGGTCGGCCATGTAATCCGGGGTCAGGAAAAGGGCGCGGTCCATGGTCACGCCCGGGCAGGCCCCGTCGGTCCAGGCCCGCTGCATGCCCAGGGTGTTGGCGGGGCCGTAGACCACCAGGGTGGCGCCGGCCATGTTCTGGTTGAGTTCGTCGACCACCAGGGTGTTGTGGGACAGGGTGGTGTGATACCACTGCTGGTAGAGGGGTTGCTCGTACCAGATGACGCCCGGATCGGGGATCAGTCGGTCGTTGAAGGCGTAGAGGTCGAGGTTGAGCTTGTCCGGGTGCCCGTGTGATCCGGCGGGGCCATAGTCGAGGAGCAGGCTGTTGGTGCCGGCTGCATTGGTCTGGCGTAGGACGCCGTAGCCGACGCCGAAGAAATTGACGCTCTTCCATTCGACCGGAGCGGCCTTTTCGGCGGTGTTGCGGTCGTACAGGACGGAGACGGGGAACTGCTGGAACGTGGCGCCAAGATGGCGGCCGGTCTGGTTCAGCACCGGCAGGTAGGCGGGATCATGGTAGCGGCGGTAGGCATACTCGTAGAGGAAGGCGTCGCCGCCGATGATCGAGCCGTAGCCCGAGTCGTGGATGGCCGGCGTGCGCAGGTTGGGGTAGGATATCTGCAGGGGCGAATCGAAGAGGCGCTTGAGCGCGCTGTCGCGGTAGCGGTAGAGGTCGACGCCGTGGTGCCAGAGGATTTCGGCGTCGCAGATCAGGGCGTTCAGAGCCATGAACTGGTAGCCCATCGCGCCCTCGGACCACAGACCGTCCTCGCTGATGGCCTTGGGGCCGAAGTGGCGGTCATAGAGGCCGCCGGTTGGCCGATCCTTGGTTCCGCCCTTGAGCCCGTAGGAGGCAACGGTGATGAATTCCTGGTTGTCGATGGCATAGCCGATGATCAGCAGCGCGCTGGTGCAGATGGCCGACCAGTTGGTCGAGGCCTCAAGCAAGGCGTGGTTGGCGGTGATCAGACGGCCGGCGCTGACGAAGAGGTCATTTTCGATGTGCTGGCGCTCGGCGGGCGTGATCGATGGCAGGTTATAGATGAGGTCGTAGCCGCGTGCGACCGGGATGATCCAGGTGGCGTCGCTGAGGATCTGGTCGAAAGCCTTGCTGGGTGAGTGGCTGAAGCCAGGGCGGGCGCCGATGGCGTAGTTCGGATAGGCGTCGGCGTAGGCGAGCAGAAGGCGCTTGGCGAACTCGGCGTACTTGGCGTCGCCACTTAGGGCGTAGGCCGTGCCGAGGTTGGCGATGTCCAGGCCGAGCTGGTTGTGGATGGCGCCGTAGTTCCGCCCATTGAGCATTTCCACGTCGCTGAGGTGCCGCCACTTTCCATCCGCATCCTTGAGCGGCGGCGGCACTCCAATCGGCTGGGTTAGGCGCTGATCCATCGCCAGCTTCAGCCCGGTGAACTGGGCCCGCAGTTCGGGACTGGTCTTCATCATGGCCTGGTAGTGGGCGAGGTCTTCCTTGTCCCACAGGGTGCAGGGATGGCCGATGGTCTGGCGCGGCTCGCCGGTCACCTCCACCTTGCCTGACACGGCGGCGCCGCTGGTCGGGGCGATGCCGCTGGCGCGGGGGGCAACCGCATAGCCGTCGACCGGGCGCATCATGTCGGGCAGGTTGGTCGAGGAAAGGATGCGCAGTCGCGACCAGCCGCCGTAGTTCGTCCCCTTCTTGCCGTTGGCCAGGGTGCGGATCGGGTGCTCGGCGGTGACCAGGATGCCGACCTTTTGGCCGTGCGCCGTCAGCGGGATGCGGATCGGCTTTCCGGGGGTTTCCGGCAAATCGATCTGCTTAGCCAGCTTGCCGTCGACGAAGATGTCGATCGTTTTCGGTTGCACGGTGCCGCTATAATCCAGAGGGATCACCTCCAGGGCGACGATGTCCACCGGGATGATCAGGGAAATGTCGACCCTGCCGCCGATGAGGGGACTGCCGAACAGGGTTCCCCCCCGGCCCGTGCCGGGGACGAGGGTGTTATTCGGCGGCCAGTCCTTGTTGAACGGCGCTCCGCTGCCCTTGGCGGTCGCCCCCAGTTCCATGAGGGCGACATTGAATTCGCCGGCGGACGGTGCGGCCGTTCCGGTGACGGCCGGCAGGAGCGACAGTGCCAGAATGACGGGGGCGACAAGCGACGAGCACAACTGGCGCATAGGATTTCCTGCGGTGAAGAACGATGGTTTCACGGGCTGGATATTGGAAGGGGACAATGCCAAACTATACTTCTTTGCCCCTTTATTGTCAAACGTTTGATGCCGATCCCCGGCTCTGACGAATTTCCTTTGATCTTGCCGCGGGCGTCGGGCCGCACAGCCTGCACGCCCCCGGGGGCATGCGCGTTAACTTAAGGAAAAAATCGAACATTCAACATTGAACGTTGAACGTTTCAGATTTGTACCCGACCGTAACTGCGTCGCCGTGAGGCGGGGTGGAGAGCAACGGAAGGGGAATAGACGGCCCGCAGGCAACGAACACAGTTCGGCCGGGAGATGGCGGGCAAGATGCCCGCCGGCCGGTTTTAGCCGGGTGTGGACACCCGCCCCCCTGCCGGATTCCACCCAGAATGAAAACACCATCAAACTCCAGAGCGCCCCCGGAGGGAGGCGCGGCGGAGTTTGATGGGGAAGATGGTGGAGGCGGAGGGAGTCGAACCCTCGTCCTGAAAGAGTACGCCGGCGGCTACTACATGCTTAGCCTGGACTTAATTGTCGGCTTCCTGTCCGATGCCAGACAGACCTAACGGGAAGCGTATCGCCCTGTTTTTTTCTCACCGCTCAGTCCGGGCGCCCGGCTTTGCTGGCCAGCCTGAAGTCGTCGCCTTCATCCCCCTATCAGGCGTCAGGGGGAAGACGTCACCGCTTAATTAGGCGGCGAGTGCGAGTTGTTCGTTCGCAGGTACTTGTTTGATCGAGTGATTATGGAGGCCAACGATCATCCTCCGCATGCAACCGACGTCGAGCCCAACCAGTCGAAACCAATGCGCCCCCGTCGGATCCGCCCCCGGAAAACGTTTTTTTACGCCTCCCGGAGGTTTCTCTGTCCTTACTATACCCCGAATCCAGCCGAATGCGTTGGGGGTGATGACGAAGAAGTTGCAGAACTCTTCGCCGGGTTGTAGGCTATGCTAACCCGGCGGCATCCGCCCGCCCCGCGGTTCTTTCATCATCCGCCAAGGAGATCCGATCATGTCACAGGGAATTGTGGAATTGACCGACGCCACGTTTGACGCCGCCATTGCCAAGGGCACCGTGCTGGTGGATTTCTGGGCGCCCTGGTGCGGGCCTTGCCGGACTCAGGGGAAGATTCTCGAAGAGCTGATCGCTGCGGGCAAACTCCCGGCCGGCGTGGTCGTGGCTAAGGTGAACGTGGATGAAGCCGCGGCGTTGGCTACACGTTTCCGGGTCATGTCCATTCCCATGCTCCTGATCTTCAAGGACGGGCAGATCGTGAAACAGTTCGTCGGCGTCCAGCAACCCGCGGCGCTCCTAACCGCCCTGGGTTGATTTTTAATTGGTATAAGACGCTCTCACGCGGAGTCGCGGCGGCCGCGGAGAAGCGTGAAATCGGCAATCCTGCCTGGGGGTTCGCGGGAAAAACCGTGAGGGAGGGTGTACAGTCCGGAGTGAGACGCCGGGCGGGCGGGCAGGCCGCGGCGGCAGGGAAGGCTGGCGATGGACAAGAACGGTCACAAAAGAACACAAAGAAGTTTTCAAAACCATCCCTTCGCAATCGCAAACTCGGCAAGGACGGCCCGTGCCTCCTTCCGTCTCATCCCAGGAGAACGCAGTCATGAAACAGGCATGGACGATTCCGGCGGCCGCGATGGCGGCAGCCCTGATGTGGTGGCCCGGCGCGGCGGTGGCCGCAGACGCTGCGCCCGCGGTCGCGACCCCAGTGGCGGCGGGAGAAAAAGCCCCGGCCAAAGCCGTGGCGGACGCGAAGTCGGAGGAAATCATCCGGCGGCACTGCGACCGGCTCCTGACGCTCAAGTCGTTCCGGGTCGAGGTCGTGCAGAAAACCAAGGTGACCGCAGAAGACGCCCACATCGATGCCACCCTCACCGTCAAGCTGCTGCTGCGCCGGCCCCAGGATATGACCATGGGCATCAAGAGCGCCGGCATGAACCTTCAGATCATGACCCGGGCGGGTGGCGTCACCACCACTTATTTCCCGGTCGAAAAGAAATACATGGAACGTCCGGCGCCGGCGTCGGCCGCCGAGCTGGCCAAAGATTTCGCCGAGGGGCCGCTGGCCATGCTGGAGGAATTGCTGACGGACAAGCCCTATGAATCCGTGATGGAAGACGTTGACGCCGTGACTTATATGGGCGTGGAAGAAGTGGAAGGCGTGAAGTGCCACCGGCTGCATTTCAAGCAGAACACGGTTGACTGTGATGCCTGGTTCGAGGACTCTCCCGACGCGCTGATCCGCAAAATCGTTCCCGACATGGCCGCCGAGGCGAAAAAGCTGGCCGCCCGCGGTGGCGCCGCCAAAGAGCTGCAAATGGAAATGAGTTTCACTTACGGCAATTGGGAACTTGATCCGAAGGTGGCAGACCCCGATTTCGTCTTCGCGCCCCCGGCTGGCGTTGCCAAGGCGGAGCCCGGCCAGGAGGACGACAATGCCGTTCATCCGCTCACCGGCAAGCCGGCGCCCGGGTTCAAGCTGAACACGTTGGACGATAAGACGTTCGATCTGGCCGAACACAAAGGCAAGGACGTCGTCATCCTGGATTTCTGGGCGACTTGGTGTGGACCCTGCCGCAAGGCTTTGCCCCTTGTCGCGGAAGCCGCCGCGGCTTTCAAGGATAAGGGCGTGGTTTTCTGCGCCGTCAACGAGCAGGAAATGAGCAAAGAAGTGAAAAAATTCCTGGAAGACGAGAAGCTGACCTTGCCGATCGTGGGCATGGATCGGGAAGGAAATGTCGGCAAGCTCTACCAGGTCGAAGGCATTCCGCAGACCGTGGTTATCGGCCGTGATGGCAACGTCCTGCGCGTCCATGTCGGGTATGACCAGGGACTGAAAACGGCGATCGTCAAGGATATTGAAGCCGCGCTCGCGCCCGCCGCCCCGGCGGCGGTCCCGACCCCTCCGGCTCCGGCCGCCAAGAAAATGCCATGACCCCGCAGCCGTTCCGGGCGCTCTATGTGCATGTGCCTTTTTGCCGCCTGCGGAAGTGCGGGTATTGCGCTTTCTATTCCGAAACCGCGGCGGACGCCGGACGGCGCGGTGCGTACCTGGAACGGCTGGTCGCGGAGTTTTCTGAGTTCGCGCCGCGGGCGGTCGTGCCGCTGGACAGCGTGTTTGTGGGTGGCGGGACACCGTCATGCCTGACGTCCGCGGAACTGCGCCGGCTTCTGGCCGCGGTGCGCGGGCATTTCACCCTGGCGCCGGACGCCGAGTTCTCGGTCGAATGCAATCCGGAAAGCCTGACTCTGCGCAAGGCGGAAATCCTGGCTGCGGGCGGAGTCACCCGGCTCAGTCTCGGCGTACAGAGCTTCGACCTGCGCCTGCGCCGGGCCATCGGCCGGTGCGGATCCGTCGCGACCTTGCCGGAACGGGTGCGGGAATTGCGCGCGCTCGGCTTCCGCCAGCTCAACCTGGATCTGATGAACGCGCTGCCCGGCCAGACTCTGGCGAACTGGGAGGACGACTTGCGCCGCGCCCTGGATCTCGGTCCCGATCATCTATCAACCTATTCGCTTACCGTCGAAGAACATACCGCGTTAGGAAAGCGCGGAGTGGAGGCGGCGGACGACAGGCTGGCCGTGGCCATGTGGGATGCCGCGGAACGGCTCGCCCGCCCGGCCGGCCTGCGGCGTTATGAAGTCTCCAATCTCGCCCGGCCCGGCTGCGAATGCCGGCATAACCAGGACATTTGGCTCGGCACGCCCTATCTCGGCTGCGGCCCGGCAGCGTGCTCGTTTGACGGCATCCTGCGCTGGAGCAATCCGCCCAGCCTGGCTCGCTGGCTGCGGCCGCGCTGCCGCCGCGAATTTGACCGGCTGCCGCCGTCGCGTCGCGCCGCCGAAGTCCTGGCGTTCGGTCTGCGCACGGTTCGCGGGTGGGTGCCGGCGCGGTTCCGGGAACGCACCGGGTTTGATTATGCCGACCTGCGCGGCCCGGTCCTGCGCCGGCTCGTCGCCCAGGGGTTGCTCTACCGGGATTGGGAACGCCGCCTGCGCCCGACCCGGAAAGGGCTGCTCTTCCACGATACCGTGGCTCGGGAGTTGCTCTGATTGAACCGTTTTTTCGAGAGCTCTCGGGGGCTCTCGAGGGCCATCGAGGGCTCTCGATGCGGGCAAGAGGGCGGTTTATTTCTCGTCCGGATCCGCGCCCAGCTTTTCCACATCCATCAGGGACACGTGGCCCTTCACGCGTCCGTCATCCAGCGGATTGTCGACCCGCGCCTTCAGGTCTTTCATGAGCCGCTTGGTGTCGATGATGCCGCCGATCAGGAACCAGACCGTGGAGATCACACCGATGACGCCGCCCACGCACAGGGTGGTAATGTAGAAGTAGTGGCTCCACCACAAGGCCGGCCAGGGGGAGATCAGGTTCCAGATCAGCACGCCGACGAAGCAGATCCCGATTTGGTACACGACCGTGTAGAGGAAGACCGACCAGGTTAGGATTTTATCCCCCCGCGTGAATTCGGGCGTGATGCCCAACACCTTGCCAACGGCCGTGTGCCACGACCACTTGGAGCCTTGTTTGCCGACCGGTTTCACGCCGTCGATGCTGTAAATCCCGCGGTGGAGCATGCGGTCCAGGTTGTAAGGTTTCCGGGACGTCACCAGCGAACCGATGACGTACGCCAGCACGCCGCTGATGATGGCGATGAACGTCACCTCAACCGAGTTGACCGGGAATTTGACGGGGTTCATCGTCCACTCCACGTAGGGAGAACACTGCGTGGTCACCCAGCGCATGCTGGTGTCGACGGGTTCAAGCCAGCCCACCCGCGCCAGGAAGGGGTACACGGTTTTGGCCCAGTTGTTCTGCAGTAGCAGTCCGCTGGTGGAGATGCCCGAGCCGATAATCAACGACGCATAGGCGCCCCAGGAGTTGCCGAAACGGCTGTAGAGGCCGAAGACCATGACCGGGCCGGCGCCGCCCAGCCAGATCGAGGTCATGATGGTCGTAAACATCGCGATATAATCGATGTTCACGAAGAACATGGATGAAACAAAGAAGAAAACCGAGACCCAGAGGGAGGCCCACCGCAACCAGCTCAAGTGCCGCTCCGGGGACGGGGCCGTTTTGACCAGGGGCAGCACGATGTCCTGGACGATGGTGGCCGAACTGTTGAAGGTGCGGGAAGCGTCCGTGGCCAGCAGCAACATCACCATCAGCAGGCAGAAGAGCCCGGTGACGCCCACCGGCAGCATGTGGCGCAGGGTCAGCGGCATCATCATCTGGTGGTAGAGCGTGCGGAATTTCTGGAACATGAAATTGCCGCTGCCGTCACGGCCGATCACTTCGGCGGCCGCGTTCATGTAGGGTGTGTCCAGATTTTCCACGCGCGACAGCGGCTTGTCCACCCCGATCTTATGGGGCGTTGTGGGTAAGGCCGACAGCCGCTCGTGCAATTGGGCGCGGGTGGCGGCATCCGGCACCACTTCGGCGGCGACGCGGTCCGCCAGTTGTAGCCGCACCTCCCGGGCCGGAGTGTTGTACTTTTCGTGCGACATGAAGGTGATCACGGTGATGGCGATGGCCAGGCACATCAGCCCGGAGAAGCCGTTGCGCCACGCGCCGAGGATGCCGGCCATTTTCTGTTCGTGCGGGGTGCGCCCGCAGTTGGAGGTGTCGTTGCCCATCCAACTGGCGCGGTTGAGAATGCTGCCCAGCACGGAGACCACCAGCGCAAACAGATTGAAGTCGCGCAGCTTCGAAATGTCGAACGGGTTCAGGAAACTCTCACCACCCGCACGGTCCATCATGACCGGAGCGATTTCCCAGCTCCACGAGAAGTGCAGCAGGACATAGCCGACGATGACGACGAAGATGGGGTAGCTCATCAACCCCTGGACGCAGTCGGTGACGAGCAGAGCGACGCGCCCGGCGGGCCACATGACGACCAGCGCCATGGTCAGGATGATCAGGACCAGGATCGCGAAGGTCGGCAGGGCGATTCCCAACACATGCACGCGGTGCGGGAACCCCAGGAAATAGATGAAGAAGCTGGCGGCGACGGCCGGGCCGATGGCGTTGGTAAGCATCTCCGACAACGTGCGCAGGGTGGCCGCGAAAATGCGGAACGACCGGTTGTAGCGCATCTCTAGGAACTGGCCGATGGAGAGCGCCTTCGTCTCCCGGAAACGGTACGTGCAGTATCCCGTCAGGGCCATGATCAGACCGATCGGAGCCAGGATGGCCCCCCAGAACCCCAGCGCATAGCCGGTCTGATAGTTCACCTCCACCGTGGCCACGATGGCCACCACGCCCAGCGCGGACTCCAGGCTGCCGACGCACATGACATACCGCCCGGCGACCCGGCCGGCCGCGAGATAATCGACCACGCCGCGGACATACTTGCGGCAGGAAACCGCCATCCAGAGAATGAGCACGAACGGGACAATCGTAATCAGCCAGTCAATCCAATGCATGCAATCGTCCCTTTCTGGGGTCCCGGTGGTCTTCCGGGCCTGTCATTCGGCAATATCCACATGATTACGCAGGAGTCGCACCGAGGGGATGGCGTTTGTCAAGGTGTGAAAGGTAGCACGTCGTCCGGGACGTGCCATCCGGGGAATGATTCCGGCGCAAGGGGTCTGTGGCCTGTAGGCCTGTGGCTTGTGGTGAAGAGTAAGGCTGGATTGCCATCTCCAAAATCGGAATTGGGATCGAAATGTGCTTGATAGCGATCCCGATAAGGGTTCGGCGGTGGTTCACCCTTTAGCGCAGGGCTTCGCGGAGAGTGGCGAGGTTGCGTTCCATGGCCTGAATGTAAGCGCCGGGTTCGGCCGGGCCGGTGACGCAGGGGTCCAGGCTCCAGACTTTGGCCCCGGTCTCGCGGGCGACGGTTTCGGCGGCCTTGGCCGGGTACTGGGGTTCGGCGAAGAGGGCGCGGGCGCCGGCTTTCTTGACCAGTTCCACGGTTCGCACCAGTTCTTGCGGGCTGGGATCGCTGCCGGGTTCGCGCTCGATGACCGTGGCGATGGTCAACCCGAACTCGCGGGCGAAATAGGGGAAGGCCTCGTGAAAGGTGATAATGTCGCGGCCGCGGTATTCCTTCAGGCCGTCCTGCATCCGGGTGCGGAGCGTTTCCAGCCGGGCGGTGTAGGCGGCGGCATTGGCGCGGTATTGCGGCGCCCGGGCAGGGTCGGCGGCGGCCAGGCCGGCGGCAATGTTTTTCACCTGGCCGATGGCGCCGGAAACCGCAACCCAGACATGGGGATTGGCCTGGCCGTTTTCCCGGATCAGGTCCAGGCCGCGGCTGGCGTCCACAATCTTCAGTTTGGGAAATTGCTGCAGCGCCTTGTCCAGGAACGCTTCCATGCCGGCGCCGTTGACCACGAACACGCCGGCCCTGGCGATGGCGATCATTTCCTCGGGGCGGAGCTGGTAGTCGTGCAGGCAACCCGTGGTGGGCGCGGTGAGGTTGCGAAGGGTGACGCCGGGGACGCCGCCGGCAATGTTGAGGGTGTGGATATAGATCGGGTAGAACGAGGTCAGGATCAGGATTTGCGGGGGCGGTTTGGCGGAGACCGGCGGGGAGTCGTCGCGCCCGTCGGCGGCCGGGGTTCCGACCAGGGCCGCCGCCAGGAACATGAGAATGATTGCCGGGCTGCGCATGGAATTCCTCGGCTCCGATTCGTCCGGAGCCGGCCTACTGTAGCGGCCGCGAAATGGGATACAACGCCCGGTCTTGGATCAACAGGGGGTTATAAAGGCGCAACTTTATTCCTAGTGGGGGTTAATACCCCGACC
>CAITSE010000324.1 GCA_903894975.1 uncultured Lentisphaerota bacterium
TCTTCCGCCGCGACACGATGACGCCCACCGCCCTGTCCTTCAGCGGCCAGGGCGTCACGGGAACGGCAACCTTCCGGTTGTGGGCCCTCAACGCCGTCAGTTCCCCGGAACTCTACCGCGAACCCGGCCAGGTGCCGGTACAAGACGTGCCTCAGCAAGACCTGCTGCGCATGTTCGCGGCGGCCTTCAACTTCCTGATGGAGAAAGCGCAATGATCAGCTCCTCACCACGGTTGCGCCACGGCCTGGCGGCGGTCCTCCTCGGTCTGGCCTGCTCCCTGGCCGCCCGGGCACAATCCGCCGACCAAATCCGCGTTCTGGCCCGCGACCCGGACGGGCACGGCCTGCTCTGCGAACATGGCGGCAAACAGATCCTGATGCTCGCCGGCACGCCGGAACAGATGGGCACCGCCCATGGCCGCCTCCTCAAACCCGCCGTGCGCGGCGTCGCCAACGGCACCATGTATTTGGTCGGCGCCGGCTATTCCGTGGCCAAGGGTGACTGGTTCTTTGACCGCATGGCCGACGTCATCCGCCGCACCCAGCCGCACACCCCGGAACGTTTTATCCGCGAGTGCGACGCCATGAGCCGCGCCGCCGGCATCAGCGAACGCGACGGCCGCACCGCCAACTTTTTCCCCGAGCTCTTCCACTGCAGCGGCGTCGCGGTCCGCAACGGGGCCACCGCCGACGGCATGCTCCTGCACGCCCGGGTGCTGGATTACATGAAGGAGATCAATCTTCAGAAATACGCCGTCATCCAACTGTGGATGCCCGACGGCCGCCAAGCCTGGCTGTCCCTCGGCTACGCCGGCTTTGTCGGCACCGTCACCTGCATGAACGAAAAGGGGCTCGCCATCGGCGAAATGGGCGGCCGCGACGAGGGCAAGTGGGACGGCGAACCGATGAACTTCCTGTTGCGCGACCTCATGGAACGCGCCGGCACCGTCCGCGAGGCGCTGGCCATCATGGCTAAAACCCCCCGCACCTGCGAGTATTACTACGTCCTCAGCGACCGCACCCGGGACATGGTCGCCGTCCATGCCACGCCCGACCAGCTCGAGATCCTGGAGGCGGGCCAGCAACACCCGCAACTGCCGCCGGTGCCGGCGGACACGGTCTATGTCAGCGCTGGCAACCGGGCCAAGGCCCTCTCGGAACGCCTGCAGGCCGCCCATGGCCGGATTGATGTCCCGGCCATGATCGAGATGCTCAAGCGCCCGGTGGCGATGAGCTCCAACCTGCACAACGCCATCTTCCGCCCGGAGACCTTGGACATGTGGTGCGCCGACGCCAGCCGCAACGCGGTCGCCTGCGACCAGCCCTACGTCCGGGTCAATCTCGCCGACCTGATGAAATTCTACCGCACCCCGCCGCCGGCCGCGCCGGGCGCTCCCGCGCCGACGCCCTAACCTGAATTATTCACCAACATTCGATTAACCGCGAAAGAACGCAGAGAGCGCGAAAGAAAAATCCGGCCCCGCATTTTCTTTTGCGATCCTTCGCGTTCTATCGTGGTGAATCAGTATTAAAATCCACCGTTGACTGTTTTTGATTTGAACAGGAGGCCGCCGAGGCCACAGAGAATTTTTTCTCCGTTCTCTCCGGATTTCTCCTGTTCAAA
>CAITSE010000325.1 GCA_903894975.1 uncultured Lentisphaerota bacterium
ATCGAACATTGAACGTCCAACGTCGAATTGGAAGTCATGCGATAAATCTAAGCTCAAACCGACCGGGTTTTCCTTCGACGTTCAACGTTCAATGTTGAATGTTCGACGTTCGATTTTTTCCTTAAGTTGACGCGCATGCCCGGAAGGGGGACATGTGTAGTCCCCCAATCCGGCACTGAGCGAGGTCTCGCAGGTGATCCGCTTCGCATGATTGATGGGGTCATAATAACCCAGGGTATCCGTGTTGTCGGGACGCCACCCGCGGATACGTCCCAGACGGATGCCCCCCAAGTCGCAGCACCAGGGAATGAAGGCCAGGCACTTGGTAACGTCGCGGTCAAGACCCGCCGCGGTAAGCGCCTGAAGTTGCTTGTAGTATTCCGGCTCCCTGCCGTTTTCGATACCATGCGCGTTCATGCTGAAGGTCAGCGTCTTCTCCTGCATGTCGGGTTTGGCTGAATTTACGCTGTAGCCCATGAAATTGACCTGGCAGGAAAGAGACTTTGCGGCGGCGCCTTTCGGCTTGCAGAGGTAGCCCGAGACCGGCGTGCCCCCCGCGCAGTCAACTTTCACATCAAAAACCTGGATATTCGGGTTGGCCGAGGGGACTTCCACCAGGGAGACTTTCAGGGGGATTTTGGCCAATTCAGCCTTCTGCTTTGCCCAGAAGGCGTCGAAATCCTTCGGTTCCGGGACGCCCGCAAGCTTTTCAAGTTCCACACCGGCGCCGCCATCGAATCTTATTTCCTGACCCTTCTCATCTTTCGCCGGTTTCCCGTCGCTGTTATAAAGGGTGACGGCAATACGCACGAAGCCTGGCGTTGCCAGAGCGGTCTCGATGAGGAGAGGTTGAGTCGCAGAGGACACCGCTTCACCTTTTTCGGTCTTCTGGTCATCTCCCGTGCGCACCCACTTCAGCTTCTTTCCCTTGACAGGCTTTGAATCTTCCAGCAACTGCACTTTGAATACCATCTTCTCGCCCGGGGAGTACACCACCGACGACTTATCGCTCACTCCGGAGAACGACAAGTTCCCGGCGATGACGGTCCCGGAACCCAAAACCAAGGGCAATCCGATTGTCAGAAGTTGCTTCCACATATTTTTAACATTCATTCTTTTAACATGTTACGTTGATAGGAAGGGGGGCTCACCACAGGGAAGACGGACGTCGGTGATGCGGATCATGCGGCCGCGCAAGGCGGGCTGTGCCAAAACCTCTTCTGACGGAAGGTGAAGGCCTGGGGAAAAAGGAGTCTCGGCGGCGGATCCGGCCGCCGCCACGGCATTATGGCGACGGCTGCGGCAGCAGGCGCACCACGGTTCGGGCCAGTAGCGGCACGGTCAGCTCCGCCCAGTTCTCGCCGGCAACCTGGCGTACTTGCACCGGAACCACCGCTTCCTGGCCGCCGACCGTCGTCGAGGCCCGCAGCGGCCCCGTCCCGGTCACAGGCACACACAACCGGACCGGAACCGGCGCCGGAGCGAAAGGCGTCTGCAGCGCGTCGGTTGCGGCGCCAAACCGCACCGCGGCAATCGTGGTGGGCCGGTACACCCGGAACGACACTTCAAACGTTGCGATCCCGCCGGTTTGCAAAAGTTCCCGGTAATGAACACGGACCTTTCCCGCAGCCTGGCGCGGCACCGCGGCAACCACTGTGCCATCCGTACGCTTCAGCGCCAGCTCCCATTCGCCGCCATTCCCTGAAGTTTCCACATCGAGGAAGGGAAATTGATCGGTGTTGATGGTGATGCTGCTGTAGCATCCGGCGTATTTCTGGTTTGGCGCAGGAGTGACTGTTATCTTGCCGGCGGAGGTTTTGACGGTGCCGAAAAAACAGGTCCAGTTCCCCGCGGAACCCACGTCCATGACCGGGTTGTCTGGCGGACGTAACACTTTGCATTCTGCCGGGTTCAGCACAATGGTCGCGCTGCCGTCTGCATGGCTGGAAGCCGCGGCATAAACGCCTTGGAGCGGTGCGCCGTCGGCTCCGGTCATGCTAATGTCCAACCGCCGGGCATCATTCTGCCCCAGCCGGGCGTAATCGGCAAACACAGCATAGGCCGGGCGCGGCTTTCCGGCGCCGTCAAACAGCCCGTAGGGGTTTTCATCCCCGCCGGCGTTGAATACGGAGAGCTTGGCGAGGCCCATGCTCAACAGCCGGGCCATGGCAATGTCCAGATACTCCCGCTGGGTTTGGAGCGTGAGCTGGGGTGGCGGCTTAAACCATTCGGTGTTGTTCCAGGGGAAACCGCTTTCGTTGCAATACATCTCCGTGTCCACGCCCTGGGAGATCAGGCAGCCTTCGACGATTCCATAAGGCAAATCCCACGCCGCGCTTTTGCCAGCGTAGGGATGAAAGGCGATCCGGTCGGCCATCTTAAAGACCCCGCTCTCCGTCAGTTTCCGGAGGAATTCTTCGTGGTAGCCGGCCATGCCGGCCGTCATCACGGCGGCTGTTGGATCCAGCCGCCGGATGATGGGCACAATCGTCTTGAAAAGCGTGATGTACTCCTCGGTGGAGCCACGGTAGAACTGCGTAATGTCCGGTTCGTTCCAGATCTCATAGCAACTGATGCGGTCACCGTACCGCGCCACCAGATCTTCGACGATTTTGACGTACTTGACGGGATCGGGCGGCACGGTGGTTGGGCGCTTGGCCTGTTTTGCCTCCTCCAGCCGTTCCGGGGAAATGGCGGCCCAGGGCGGCGTGCCTTCCAGAATCGGTTCCACGCGAGGGTTGCGCCCGGCGACCTGGTTAAACTGCTCGTCCATTTTGGCGAAACGCTCGGGATCCCCGGGTGCACCCAGAAAATTGGAGCGTATGGACATGCGGATTCCGCTCCAGCCCTTCGCCAGTTCTGGCGGATAATGGTTTCCTCCTCCTGTGGCACCCGCCCCCAGGCCGATCAGCCGCTGGCGCGCCGGAGCGGTTCGGCGCTCAATCTGGACCGCGTCAAAGTAAAGGGGTTCCCGTCCGGGATTGCTCAAGGTCAAGGCGGCCCCCACCCCCTCCGCAGGCGGCAGATACACGATGCGCGTAAACTCGTCCGCCATTCCCGAAAGGCTCCGGCTGAAATTCCCGGGCACACTGGTATCGATGTAGGTGAAGATCTCGTTCAGGACGACCGTCTCCCCCAAGGTCACCTTGAGCGCGGCATCCGTGGCCTTGAAAGCGCCACGCACACGCAGGAATAACGGCCCCTTCCCCAGCGGCGGCAAGGCGAGTTGGACACTCGCCCCGGCTTCCAACACGGAGGGAAATACGGCGGTTCCGGCGCCCGCGGGCAGTTTCGCCACCTGCCCCACGGAGAACGCCGGACCCAATTCCAGCCCCGAGCCGTCAAATCGCCCCCAACGGACAACGGCTAGAGCATGTTCGGGTTCGATGCTTCCCGTGGCCAGCCGTTCAAGGGGCATCGGGGAGAGCGGAGACAGGTCGGAACGAAGCGTCACGGCCTGGTCCGGAGTCAACGCCAGTGTCCCGTTATGCAGGTCGCGCGCCAACGCCGCAAAGGCCGCCACCGTCGGCTTTGCCAGCGGCCAGGCACCGGGGCGGGAGGCCGAGGTATACATCTCGTCGGTGGACACGATCGCCGCCCGCTTTCCGCACCGGACGAGATAAATCTGCGGCGGCACATCTGCGCCGTCGCGGCGCTGGCTGCGGAGCAGTGGATAAATCTCCCCCGGCTGTTCTTGGTCCGTGACCGGAGCCACCCAGCGCGAAGGACGCCGCCCGCGCAAGTCCGTCGCGTCAGGAAGATAGCGTTTCAGCAACGGGGTTGCCGCATGCACCACGCCTTGGTCGTGCAGCTTGGGATCAAAGACATAGCGCAATCCCAGATGCTTGAGCAAGGCGCTGGTCTCCCAGGCGAATTTCGGTTCGGATGGTGACAGTTTCCACTTCCCGGCCGCATCCGCCTCCACCATAATCAGGAACGGAACCTCCGCGCCCAAAGAGACCGGTACGCCGCCATCGTCGGCAAAGCGCTTCAGCGCCTCCAGGTCGGCGCGCGGAAAGGCGTTGCCGATGAAAAAGATCGCGTCATAGCGCGCGGCGGAAAAAACCGCGGAATCGGTCACCTGCAGCGCGGTGACGCGTGACACCGCGGCCCCGGAATCGCCCAACCAGCCGACGATCCGGGTCACGGCGTCTAACTCCAGGTGGAGGCGCGGTTCCTCGGTCCCGTTCACCGGATCCCAGACCGCAATGCGCGGCGGGGCGGAAAACGCCGCCGGCACGGAGAGAAAAAAGGCTGTCGCCGCCAGCAGCACGAACGACAGGGCGACGGTTCTGCACGTCTGGACTCTCGACACACGGCAGGGGAAAAGCGGGAAGAAGCGGCTCATGGATCTTTCCTGGCGGTGGGGATGGGGCGACGGCAAAAAATCAGGAAAAGCGGCGGCGGACGACATCGTCACTCGGCCGTCCATTCCTTCTCGGCATCCGGGTTGCTCAACAATGCCTGATGTTCAATCAATGACCGGTTTTCCAGATGCCCGTCACCCATGAGCACGTTGGCGCGGCTGCCAGGATGCCCGGTGATCCCGATTTCAAGGTAGGAACGACAGGAAACGAGCCCCCCGAATTTCATCGTCCAGGCCCAGTCTTTCAGAAGGGATAATGTGGTCCAACAATAAATGTAGTTGGTTTTGATCCGGCCGTCGGAAAACCAGAAACATTTGGAGGAGAGCTTGGAGATCCGCGGCGGCGCCTGGGGCGCCTCGGTGGCTGCCGGATATGGGTTGTACTCGCCCCCGAGATTGGTGTTCAGGGAGTAGTCCGTATAACCGTTCTGCAAGGTTGGATTAATGGCGGGCCCGCTTAAGGAAGGATCATACAACACCGTGTTGCGCTGTGGGTTGGCAATTGTCCAGTTTCGATTGTAGCTCGGATGCCGAGTGCTCCAAGGGGTTGAGCCGACCATGCCGCCGTAGGGCAGGATGCCATCGTTGTCATCCGCATGGCACACCGCCCAGATCCCTATCTGCCGCAGGTTGTTACCGCAAGCCATGCGCTGCGCCTGACGCGCGGCGCCGCGCAGGGCCGGGAGCAGGAGTGACGCCAGGATGGCGATGATGGAAATCACCACCAGAAGCTCGATGAGGGTGAAGCGGTGGAGCGATTTCATAAGGTCACGCTTTCGCGGGGTAAGGATCGGGCCGGCCCGGCGGCGCCCCGGAGGACGCCGCCACGGCAGGCCGCGAGTCAGCGTCTTTCCAATGGACTGCGCCGGCGGCGCAACAGCACGCCACCGCCGAGGCCGAACAACGCCAGCATCGCCGGTTCCGGCACCACGGCAAACTCACTGTTGTGGTTGACCACGGCCCAGACCGCATGGTTCGCCGTGTCCACGCCGTAGACGTCGAGATAGTTGCTCAACGGGTCGATATGGGTCGCGCGCCAGGAGGCATAATCGCCGGTGACCGTAATGAATGTGGCCGGGTTCGTGCTGTTTCCGGTCAGGGCGTTCACCCATTTGCTGCTGCCGGTATTGTACCAGCCGAGATAGTCCGTGGCGGCGAGTGCGGCGGTGCTGCTCATCTGCAACACGAACGGGTCAGATCCGGTGCCTTTGACGTCAAATACGCCGCTTTTGAGGTTGGTCGCGCCGTGCGCGTCATTGGTCCAGGCGGAAGTGAGGGTGCGGGCGAGGCTCGCGGAACCGTCCAGCAGACTTGCCGTGGTCGGCGAGGCGCCGGTGCTGCTGATGCGCTGCCAGCCTTGGTACAGGCTGCCGCCGGCAAAGTTTGTGTGCATCACGCCGGTGGTGGCGGGCAGCCGCACGGATGCGCCCGTGCCGGTGATGTTGATGGTGTTGCCGATGTTGTAGGCTGTCAGGTCCAGCGTGCCACCGGCGAGCGTGACGGCGCCGGAACCGAACGCGGCCGAGTGGCCGGCGATCAGAATGCCGCTGTTGAGCAGCGTCCCGCCGCTGTAGCTGTTGGAAGCGGAAAAGCGCACCGTGCCGGGGCCTTCCACCGTGATCTTCCTGCCGCCCAAGGTGATGCCCCCGGTGAAGTCCAGTTCCGCGCCGGCATTCATCGATTTGGCCGTAAACCCGGGATTGACGGTGCCGCCGGCGGTGATGACACCGGCCCAGGTCGCCGTCGTACCAGCCAGATTTTTGCCGCCCAGAACATAGAAGACGGACGAAGTGGCCGGGCTCCCCGCCAGCACCACAGAATTGGACAAGGCGAACGCCCCGTCCAGATACACCTGGAGATTGGCGGTGCCGGTGGTGCTGCTGCCGTCAATGTACAGCGTCATCTTGGCCGGATCGCCAAGAGCGCCGGCGTTCTGGAGGTTCATCACGCCATTCCGGGGGGTGTTGGCATTGTTGCCGAAATAGAATTTGGAAGGGGCGGATACGGTCAGGGCGTTGTTCCAGTTGAGGTTAAGCGTGGCCGTCGTCGTCGCCGCGGTGCTGACGCCAAAGGTGATGGAGGTTCCGCTGGCCAGGGTACCCGAAAGGGTGACTGCGTTGGTGAAGGTGGTCTGGCTGTTGGTACTGCCCAGACTGCCACCCTCCAGGCGGATGAGCATGGAGGCGCCGGAGTTTACTGTGACCGGACCGGTAAAGGTGGTGGTCCCGCCTAGGCGCAGCGAGCCGCCGGTGGTCCCGATGCCATTGAAAATGACCGCAGATGACAATGTCTGATCGGTCGGCTTATCAAATTGAAGAATGCCGCCGCTGAGCAGGATAGTCGGAGTCACCAGATTAAATCCGGAGAAATGAAAGACCGCACTCGTGTTGCCCGTACTGGCCAGCAGTTCGACACTTTTCGTGGCCGTGAAGGTTTTGCTGGCCGCCGCCGTGTTGGTGACATAGATGTTGTTGGAGGGAGTCACCGACAAGAAACCAACCGTCATGTCCGAGAGCAGTGTACTGGTGTAATTCGACGCAACGCCCAGAAACACCACCGTATCCGTAGTTCCGGGCGGCCCGCCAGCGGGGGTCCATTTTGCCGCATTTGTCCAGTTTCCACCACCCGTACCGCTGTTCCAACTGAAGATGCCGGCATGGGCCGTGGCGGCGGCAAGGCCGACACCAGCCATGATGGCGAGGATGGGATACCGTGTGATTTTCATGCGCTGGGATCTCCTTGTTTCTTGATCTCGGATTCCGGTTTTCCTGCCCCTGCAAACAACTTGGTTACGAGGCTTCCTGCGTGACCCTGATTCATGACATGGTTTTAATACGAGTATTTTAAATTTTTAAGCGCCTTGGTTTTTAGCTACATACACTATTGCTTTTACACGTATAAAATAACACAAAAAAATATCTTGTCAAGTGATGACGGTGGAAACGGCTCCGCGAGGCTGAGGTTTTCGCCCATTCCGGGAATGGCACGCGGCGTCCGGATGCGACACGGCATGGCGCGGACACGACCGTCACCCATGGGGGGCCAAGACCGAACGGGGATGGGCGTCGCCGCCACGGCCACACCCGCCATCTCCGCCTCTATGGCGTGCGGATTCGGGAGACATCACCGACCGCCGCCCCTCGTCACTTCGCCGTCCACGCTTTTTCGACGGCGGTATTGGTCAGCATCATCTGATGTTCAACCAGCGACCGGCTTTCCAAATGTCCGTCGCCCATGAGGACATTAGCGCGGCCGCCGGGATGCCCGGTGATGCCGATTTCCGCATAGGACCGGCAGGAGGCGAGTCCTCCGAATTTCAGCGTCCAGGGCCAGTCGGTCAGCAGGTCGAACCGCATCCAACAGTAGAAGTAGTTGCCCTTGACCCGGCCGTCGGCAAACCAGAAGCATTGGGAGGTGAGCCGATTGGACCGCGGCGGATCGAGGGCTGTGGCAGGGGCCGTCGGGTATTGGTTGTAGTCCCCCCCCAGGTTGTTGTTCAGGGAGTAATCCGTATAGGCCAGGCTCGGGTCCAGGGTGGGTCCGCTCAGGGCCGGGTCGTACAACACCGTGTTGCGCAGATTATTGGCGGCAGTCCATTTATTGCTGTAGCTGGGGTGCCGACTGCTCCAGGGCGGAGTTGAACCAGCCATGCCGCCGTAGGGCAGGATCCCGTCGTTATCATCCGCATGACACGTGGCCCAGATCCCGATCTGCCGCAAATTATTGCCACAGCCGGTCTTTTTCGCCTGGAGCGTGGCGCCGCGCAATGCCGGCAGCAGCAGCGCCGCCAGGATAGCGATGATGGAAATCACCACCAGCAGCTCGATAAGGGTGAAATGCCGGAGCGTTTTCATGTTTTGTTGCGTTCTCAAGGGACAAGGCCGTGAGATCTTTTGCGTCCCACCCCGGCGGGATTATCGTCCCCGGCCTGTGCCCGCCGCGGTCCGCGCCGCCGCCACCGGTTGCTTCTGCGCCGTTTCGCCGGAAATCCATTGCCCGGAGAGTTTTTGGGACGGACACAAGGGCTCGGGCTGCCGCAAACAGTCCAGCATCATCTCCCCGGCCTTAAAACCAAGGTCGAACCGGCTGAAACTGACCCGGCAGAGCTGGGGATAGAATTGCAGGATCATGCGCGAATCGTCGCAACAGTCCATGCCATAATCAAGCCCGGCCTTGAGCCCCCAGTGCAGCACCGCCAGATCGGAAAGCCGGCGGGCAAAGACCGCGTCGCCGGTGACGATTCCCGTGGTTTTCGATAAAATTTTCTTAAACCGGCCCGGCTCCCAGGCGGCTGCGTCATCCCGGTCCAGAAGCATCTCCCGGAAAGGCAGTCCCCGTTCCAGCGCCGCGGAGCGCGCCCCCTCGTGCCGGTCGACCATGCTGTAATGCATGTCGGGTCCGCTCAACGTGGGGGAACCGAAAAAGACAATCTCCCGGTACCCCAACCGGACCAACTCGTCCACCGCCAACGCCGCGGCCTGCCGTTCATCCCGGCGGATGCAGTGCTCCGCCGACCAGGTATTGCCATCCGCCCAAATGCACGGAACTGGCATTTCCTGAACGTGCCGGGAAATCGCATCGGGGATGCGCCCAATGGCAATCAAGCCATCCACCAGATGCTCGGTGAAAACGCGGGACTGACGGCCGGTGTCGTCGCCGAGATCCGCCACGTTAACCAAATTCAAAAGGTAGCCGTCCTCCTGCAACCGGGCGTTGATGCCGAGAATAATCTCATAAGTCGTCAGGTTGTACAGGCGGAACGCCGGGTCGGTGTTGATCAACAACGCCCCGATGGCCTTAGACTGCCGCGTCACCATGGCCCGCGCCGCGGCGTTGGGCCGGTATCCAAGCTCCCGCGCCAACAGACAGATCCGCTCCCGCGTCTCCGAGTTGACGCTGGCATGCCCGGCTAACGCCTTGTTGACCGTGACCCGGGTGACGCCGGCCAGCCGGGCGAGATCACCCTGTGTCTTGGGAAGAATTTTCCCGCTTTTCTTCATTCCGGTGCCCGACCCCGGGCTGCCCGGGTTTAACGCGCGCATTTACCATATGCAGAGACAGGCGGTTTTGACTTGTGACCGCTTTTGTTATATACGTATATAACTATCACGGGGCAAACGGTTCTGTCAAGGAGTGCAGAGAAAAAGCCACGCCACGAGGCTTATATTTTCCGCCCGTTCCGGAGAATGGCGCGCGGCAGACCGCCGGGGCGCGTTCCCGCTGGAGACTCTCGAACCATGTCAGCACTTGCGGACGGCATCCTGGTAGTGGAAAACGACGTGATCCGGCGGCGCTTCCGCTGGAACGGCGGTCATCTCGCCACGCTCGAACTGTGTGACAAGCGCAGCGACAAAGCTTGGCTCAGCGACGGCGCGCAACCGGACGTGATGCTGCCCGGCGAGGAAACCGCCGCCACGGATGGCTCCATGGCCGAACGAGACATCGCCGCCACGGCGGCCATCCCCGCCCACCGCGAAGTCGAAGTCACCTGCCGGCTGGGCGGACTGTGGCTAAAGCGTGTGTTCCGGCTGTTCCCCGGCTGTCCCGCCCTGCCCGCCGACCTGTACTTGAAGGGAACGCCCAAGGCCGCAAGCTGGCGTGCCGTGCCGGCTGCGCCGGGGCAGCTTGTGAACATCGAGGACCTGGCTGCGGCCCAGGGCGGCGCGGCGGCGCCCGTGCTCGACCGGATCCGCCTCGGCGGCCGCAACCGCCATCTCCGCCTTTGCTGCGTGCGGATGCGGGACGTCACCGACCGGCGCAACACCCTGGTCACCGAGGAACATCTCCTGCCCTACACCCACCGCACCCTCCTGGCCGGCAGCCTGCTCCTGGCCGAGGATCTCCTGGATGATGAACGCGGCCTGTTCCTGCTCAAGGAAGGGCCGTCCGCCGACGTCCAGCTCGCCAATCCCGGGTTCGATTTCGCCGTCAGCACGGACGGGCTGGAAGTGGCCGGCATCGGACTGGATCCCACCGATGTGCGGGCGGACGAATGGACCCGCGGCTACGGCGCGGTCGTCGGCCTGGCCGCGGCCCGGCCGGAAGCCGTGCTGGAGGCGCTCCGCGACTACCAGAAAACCCTCCGCACCTACCGGCCGGAGCGGGATTTTCAGATCCTGGTCAACACCTGGGGCGATCGCGGCCAGGACAAGCGCGTTTGCGAGTCCTTCATCCTCAAGGAATTGGACGCCTGTAACCGCCTCGGCGCCACGCATTTCATGATCGACGACGGCTGGCAGGCCGGGCACAGCAGCAATTCCGCGTTCGCCGGCGGGTCCATGGAAAATATCTGGAAGGACGATTCCTACTGGCAGCCCCATCCCGAACGGTTCCCCAACGGTCTCGCCCCGATTTCGGCCCGGGCAAAAGAGCTCGGCCTGCGCCTCGGCCTCTGGTTCGGCCCCGCCAAGGACAACGACTACGAAAACTGGCAGCGCGACGCAGACGCCCTCATCGGCCTGCACAAGGAGCACGGCGCGTGCCTGTTCAAGATCGATATGGTCGACCTTCCGACCAAGACCGCCGAAATCCGGTTCCGCCGGTTCCTCGACCATGTCGTGGCGGGCACCGCGGGGAAAGTCTCATTCAATCTTGACGTCACCGCCCAGCGCCGCGGCGGTTACCATCTTTTCCGCGAGTACGGCTCCCTGTTCCTGGAAAACCGCTACACCGATTGGGGCAACTACCACCCGCACTGGACGTTGCGCAATCTGTGGAGGCTCAGCCGCTACACCGCGCCACGCTTTCTCCAGATCGAATTCCTTAACCGCTGGCGCAACGCGGAGAAATACGCCGCGGACGATCCGCTGGCGCCCCGGAACGTGCCCTTCGAGTACTGCGCCGCGGTGACCCTGGCCGCCCAACCCCTGGCCTGGTTCGAGGCGTCGAATCTGCCGGAGGAAGCCTTTGCCGCGGCCCCGCTGCTGCGCGCCTACCGGGAATTAGAGACGAAAATCCATGCCGCCCGCGTGTTCCCCATCGGCGACGAACCCTGCGGCACCGGCTGGACCGGCTTCCAGATCCTGGGCGATCGTCCCGGCGAAGGACTGTTTCTCATTTACCGCGAATGGAATACGACTAACTCAGCGTCCGTAAAGCTGTGGAACATCCCCGCCGGAACCCGCCTGGAATGCCGGGCCGCCGGACTCGGCGCCGCCACGGACTTCACCGGCGCCGTGGACGCCGCCGGCCGCCTGGAATTCACCCTGCCCGCCCCCTTCTCCTTCGGCCTCTGGCGATTCCGGGAAATGCCGGCGTGATATGCGCTAACAAGATAATCATGCGTGAAACCGGCACCGCCTGAAGGCGGAACTCCGAACTCGGACGGTCCGGCTCACGTTGGGAGTTCCCACTTCAGTGGGGGATGTTCAACTCTTTGCTTGCTAACATATAATGGGTATTTACTGCGGCGTCCCCGCCGTTTTGGAGTGCCGGCGGCTCGACGCCGCTTTTTCCCGCCGGTGGAACCGGCCTCCTGCCTAACTGATCCACCTTATCTCCCGAGCGTGGGAGACAGCCATGCGTGGGATGGCGGCTCCGCCGCCGGGGAAAGCGGTGTCGAGCCACCGCACTCCAAAGATGCTATGCATCGGCACACGGAAAGACGCTTGTTTTTGCCCGTGGTGGCAGGTATGGTTTGACGGTGAAGCAAAAATGTTCAAAACTCGTTGGGAGAAAAATGAATATGAGACTTAAAATCTTTATTGTCGCGATAGCGGCTATGCTGGGGGAATGTATCACATCAGGCGGGGAGCATCAGAAGATTGTCGGGACATGGGAATGCGACGAGACATCGCGCGATATAGGACTTGTCCACCACGTATGGACATTCTCTCCAGACGGTAAGATTGAATTTGTCGCGTGGGTAGATAAAGGCATAGATAAAGGTGAAGGCAAGTTGCAGATGCAGGGTTCGTATACCCTTACGGCGACTAATCTTACTGTTACGGTAGCCCCTCAAGGCTCACAATCCTATGGAGTGGAATACCTAAATGACAACAGCATGCAACTCCGTGAACTCCGCGAGAAGGGAAATGTCATAAAACTTACAAAGACGAAGGAAGCAAAATAACGTTATAGCGCCCTTGGTTGGAGCAGCCATGCCGATGCCAAGGGTTTTCGCTCTACCGATTCCCGCCCCCTCCCCCAATCCAAAATCACAAATCCAAAATCCAAAATTCCCCTTGCCGCCTACGGCACGCCGCCCCGGGTGGTCCCGGCGACATCCGCGCCTTTGCGGAGTTCGCGCGGGGCGGCGCCGTGGCGGGCTTTGACCAGACGGGAAAAGTGAAACGGGCTGGCAAAGCCGCAGCGGAAGGCGATCTCGCGGACGTTCAAGCCGGTGTGGCGCAGAAGCTGGACGCCCTGCTCCAGGCGCGCCGACCACAGGTAGGTCGCCGGCGTGACGCCGGTCTGCCGGCGGAATAGCCGCACCAGGTGGTTCGGACTGAGCCGCGCCTCCGCCGCCAGCCGCGACAGCGGCCAGGCTTCGGCAAAGCGCGCGTCCAGGCAGGCCCGGGCCCGCTCCACCGCCGGATGCAAGCGGACGCCGGCATTTTCCACGCCGGCCTGGGAGACATATTCCCGGAACAGGCAGACGGCCAGCGCCTCCAGCAGCGCCGCACTTTCTGGACGACTCCCGGGCGGCGGCGTCTCCAAACCGAGCCGGAACAGATCCCGCGCCGCCGGACTGAACGGCTGCCGGAAAGGGAGCCCGGGAATGCGCTCCAGATCCGCTTCCGTCAGCAATTCCGGTCGAAACGTGCACCAGAGATGGTGCGTGGGCGCATTCCGGGTGAACGTCCAGTCCCGCCTTGTACCGGGCGGCAGAAACGCGGTATTCCCGGCCGGCAGCGCATGCGGCAGACCGTCGATCAGCACCGTGGCCTCCCCTGTCAGGATGACCACGAACTGGACCGGCTCCCCGCGATGCCCCGGGCAGGTGCCGCCGGGGCCGTACGTGACCTCCCCGAAGGTGACCCCGCCCCCGGCGCGGGTAGTGATCATGGATATGTTTTTGTTGATGACAGGCATGGATATGCCCTCTCATTTGATGATCTTGGGCATACTGTAACTCTTTACCGGAAAACAACGCTTTTCACTCAGAAGGTTCTGGAGATTTCAGCCCATGACCACGCCCATGACCGGAAAAGAACGGATTGCGCGCATCCTGAAACGGCAGCCGGTGGACCGGATCGGCCTGTTCGAGCATTTCTGGGGCGACACCCAGAAGGTCTGGGCGCAGCAGGGACACATCCAGCCGGGGGAGGACTTGGCGGACCATTTCGGCTTTGACATGAGCCTGTGCTGGGCGCTCAATTTTGTCGCCGACCTGGATTTCCCGGGGGAAGTCATCGAGGAGGATGCCGAGACCAAGCTGATGAAGGACGGCAACTACGCGTTCCTCCGCCGCAGCAAAACCCATGACGCCACACCGGAGCATGTGGATTTCACCGTCAAGGAACGTCCCGCCTGGGATGAACTGATCCGGCCCCGCCTCCGGAACGCGGCCAACGACGCCCGCCGCATCAACTTTGACGCCTACCGCAAGGCGCGGGAGGCCGCGGCGGCGAAGGAGCGCTTCTTCTGCCTTTCCGGCATCAACGTGTTTGAGTGCATGCACCCAGTCTGCGGCCATGAAAACATGTTGGTGGGCATGGCGTTGGATCCGGAGTGGGTCCAGGACATGTGCGAGACGTTCGCCGACCTCTGGATCCGGCTCGCCGAACGGGTGATGGCCGAGGGCGGCCAACCCGACGGCGTCTGGTTCTACGAGGACATGGGCTTCAAGGAGCGCCCGTTCATGTCGCCGGACATGTACCGGGAACTGATCCAGCCGGCGCACAAGCGCACCTTCGACTGGTGCCACGCCCGGGGACTGCCGGTGATCGTGCATTCCTGCGGCTATGTCGAAACGCTGGTGCCGGGCCTGCTCGAGGCCGGCATGGACGCCTTGCAGGTGATGGAGGTCAAGGCCGGCATGGACTGCTGCCGCCTGAAAAAGCTCTACGGCGACCGCCTCAGCTTCATCGGCGGCATCGACGTGCGCTACCTCACCGCCAACGACCTGCCCGGCCTGGAGCGCGAACTCCGCGCCAAGATCCCGGCGATGATGCAGGGCAGCGGCTACGTCCTGCACAGCGACCATTCCATCCCGGACCAGGTCGAGTACGCCACCTACCGCCGTTTTGTCGAGCTCGGCCTGGAGTTGGGCACCTACCGATAACCCGGGCACGACGGAGCATGGACGAGATGGACTTGGTGGACGGCATGGACGCAGCCCCGACCATGCAGAGTTCCAGCTTCTTGGCCCCCCCGCGGCTGGCACTCCGGGACGGCTACGGTAGCTTATGCAGTCCGTCCATCCGCCGCCATCTCCAAGGATTGCCATGTATTCCAGCCATCCGCATTTCACCCCACCCTCCCCGGCCGTTGAAGCCCGCATCAACGGGATGATCGCCAAGCTTTCGCTGGAAGACAAGATCGACCTGCTCGCCGGCTCCTTCGACAAAAAAAAGGACGGCGGCGACACCGTGGCCAAGGCGCATGCCGGCATTCCCTCGTTCAAGATGGCCGACGCCTCCGTGGGCATCCACTGGTGGACCGACGCCTCGACGACCTATCCCGCCACCATCGCCCTGGCCGCCTCCTTCAACCTTGAACTGGCGGATGAATTCGGCCGGGCCGTCGGCCGCGACGCCCGGGCCCGCGGCATCCATCTCCTGCTCGGACCGGGCGTGAACCTCTACCGCTCCGCGCTCTGCGGCCGCAATTTTGAGTATCTGGGCGAAGACCCCGCGCTCACAGCGCAGTTGGTGACCGCTTACATCCGCGGCTGCCAGAGCCAGGGCGTAGCCACCACCGTCAAGCATTTCGCGCTCAACAATCAAGAATTCGAGCGCAACCACACCAGTTCCGACGCCGACGAACGCACCCTCCGCGAAGTCTACTTCCCCGCCTTCGAAGCCGCCATCCGCGAGGGCGGTTCCGGCGCGCTCATGACCTCCTACAACCTGGTCAACGGCGTGCATGCCTCGGAACATGATGTGCTCATCCGCCAGGTGCTGAAAGGCGAGTGGGGGTTTGACGGCGTGGCGATGTCGGACTGGGTATCCGTCTACAGCACCGTCAACGCCGCCAACGCCGGTCTCGACCTGGAAATGCCCACCGCCCTGCGATTCACCCGGGAAAAGCTGCTTCCGGCCGTGAAAAACGGCCTGGTCAGCGCAGCCGTGATCGACGACAAGGTGCGCCGCCTGTTGCGGCTCGCCACCTGTTTCGGCTGGCTCGACCACGTGCAGAAGGATGAGTCGATTCCGCTTCATGACGAGAGCACCGCGGCGGTCTCACTAGCCGTGGCTCGCGAAGGCGTGGTCCTGCTCAAGAACGCTGGCGGCCTCCTCCCGCTGGACCGGAAAAAGCTGAAGAAGCTCGCGGTCATCGGTCCCATGGCGCACCCGGCGGTCATCGGCGGCGGGGGCTCCGCCTACAACAATCCGTGGCGCGCCATCAGCATCCTCGACGGCATCAAGGCGCATGCGGAGGGTGTGGAAATCTGCTTTACGGAAGGCACCAAAGCGATGCGCGAATTCACCGCGTTCACGGAAACCGCCTACGCCACAGCCGACGGCGCTCCCGGCATGCTCGCCACCTATTTCAACACGCTCGACTTCAGCGGCCCCGCCGTGCGGACGGTCGTGGAACGCGTGCACCACGAGGATTGGCAGGGGCCGGAAAAACCGATTGCCGAAGAAGTCGACAAAAACTGCTTCTCCATCCGCTGGCGCGGATTCATCACCGCGCAGGAAACCGGCGTCCAAGTCCTCTACCTGCGCGCCTGGGACGGCGGCATCCGGCTGACCGTGGGCGGCGAAGTGCTCATCAACCGGCTGCAGGACAAGGTCCTCGGCACCTCTGCCTTCCAGCGGGAACTGACGGCCGGAAAACCCGTCGAGGTCGTGGTGGAATTCATCCGCAACAACGCATGGAACATGATCGGTTTCGGTTTCGAGCCTCTTTCCCGCCTCAAAGCCGAACAGGACGCCGCCGTGGCCCTGGCCAGAGCCAGCGACGCCGTCATTTTCTGCGGCGGCTTCAACCACCGGTCGGAAGCCGAGGGCGTCGACCGCAACTTCATGATGCAACCCATCGAGTCCGACGAACTCCTGGCCACCGTGGCCGCCGCGAATCCGCACACTGTCGCCGTCCTCACGGGTGGCGGCAACCTGGACATGAACCGGTGGATCGACGCCGTCGCCGGCCTGCTGCACGCCTGGTATCCCGGCCAGGAAGGCGGCCATGCCGTGGCCGAAATTCTCTTCGGCGAAGTCAACCCGTCGGGAAAACTCCCCGCCACCTTCGAGAAACGGTTGGAAGACCGCTCCTCCTGCGATTGTTACCAGGATGACGACAAAGACCGGCGCGTCACCTACAGCGACGGCATTTTCGGCGGCTACCGCCACTTTGACCGCGCCGGCATTGCCCCGCGCTTCCCCTTCGGGTTCGGCCTGAGCTACACCACTTTCGCCTACGAAAATCTGAAGCTTTCCGCGCCGTCCATGAAGGCAACAGGTCGCCTGAAAGTTTCCTGCGACATCATCAACACCGGCGCCCGGGAAGGCAAGGAGACCGTGCAGCTCTACATCCGGGACGAGCTTTCCGAATGCGTGCGGCCGGTGAAAGAACTCAAGCAGTTCGCCAAAGTCTCGCTCCAACCCGGCGCCCGGACGCGCATTTCCTTCACCATCACGGGGAAGGATCTGCGCTACTTTCATCCGGACCGGCGGGAATGGGTCGTGGAACCGGGGCAGTTCCAGGCCCTGATCGGCGCCTCGGCCGCGGACATCCGCTTAACGGCGTCTTTTGAGATCAGCGCAGGGGAAGCCGGTCCCCCCGACGACTCCAGCCGCCGGCCACGAAAAGCAGAGCGGCGATGGCCAGCAGAACATAGGCCGGCATCATCTCCCAACTGAACAGCGTAGAGAGTGGCGGCGCTCCGGAGGCGGGCACCGGCGCATCTTCGGCCGCAACGGCTTCGGCTTCACTTGGACTTGCTACCACCCGTCCGGCGTTGACGAACTCCTGCGCCTGCCGGTTCCGCTCGGCAACGGCTTCGGCCATCTTCCGTTCCTGCAAAACCGGATCCATGGCCTGAGTCCGAACCGCGTCATTCACGGCATCAACATGCCGCTTCACCGCCTCGACCGGAACATCGCTGCTGAAAGCCGCCCGGGCCGAAAACGGCAGCAGGATTGCGGCCAGAGTTGACGCCGTAACCACTTGCGCCAGAACAATCCTAATGATTAAAGGAGATTTTGCGGGGTTCATGGGTTTTCCGTTCCAGCTAGTTCCGCCAATACTCCGTCTGCATGGTCAGCACCTTGGGCAGATAGATGTCAATGTCCATGGTGGAAGCATCGCGGCTGCGGCTGCCAATGCGGATGTCCCAGTTGAACTTGACGTTGCCGGAAAAAGCGATTGCCTCGTCCCGGCTGATAAGCGCACCGTTGATGGTCAGTGCGCCGACTTTGCCGGCAAAAGCGTGGTTGGTGTAACAGACGGCGTCGATGCGGGTGATAGAATTGCTGGCCGTGGTGGTTTTGAACGCCTTCTCGTTGGCAGACTCATAATACAGGCGGTTGCGTTGGAGAAGGGAGGTGCCGGAGGCGTAAAGCGTCTTGCCGCCGTCCGTGCCGGTGTAGTTGCCGTCAAACTTGTAGCCGTTAGCGGAATTCCGGTCGGTGTCGTACCCCAGGGTCGCGTCACCGGAATCAGTGGTGTAAGGTTTGGTGAAGGTCGGTTTCAAGTAGGTGGCAACCGCCCCGCTCCAGGTAGAATTGGTATAATCGCCGACCACAATATTGCCCTTGGCGCACAAGGCGAGCAGATCCTTGGAGCGGTTGGTGTTGGCGGTGTTGGCCGGATTGTTGTCCGGCTTGGACCAGGATGGGCCGTTTTTGTAGGTGATATTGTCGGCGATATGGATGTTGCGGCCGCTGTAGATGGTGCCCTGCCCCGTGACCACCCCCTTAATAACCACGTCGCCGCGCACCACCACCGGACCGTTAAGGGTGATGGGATTCGCGGTGGTGCCGACCAGAATAAGCATGCCGTCATCGGCCGTGCCGACGACACCGTCCGGCCCCGCGCCGCTGTAAATCCCGTTCGTCGTGACCGTGGTGGAGCCGACTTTCAGCGTGGCTCCGGAAGCCGTGGCCTGGTCTTCGTACAGGGTAAGATTGCCGAGATACGGCATGTCCAGCCCGGGGGTTTGGTTATATGTGGTGGAGGTTCCCGGGTATCCCATGGCCCATTTGGTAGTGGAGGTGGTGGACGGCGGGCTGCCCGGGCGGGCCAGGTTGTAGGCGGTCGACGAAACATAGGCACTCAGAGCCGCGGCCGTGTATTTCGCGGAATCCATCGTGACGGTTCCCGTCACCCCGAGATCCGTGTTAGTGGAGGCGGTGATGTCGCCGTTGATGAGCGGTTTGGAAGTCATGTCAAAGTTGCCGTTGGAACGGACATCGCCGTTAGCGACGATGTTGCCGCTGGAGCCGCCTTGGTACCAGCCGAAATTGTTAATGAAATAAGTGTAGTCAAACACCTTGGAACGCCCCAGGCCGATGTAGACGAGCTGGAGGACTTCGCCGCGGGCGCCGTTCTTGGTGGCCACGGCCCGCAGATACAGTTCCTTCGCCTGGGGGCTGCCGACGATTTTAACCAGGGAGACCGTGACTGTGGCGCCGTTGCACTGAACATTGGCCGGCAGGGTCACGGGATTTGGATGCGCCCACCGAGGACGAACTCGTGGTATTAAACCACTGGAATTTGACGGAGGTCTTCGGCAGCGGATCGCTCCTCCACGCGACGAGGAAGTGGGTAAAGATATCGGCCTTAGTCCGTTCCAGCATGGAGTCGGCGGCCAGCATGCACTCATCCTGGGCGATCCAGTTGCGGGAAGACCGGATCGACCAGGAAGCGGCGGAGAGCAGCATCCCCACCACAATCATGGTGATCAGCAACAGCGACAGCACGGTCACCAGAATAACGCCGCGCTGGGACAGCTTCCGCCCGGGCCGCGCCGGATCAATTGTTGCGGATATAGGTCCGCATGACCACTTTTCGTTCATAACTTTTCCCTCCCACATTCGTGGAGACGGTGATAATGCCGGAAACGGTGCGTGCGGACTCGTCCAGGGTGAATTCCAAACTGCTGGTGGTGATGGTGGCGGGAACCAGCGGGATCTTGTTTTTGTCCTGGTAGTACAATTCTTGGCCGGGAGTGAAGCCGATCCGGTAGGTAGCGTCATCACTGAAGTCCGCCGTGGGCTCATCTTGAATGTCTATGCGGAAATCAAGTTTTTCCACCTTGGCGGAAACCCCGTTCTGCGCCTTCATGTCCTCCCAGTCCGCCGAGCGCAGGCCGTTGCCGGGGGCCAACCCCCGGAGAATCCGTTCGCGAACCAAACGCATCTGAAAATCCATCAGCCACCAAGAAAGGCAGTCGCGGGTAATACGCAAAGGGAAAAGGAACAGACTCATGAGCACGGCCATGGCCGTCAGGCCGAGCGTGGAGGAAACCATGGTTTCCACCAAGGTGAACGGCCGGAGTCGCCCGTGGCGCCGCTTTCGCTTTAAAAAATACCGGTTCATGAGATTCACTGGTCGGTAGTTTCCGTGTTATACCGGGTGGCCGTGGCCGTGGCCAACCGTTCCAAGGAACCGTTTTTGTTGGTCACCCCCGGAACACTGGCAAAGACCGCCACATTCACATCGATATGTTCCTGATCCGCCGTGGTGGTTACCGAATAAGTCAAAGAAGAACGGATTTCTCCGGTGTTGATGAAGGCGTTCCGCTTGGCCGTGGGAATATCTCGGTATCCAGACAAATCCGCGATATGCTCGACCCGCGTGTTGGAGGTGGACCAGTAGCGCTGCACCAAGCTGCTCGTCGAGCTGTTGTTGTAGGCATTCCGGGACAGGATCATGGCGTAATCCACCGCCGCCGCCTGCGCCTCCAGACGAAACCGGCTGGCAGCCATCATCTTCAGAGCCATAATGCAGGATCCGTAAATCCCCGCCGCCACAATAGCCATGACGCCAAAGGATACCATCACCTCCGCCAAGGTGAACTGCCGCCGCCGCCAGTCACGTGAGGTTTGATTGGTTTTTAGTCGTGCCACAAAACGCCTTTCTTCATCTACACGATTCATCCTTACCCGCCATCCCGAATTTGTCCTTGTCCTTTTCTGAATGTATCGCCGTTTATTAATTATAGCAATTTTCGTGCCAACCCCCGCCGGCCCTTTTGCCCTTTTTCACGGAGCCAAATCAGACAAAAATTTACCTTTTATGCGAAGATCCCGCGGCGTCTTTCACATTTTTTAGAAAACGAGAAAGGCTTTCCCGGGAATGACCCGCGCCGATATCGTGGAATTTAGGCATTGACGGATTATGATGCTGGAAGAGACATAAATCGGGTTTGGCGACCGCCGGAATCAGCTTTCGTGGAAAGATGGATTCCGGAACGATCCCAGCGGCGGAAGGATGCGAGGTTATGGCAGACGACGGCCGCATGTCCGGCGGCCTGGTGGTAGGCCAGGTGCTCGGCAAATGCCGCATTGAGCGCGAGCTTGGCCGCGGCGCCATGGGCAGCGTGTTTCTGGCGCGGCACGAGGCGCTGCACATTCCGGTGGCGCTTAAGATCATGCTGCCGGAAATCGCCGCCCAAAATCCCCGCCTGGCCGAGCGGTTCATGCAGGAGGCGCGCCTGGCGAGCCGCTTGCGGGACGCTCATGTCATCAACGTCCTGGATGTTGAACACGATGCCGCAACCGGCCTGTATTATCTGGTCATGGACTTTGTGGACGGCGGCAGCGTGCGCGATCTCATGCGCAAAGGCGCCCTCTCCGTGGATCAGGCCCTGGGAATTGCCGAAGATGTGACCCGCGCCCTGGTCGCGGCTGCCGATCATCAGATTGTCCACCGCGACATCAAGCCGGACAATATCATGCTCAACCGCCGCAGCGAGGCCCGGCTGGCCGATTTCGGCATCGCCAAGGCCCTGCAGACGGACCAGGGCTCCTCCAACCTCACCGGCGGCGCGCCGGTGGGCACGGCCCATTACATGTCTCCGGAACAGGCCGCGGATCCGACGCACATCGACGCGCGGTCGGACATCTACAGCCTGGGCGCCACACTCTACCACATGCTCTGCGGCGAACCGCCGTACCCGGGCAAGACCCCTTACGAAATCATCCGCCGCCGGGCGACCGAGCCGGTTCCCGACCCCCGGCACAAGCGTCCCGACCTGCCGGCGCCGGTGGCGCAACTGGTGGTGCGGATGATGGCCAAAAATCGTCAAGAACGCCCCGCCGACGCCCCGGAACTGCTGACGGAGATCCGCCGGCTGCGCCAGCAGCAGCCGTTGCCGCCGCCCAAGCCGCCAGTGGCGCATCCGGAGGCCGGGACCCTGATCGGCATTCCGGGGCTGCCGGCGCCGGCCACCCCGTCTTTCCAAACCTGGCTTCCCCGACTGCTGGCCAGCCGGCCGGTGCAAACGTTCCTGGCTTCCGTCCGCAGCAAGCCCAAGCCCTGGGGCATCGGCGCCGCCGCCGTGCTCATCCTGTTCATGGCTGGAAGGCTGGTGTATCTGGATTTGTGGCCGGAAAAACCTCAGACCCTGCCCGCGCTGCCAACCTGGGAAAAGCCGCCGCCGCCGGGACTACCAGGTCAGTCCGGCGAGGCCAGGATCATCGATCCGGTGCCGGCCCCGCTCGAAAAACGCCGGAGCGAAGTGGAAAAGGAATACCAAACCCTCCTCCGGAAAAACCCGGATCCCGGCCAGGGTTTCGGCCCCCTGCTCGACGCCCTGCCCGGCGCTCTCAAAGATGTGGACGAACATCTCCGCCGCGGCGAATACGAGGCAGTTCCCGCCGACCTGGAAGAAACTTCCCGCGCCATCCAGCGGCTCCAGCAACTTCAGGATCGCCGCCTCCGGGTCGTGAGTTTGCGGCAGGAAGCCGCCAAGGCCCGCGCCGCCGCCGAGGCGAAAGGCATTCCCAAACTCGCCCCGGACGCCTGGGCCGAGGTCACTCTGCAAAACGCCAAAGCGGAACAGGCGCTGGAGGCGGGAATCCCCGATGACTTCGCCGCGGCCGAGCGCACTTTCCGCCAACTTTCCGGATTCTACGCCAAGGCCGCGGACAAAGCCGACGCCGCGGAGCGCCTCGCCTTGGCCCGGAGCGCCTATGAAAGCGGCCTGGATGCCAGCGCCGCCAAGCTCCTGGCGGAATTCGGCGGCGCCGAGTGGGAGCGGGTTCGCGGCCAGGCCGCCGAGGCTGCCAAGCTGGGCGCGGCCAAACCGGATGACGCCGCCTATCTCTACCGGCAGGCGGCCATGCTCCTGCCCCAGACCCTGACCTCCGCCACCCTGCGCCGGAACCTGGCCCTGGCCCGGCAGGCCAAAGAGGCCGGGCGCTGGGACGACTGCCGGGACGCCGCCGACGCGGCGCTGAAAGCCGCGCCCGGAGACCGCGACGCCGTGGCGCTGCAAAAAGAAGCCGTGGCGGAACTGATCCCCCGGATCATCGTCCGCGCGGAAATCGACGGCAAGGAAGCCAGCGGCGCCAAAATTTTCCTGGACGGCAAGGATACCGGACTGGTCGCGCCCGCCGTCGTTCCGGTGGCCGGCCGCGACGGAGTCCTGCTCGAAGTCGCACCCCTCGCCGGGGAAGGCCTCTACATCGGCCGCGAAGCCCGGCGTTTCGAACGGATCAACCAAGGTGCCCAGGTCTGGACGGTCCAGTTCCGCGCTGAAACCCTGCGCGTCCCCGCCGGGTTCCTGCCGGCCGCCGGCACGCCGCCAGAACCGTACTCCGGCAGCGGCTATGCCGCGGTAGCGGTGCATGAGGCCAGCGGCATCGACTTCGTCTACATCCCCTCCGGAACCTTTGAGATGAGCGAAAACGGCGGCGGCCATCGCGTTTCCCTGACCCGCGGTTTCTACCTCTCCAAACATGAAGTCACCCAGGAGGAATGGGAAAAGGTCACCGGCGCCAATCCCGCCGTCAACAAGGCGGGCGGCCGCCGCGCCCCGGTCGAGAACATTCATTGGTCGGCGGCGCAGGACTTTGCCGCCAAACTCAACAGCCTGACCCGGAACGCCGCCGGCGGCGACAAATGGAGCTTCCGCCTGCCGACCGAGGCCGAGTGGGAATGGGCCGCCCGGGCCGGCGGCGCCGCCACCCTCCCCCCCGGCGGTCCTGGCGGAAAGCGCTTGGACGACGGACGCCGGCGGCAAGACGCCCCGCGAGGCCGGCGGCAAAACCCCCAATCCCTGGGGCCTCTGCGACATGGCCGGCAATGTCGCGGAATGGTGCGCGGACTGGCAGGGCGCTTATGCCGCGGCGCCGGTGACGGATCCGCGCGGCCCCGAACAGGGCTCGCTCCGCATTATCCGCGGCGGCAACTGCACTCAGCCCCCGGCCGAATGCCAGCCCGGCCGGCGCGACGGAGCCGCCCCCGGCACCCGCTCCCCCCTCATCGGCCTCCGCATCGCCGCCGCTCCGCCGTAACCGGTGGTGTCGCTCGCCAAGCCTCGCTCAACCACCGGCTACTGGCTGACATCCCTCCGGGATAAAAGAATGATCCGCCCTAAATCCGGCAGGTGCGGATGTCGGTGACGATGATGCCCTTGGCGCCGAGCGCGGCCAGCCGGTCCATGATCCGGTTCACTTCTTTCCGGCGCGCCATGGCTTTGACCGCGCACCAGCCGGCTTCGCTGAGCGGGGCAACGGTGGGCGACTCGATACCCGGCGTCACCTTGCACGCCGCCGCCAGGGTCTTCCGCGGCACGTCGTATTCGACCATGACATAGTCGCGGGCCGTGACGATCCCCTTGAGCCGCTCCAAAAACTGTTTCACCGCCGGGTGCTTGGCCACCGCATGGTCGCGGGCGATCACCGCCGCCTCGGATTCGAGGATGGGGGCGCCGACCACCTTCAAGCCGGCCTGTTCCAGGGTGCGCCCGGACTGGACCACATCGGCCACGGCGTCGGCCACGCCCAGCTTCACGGAAATCTCCACGGCGCCATCCAGTTTGACGATGGCGGCGGCCTTGACCCCGCGTGCGGCCAGGTCCCGCTTCACCAGCGCCGGATAGGAGGTGGCGATGCGCAAGCCCTTGAACCGCTCCGGCGTCAGGCCGCTCCCGGCGGGCACGGCATAACGGAACGTGGACTTGCCGAACCCTAGCGACAGCAGCTCGACAACCTCGGCCTCGCTGTCCAACGCCAGATCGCGCCCGGTGATGCCGATTTCCAGCACCCCAGTGGCGACGTACACCGCGATGTCACGCGGCCGCAGGAAAAAGAACTCGATCTCATGCTCGCGGTCAAACGCCATCAGATCCTTCTCGTCGCGCCGGCAGTTATAACCGGCGGCCTTGACGAGGGCGACGGCCTCCTCGGCGAGCGAGCCTTTGTTGGGCAGGGCAATCTGAAGCATAATAAAATTCCCGGTGATTGCAGAAAAAAGATCGGTCAGATCCGTCGGATCAGTCAGATCGGTCAGATCCGCCCAATCCAACCCGGCGGCCGGCATCACAAATACTTATACACATCGTCCAACGTCAGCTCATTGGCCAGCATCATGACCTGGATATGATAGAGAAGCTGCGAGATTTCCTCGGCGGTTTTCTCGCGGCCTTCGTGCTCCGCGGCCATCCAGACCTCGCCGGCCTCTTCCAGGAGCTTCTTGCCGATGAAGTGTTTGCCCTTGCGGAATTCCTTCACGGTCCCGGATTCGGGATCGCCGGCCCTGACCTTGGCGTCAAGCTCGGCAAACAGTTCGTCAAAGCGTTTCATGCGGTTTTTTCCCGGCGACAGTTGAAACGATGGAATATATTGCCATCGAACAGCCTTGCACAGTGAATCGCTCGTAAGGACTCCGTCACAAGAGGTCTGTGGTCTGTAGGCCTGTGGCTGGTGACGAAGAGGAAGACGGAAAGATCGAAGGTTTCGTTCCTGCCCACGCCTTCCCCACAGACCCTACAGGCCACAAGCCACAGACCATCCCCCCTTGCATCTTCCCGCAACCGAGGAAGTACACATGATCACCCCGGCGGCCCGAGAAGGAATGCGGCGGACGGCATGGACGGCGGCCCTCTTCGCACTGTTCGGGGTTTGCGCTTTCTACGCGCCCGGCGGCCGCGCCGCGGACCCGAAACCGCCGCTGCAGTTGATCGAAACCGGCTTCTGCGGACTTAAAACTCTCAACCCGGACGAAGCCAAGGAGTTAGCCACTCCCCTGCTCTCGCCGGAGGGCAAGCTCGGCTATGTCGCCACCCGCAATATCCTGATCATCCACGACTACCCGGACCGCATCGAAGCCGTCAAGAAAATCATTGCGGATGTGGATGCCGACCCGGTCAACATCCGCGTCGAAGTCAGCTTCACCGAGGCCGGCGAATCCAGTGTCCGCGGCGGCGGCCTGGACTCCGGCGGCGTGGTGATCCGCAGCGGCGACGGCCGCACCCGGGTCGTGGGCGGCGGCACGGTCAGTTTCCGCGACAATTCGAACACACGCAGCGGCCAGTCCACCCAGTTTGTCTTGACCGGCAACAACCGGGCGGCCAAGATCTGGGTGGGCAAGAGCGTGCCCGATCCGGCCTGGGTCTTCCGCCGCGGCTGCGAACGCGGCTGGTGGCAGCAGGACGTGGTCTGGCAGGACCTGGGCGCCAGCCTCTGGGTGCGGCCGCGCCTGCTCGGCAACGGCCTGATCGAGGTCGAGGTCTTCCCCAAAGTCACCTTCCGCGGTCAGGCCGAACGTAGCGTCGAGGTGCGCGAGGTCGCCTCCCGCGCAGTCGTGGCCGACGGCCAGAGCATGTACCTGGGCGGCCTGGACGAAGCCAAACGCGAAGTCTACACCCGCCTCCTGGGCCGCGACACCGTGTTCGACGGCAGTTCTCTGAACATCACCCTCCGCGCCACTGTCATGGTGCCCGCTCCCACCCGGCCGCCGCCCGCCCCCGTCCCCGGCGCCGGCATCGACCCGCGCCTACTCCGGCCGTAGTCGGAGAGAGGGCATTCTCCCCTCTCTCCGAACCTCTCTGGAGAGGGTCTTCGACCCGTTTCCGTTTGTGGCATGGCGAAATGCGCTGGCGTCCCATGCGCAATCATCTCGCCAACGCTCCCCCCGCCAGCGAATTTCGCCCCGCCCGGCGGCTCCCCTTGGGAGGGGGCGTCCCGCCCCCTGCCCGGGAAAGTGGGCATCTTGCCCACTTGAACAGGAGGGCGGGTGTCCACACCCGGCCAAACCGGCCGGCGGGCATCTTGCCCGCCGAACCCCGGACGCTCCCCCTGACCCCAGGGTGAATGCCCTCACCTGGGAACGCCGAGCCCCAGCTCGGCACGACTTTCCACGGGCTCACGCCCGAGGCTAGTGCGCCAGTGGGCGCACTCATGTAAGGAGGTGTAAGTCCTTCTCAAGTTGAACCTTTCAGACTTGTACCCGACCGTAACTGCGTCGCCGTGAGGCGGGGTGGAGAGCA
>CAITSE010000326.1 GCA_903894975.1 uncultured Lentisphaerota bacterium
CATACTTTTCTATAAAACAACTACTTGCGAACGTCGAACGTCGAACATCGAACATCGAACATTGAACGTCCAACGTCGAATGGGAATTTCTGCGAGACATTTACTCTGCAACCGACCGGTTTTTCCTTCGACGTTCGACGTTCAACGTTCGATGTTGAATGTTCGACGTTCGATTTAAATTGACGCCGGGAGTGTCGGGGGTGGGCGAACTCCACCCCCTGACGGTCCTGCTCCGGGGTCAGGACGCTGCGTTTGGGCTGGCTGCCGCCGGGCGCCGCGGGCGGCGGCGCAGGAGGGTCAGGCCGCCGAGGGCGAGCAGGCCCAGGACCGCCGGCTCGGGCACGGGGACTATTTCGTAGGAGAAAACCGTGCCATTGCCGGTAGTGCCGCCACCCTTGGTCATGCCGTAAAGCATCGAGCCGGCGAGCGTCAGGGAGCCCATGGGACCGCTCCCGTCGCCACCACCGGCAAAAGAATGGAGGAGCGTAAAGTCGCTGCCGTCGGCGTCCATCGAAAACATCGTGCCAAGGTTGTTAGCGCCGCCTAGAGCGGTCAGGCCGTAGAGCGTGGAGCCGGAAAGCGTCAGGTTGCCATAGGGTGAACTGCCGTCAGTGGTGCCACCGGCAAAAAAATGGAGGATGGCATAGTCGCTACCGTCGAGGTTCATCGAAAACGCCGCGCCAACCGCGCCATTGGGATTATCGCCGCCGGCTTGGGTCATGCCGTAGAGTTTGGAGCCGGAGAGCGTCAGGGAGTTCCCGAAGGGGTTGCCTGCATCAGTGGCATTGTTGGCAAAAGAATGGAGGAGCGCAAAACCGGTGCCGTCGGTGCTCATCGAAAACACCGTGCCCTGGCCGTTAGCGCCGCCGCCTTGCGTCATGCCATAGAGTTTGGAGCCGGCGAGCGTCAGGTCGCCATAGGGAGACTTTCCGTCACTGGTAGTATTGGCAAAAGAATGGAGGGCCGTAAAACTGGTGCCGTCGGCATTCATCGAAAACGCCGCACCCTGGCCGTTGATGCCGCCTTTTTGGGTCATGCCATAAAGCGTGGAGCCGGAAAGCGTCAGGGATCCAGAGGGGGTTCTCCCGTCATTCTGAACAAAAGAATGGAGGACCGCGAAACCGGTGCCGCTGGTGTTCACCGAGAACAACTTGCCATAAGTAACCGCGTCGTTATTGTTCATGCCATAAAGCGTGGAGCCAACGAGCGTCAGCGAGCCATTAGGCATGTAGCCGCTGGCGCCATTGAAAGAAAAAAGAGTTGAATAGCCGGTGCCATCGGTGTTCATCGAAAATATTGCACCGTTGTAGTTGGTGCCGCCACTACGGGTCATGCCATACATGGTGGAGCCGGAGAGGGTCACATTGCTATACGTAGGGATGGCCGCCTCACCAAGGGCCTCGTTAAAGCTGCGGAGAACAGCGTATCCCGCGTGTGCGCTGGTGGCGCCGAGCAGAAGCGCGATCGCCAACAATTTCGAGCTGCGAACGACTGTTGTTGCTTTCATTTTCATGCCGTATCTCCTGCGGCTTCTGCAAAACCCTCTGGAGGGCGGGCACCATGCCGATGCGTGGCTCTGGGTTTACCGAGCTTGCGCACTCATCGGTGTCACGCCGGACACACAATGACGCATTACATGTTAACATATCACACAATGGGCAAATGGGCAATAGTGGGGGCGGGCCAACCTTGGGGAGGAGGAATTTCCCGGCATGATCGGCGGGTGCCTGCGGTGACTGTCCCTACGGCCTGGCCTGCCAAGGCTGGCGCCGGGACTCGTCCGCCGTCATGTCACCGGTTTTTCCGGCGGCGCATAATCAGCGTGGACACCAGGCCCAGGGCGATCAGCCCCGTGGACGGTTCGGGGACGGCGGTGAGGAGGAAGGCGTGTGTCTGACCGTCGACAACGCCCGTGCCGACAATTTGGCCGGCATCGTTGATGCCGCTGGCTGTAAGCAATTCCCACCCTAAGCTGGGGTTGATCAAGGAGTTCAGGTCGGTCATCGTCGCGCCTGAATAGAGGAAGGCATGGGTGCCCGCCTCATTGGTGATGGCCGCCTCGCCAACTACCTGGCCAAGGTCATTGATGCCATTGGCATAGCTGTTTAATCCCCCCAAGGTGCCCAGGTCGGTCATTGTCCCGCCCGAATAGAGGAAGGCATGACTGGCAAGGTCCGCGGTTTCTGCATAGCCGACCACCTGGCCGCTGGTGTTGATGTCAAGGCCATTGCTGTTAGATCCCCCAAAAGTACCGAGGGGGGTCATTGTCCCGCCCGAATAGAGGAAGGCCTGACTTTCACCGACGGCGATGTCCGTATTGCCGACCACCTGACCGCTGGTGTTGATACCATAGGCTCCGCTGCTGGCTCCCCCTAGGGTGCCGAGGTCGGTCATCGTCCCGCCCGAATAGAGGAAAGCATGACTGTCCCCGTTTTCGGTGAAGTGCCCATAGCCGACCACTTGGCCGCTGGTGTTAATGTCAAAAGCCAGGTCGTACGATCCCCCCAAGGAGCCCAGGGCGGTCATCGTCCCGCCCGAATAGAGGAAGGGTTGAAGGGTCGCATTATCGGTGGTGTGTGCGCCGCCGACCACCTGGCCGCTGGCGTTGATGCCATTGCCCGTGCTGTTCGATCCCCCCAAGGTACCCAAGTCAGTCATCGTCCCGCCCGAATAGAGGAATGCATGATTGACAGAGTCCGCAGTTTCTGCATAGCCAACCACCTGGCCGCTGGCGTTGATGCCAAAGGCTCCGCTGACGCCGCCCCCCAAGGTGCCCAGGTCGGTGACGGTGTACGCTCCCGACCCGGCGATGGCGGAGGTGAGGCTTGCCGCCAACAGGCATGCGGCTACGGCAAGGGGCGCGGTGCGATTCATGCTCTTCATCTGAACCTCTCGTTCTGGGGTGACACGCCGATGCGTGGCGCTGGGTTTACCGAGCTTGCGCACTCATCGATGTCACGCCGGGCACAAATGAATCGTTACCCGTAACTATATCGCGCAATAGGCAAACAGGCAAGCCTGTAATGGCTCAAGCGACAAGAGGTCTGTGGTCTGTAGGTCTGTGGGCCTGTGGTGAGGAGGAAGACCGAAAAGTCAAATTTTTTCGTTCCTGTCTACGCTTTCCCACAGGCCCACAGACCACAAGCCACAGACCGTTCTAACTCTGGCCCCTCCCGCCTTGAGGCATTACTTGCCGGGGGGGGGCGAACGCCACCCCTGACCGGATTTACGGCGCCGGGGTCGCGGGGGTCGCAGAAGTCGCAGAAGTCGCGGAGGCCGGCACTTCCGTTTCCCAACCGCCGCCCAACGCCTTATAAACGGCGACCAGGGCGGTGGCGGTGCTGGTTTCGCTGGCGACGAGCTGTTCCTGGACGGCGAGCTGGGTCCGCTGCGTGTCCAGAACGGATTGGAAGTCCGCGATGCCGCCGTCGTACCGGACCCGGGCCAAGTTCACGGCCTGGTCCGCCGCGGTTACCGCGGCGACCAGGTGTTCCCGCCGGATCTGTTCCTGGGTGAAATCGGTGAGGGCGTTTTCGGTTTCCTCCAGGGCCGTGAGCACGGTCTTTTCGTAGGCGGCGAGATCGGCCTCGGCCCGGGCGTCGGCCGCCTTGATGCGGGCGCGGACCCGGCCGAGATCAAAGGCCGCCCAGGAGATGCGGGGGCCGAAGGCATAGGTGTTCGCGCCGCTCCGGGTGAGGTCGGAGCCCTTGCCGGCCTCCAAGCCGAGACTGCCGTTGAAGGTGACGCGCGGGAAGAGGTCGGCGGTCTGCACGCCGATGCGGGCGGTGGTGGCGGCCAGCGCCTGTTCCGCGGCGCGGATGTCCGGACGCCGGCGCAGCAGGTCCGCCGGGTTGCCGGTGTTGACCAGGGCCGGCAGGACCGGCAGGGGCGCGGCTTCCGCCAGGACCGGTTCCAGGGCGGCCGGCGCCTGGCCGGTGAGCACGCTCAGGCGGTTGATGCCGCGCTTGACCGCCATGGTCAGGACCGGGATCAGGGAGCGGGTGGTGCTCACCTGCGCCCGGCTGCGGGCGGCATCCAGTTCGGAACTCTGCCCCGCGTTGAGCTTGGCCACGACGATGTCCAGCGTGCCCTGCTGGTTTTCCACACTTGCCCGGGCCACGGCGAGGCGCAGTTGGTTGCCGCGCAGTTCCAGGTAATTGCGCGCGATTTCGGCGATGAGCGTGACCTGCACGTCGCGCCGGTTTTCCTCCACGGCGCGCAGATCGGCGTCGCTGGCCTCGATGGAGCGGCGGACGCGGCCGAAAAAGTCCAGTTCCCAGGTGGCGTCGAACCCGGCGTCGTAGAGTTCCGACGTGCGGGCATCACGGCTCATGCCGGGCATGGTCGCCTCGCTGTTCAACCGCTTGGTATAGCCGCCGTTGACGGTGACGGTGGGGAAGGCGTCCAGGCCGACGTATTGGCGCAGGGCGCGGGCTTCCTTGACGCGGGCGGTGGCCACCCGCAGATCCTGATTGGCAATTAGGGCCTGCCGGATCATGTCGTCCAGTTTGGGATCGTGAAAACTGCGCCACCAGGCCGCGTCGACCGGGTCGGCGGCCAGGCCGGCGGCGCCGCCGTTGGCAAAGGTGTCACCGACCTTCATTTCCGGCGCATGGAAGTCCGGGCCGCTCTTGCAGCCGGTCAGGAAAAGCGTTCCGGCCAGGCCGAGGACCAGCAGCGAGACGACGGCGCCCGGCAGCTTGAGCCCACCGTCGGGAGAGGCCGGTCCGGCGGGCGGCGTCGCCGCCGGCGGTTTGGCCTTGAAGATCCGGCGCACTTCGACGAAGAACAGCGGGATGTAGAAGATGGCCAGGAAGGTGGCCGTCAGCATGCCGCCGATCACGCCGGTGCCGATGGCGTTCTGGGCGCCCGAGCCGGCGCCGCGGCTGATGGCCAGCGGCAGCACGCCCAGGATGAAGGCCAGCGAGGTCATGAGGATGGGCCGCAGACGCAGGCGGGCCGCTTCCAGGGTGGCCGCCTTCAACTCCATGCCGTGTTCATCCATCAGCGTCTTGGCGAACTCCACGATCAGGATGGCGTTTTTGGCGGAGAGCCCGATAATGGTGAGCAGGCCGACCTGGAAGTACACATCGTTCGGCAGGCCGCGGCCGAAGGTCGCGCCCAGGGCGCCGATCACGCCCAGCGGGATGACCAGCATGACGGAGAACGGAATCGCCCAGCTTTCATAGAGGGCGGCGAGACAGAGGAAGACCACCAGGATGGAAAGCGCGTACAGGGCGGGGGCCTGGGATCCGGCCATCCGTTCCTGGTAGGAGATGCCGGTCCACTCGTAGCCGATGCCGGGGGGGAGTTTGCCCGCCATCTCCTCCATGACCTTCATGGCTTCGCCGGAGCTTTTCCCCGGCGCGGCCTGGCCCTGGATGTTCATGGCCGGCATGCCGTTGTAGCGTTCCAGCCGCGGCGAGGCGTAGGTCCAATGCCCGGAGGCGAAGGCGGAAAACGGCACCATCTTCCCGGAGCTGTTGCGGAGATACCACCGGTTCAAGTCTTCCGGCTGCATCCGGTAGGGCGCGTCGGCCTGGAGATAAACTTTCTTGGTCCGGCCCCGGTCGATGAAGTCGTTCACGTACACCCCGCCCCAGGCCGTGCTGACCGTCTCGTGGATGTCCTTGACCGCCACGCCCAGGACGCCGGCGCGGGACTCGTCAATGTCCAGCATGTATTCCGGGGTGTCGTTCTGCCCGTTGGGACGGACCGCCACGACGGCCGGATTCTGGGCGGCCATGCCCAGGAGCATGTTGCGCGCCTCCATCAATTTGTCGTGCCCCAGGCCGCCGCGGTCCTGCAGTTCGAAGTCGAAACCGTTGGCCATGCCCATTTCAATGATCGCCGGCGGGATCAGGGGAAACGCCATGCCGTCCCGGATGCGGGAGAAGGCCATCATGGCCCGGCCGGCGATGGCCTTCACCTGCAGGTCCGGGCTCTTGCGGAGATCCCAGTCCCGGAGCTTGGCAAAGGCCAGGCCGTTATTCTGGCCGCGGCCGGCAAAGCCGAATCCGGCCACGTAGAAAACCGACTCCACGGTGGCCTTTTCATCTTCCCTGTAGTGCCGGTCAACCTCTTCAAGCACCTTCAACGTCCGCTCCATGGAGGCGCCGGCGGGGAGCTGGATGAGGTTCATGAGAATGCCCTGATCTTCGTCCGGCAGGTAGGCGGTGGGCAGGCGGTGGAACAGGAAGACGATGACCCCCCCGATCAGGGCGTACAGCACCAGGTAGCGTCCGCCCGTGGCCAGGATCCGCCCGACCAGCGACTGGTATTGACTGCTGCTGCGGCTGTAGAGCCGGTTGAACCAACGGAAGAATCCCTTGAACCAGCCGGCTTCCGACGCCAGGTGCCCCTTGGCCACCGGCTTGAGCATGGTGGCACAAAGCGCCGGGGTCAGGATCAGGGCCACCACCACCGAGAGCACCATGGCCGAGACGATGGTGATGGAGAACTGTCGGTAAATGACGCCCGTGGAACCGCCGAAGAACGCCATCGGAATGAACACCGCGGACAGCACCAGGGCGATGCCCACCAGCGCGCCCGTGATCTGCCCCATGGACTTGCGGGTCGCGTCCCGGGGGGAAAGTCCCTCCTCGGTCATCACGCGCTCGACGTTTTCCACCACCACGATGGCGTCGTCCACCAGCAGGCCGATGGCCAGCACCATGGCGAACATGGTCAGGGTGTTGATGGAAAAACCGCAGGCCGACAGCACGCCGAAGGTGCCGAGCAGCACCACCGGCACGGCGATGGTCGGGATCAGGGTGGCGCGAAAATTCTGCAGGAACAGGAACATCACCAGGAAGACCAGCAGGATCGCCTCCAGCAGGGTTTTCACCACTTCTTCAATCGAAATCCGGACGAACGGGGTGGTGTCGTACGGGTAGATGACCCGCATGCCTTCCGGAAAGAACTTCGACAGCTCCGCCAGCTTGGCCTTGACCAGGTCGGCGGTGGTCAGGGCGTTGGCGCCCGCGGCAAGCTTGATCGCCATGCCGCCGGCGGGCTTGCCGTTGAAGGCGGCCACGGCCTCGTAGCTTTCGCTTCCCACCTCGATCCGGGCCACGTCCCGCAGGAACACCTTGGACCCGTCGCTGTTGGTGCGCAACAGGATCTCGCCGAACTGCTCCGGGGTCTGGAGCAGGGTCTTGGCGGTGACGGTGGCGTTCAGTTGCTGGCCGGGCACGAACGGCGTGCCGCCGAACTGGCCGGCGGAGACCTGCACGTTGTAGGCCTTGATGGCCTGGGTGACGTCGCCCGGCATGAGACTGAAACTGCGCAGCTTGTCCGGATCCAGCCAGATCCGCATGGCGTATTGCGCGCCGAAGGTCATGACCTCGCCCACGCCTTCCAGCCGGCTGATGACGTCCTGAATGTTGGCCACCGTATAATCGGTCAGGTCGTCGCGGGTCATTCGCCCTTCTTCGGAGATGAAGCCGGCGATCAGCAGGAAGTTGCGGGTGGACTTGACGACCTGGAGGCCCTGCTGCTGCACGACCTGCGGGAGGACCGGCATGGCCAACTGCAGTTTGTTCTGCACCTGCACCTGGGCGATGTTCGGGTCGGTGCCGGCGTCAAAGGTCAGGGTGACGCTGCCGCGGCCGGAGGAATCGCTGGAGGCGGACATGTAGCGGAGATGATCGATGCCGTTCATCTTCTGCTCGATCACCTGCGTGACCGTGTCCTCCACCGTCTTGGCCGAGGCGCCGGGATAGAAGGCGTTGATGGAGATTTCCGGCGGCGCGATGGCCGGATACTGGGAAACCGGCAGGGTCCGGATCGCCAGGAGTCCGGCCAGCATGATGACAATGGCGATCACCCAGGCAAAAATGGGGCGATCAATGAAAAAACGGGATAACATCGGACAATTCCTTGCTTGCGAACTTCGCGAAACTCCACGGCGTGCAAAAAGGCATCACTTAGAATTCATCATTCGGAATTCAGATTTTCCGCTCACGGTTTGCCGGCGGCGGGAGCGGCGGCGGGGCCGCCCTGGTTGCTAAACGGCACCACCCGCACGGGGATGCCCTGCTTGATTCGCTGGAGTCCTTCGAGAATGACCCGGTCGCCCGCGTTCAAGCCTTCGCGGACCAGCCAACGGTCGCCGAGACTGCGCTCGACCTTGAGCGTCCGCTGCTCCACCAGGCCGGCGGCGTTCACCACCATGGCCGTGGCGTTGCCCCGGGGATCGCGGGTTACGCCCCGCTGCGGCACCAGAAGCGCCTGCTCCAGCACCCCCTCCTCCACCACCACACGCACATACATGCCGGGCAGCAGCACCTGATCCGGGTTGGGGAACAGGGTGCGCAGGGTCACCGAACCGGTGGAAGGGTCCACGGTGACGTCGGAGAACTTCAGGAGACCCGGCTGGGGATAGGGCGTTCCGTCTTCCAGAAACAGCTTGACGGCGGCCTGGATCGAGACGTCCCGCTTGAGCTGACCGCCAGCCAGGTTCCGCTGCAACTGGAGCAGTTTGACGCTGGCCTGGGTGACATCCACATACACCGGATCCAATTGCTGGATGACGGCCAGAGCCGCCGGCTGGTTGGCGGTGACCAGGGCGCCGGTGGTGACGGAGGACCTGCCGATGCGTCCGGAAATCGGCGCCGTGACCCGGGTGTAGGCCAGGTTGATCCGGGCAATGGCGACGGCGGCCTTGCTGACGTCCACGTCGGCCTCGGCCAGCTTGAGCGCCGCCAGGAGATCGTCCACATCCTGCTGGCTCACGGCCTTGACCTTCACCAGTTCTTTGTAGCGTTCGGCCTTAAGCCGGATCGGCAGGACGTTCGCCTCGCTCTTGGCCTGGGCGGCGGCGGCGCTGTCCAGGGCGGCCTGATAGGTGGCCGGATCAATCTGGTACAGCACCTCACCCGCCTTGACATCGGAGCCTTCCGTGAAGCGCCGTTCCTGGATGATCCCGCCCACCTGGGGCCGCACTTCGGCCACCAGGTTGGCCGAGGTCCGCCCGGCCAGTTCCGTGGTCAGCACGAGACGTTCCGGCTGGAGCGTCACGACCGCCACTTCGGGGGGCGGCATTCCCGCACCGGCCGAAACCATGGCTTTGCCGCACCCGGCCAGGATCAACCCGGCGCCGAGCAGGCCGGCACCGGCCGCGAGTTGTCTGGTTTTGAATGAAATTTGCATATGGGAACCTCTTGATGACTTGCGGAACATGAACTCGCCGGCTCAGGCCGGCGCACGAAAACCTTCGGCCAGAAAACGGATCATCTGGGCCATGACGACCGGAGTGTCGAGCGGATCGCAGGCACCCCGGGTTTCGTTGCTGACCCGCTGGGAGCCGCACAGCATGGATCCCAGCACCCCCCAGACAAACTCGCAACGCCACAGCAAAACCTCCCGGGGCAGGCCCGGCAGGCTGCGGGCAAATGCCTCTTCAAACACGGTGCGAACCTCCCGGTGCCCGCGGAGCAGGAGGGTCTGCGTCTCCAGGTCCGGCTCCGCCATGATCCGGCCGATCAGGCGCATGACCACAGCGTGGGTCGCAGATTTGCTGGCGGCCAGGCGCAGCGGCGGCAGCAGCATGGCTTCCAGCACGTTTTCCACGGACGGCGGCAGCCCTCCGGCTTCCTTTTCATAACGGGCCAGGAGGTCCAGGTGCTCCTGCCGGAGCGGGCCGCAACGCCGGTCAAGCACGGCCAGCATCAGCCCCTGCTTCGAACCGAAATAGTAATACACCGTGGGCAGGTTCACCCCGGCCCCCGCGGCGATGGTCCGCACGGAGGCGCCATCGAAGCCACGGCTCGAAAACACCTTTTCCGCGGTGTCCAGGATACGGGTTTTGGGATCTTTTTGGGCGCGCTTGCCGGGCATTCTCGCCTGCCTCCGTCCATCCGGCCGCGGCCGGCGGACACGAATTATAACGAACGTTAAATACTATGACACGCCCCGGCCCCGGTTCAAGCCGGCCTTGCCACCCGGTAAGTCGATTCATCGAGGTGGACGTGTCCGGCGGCCGCCGGGCCGCGCACCGGAACCTGGGGCCGCTGCGCCGGGCGCTGGCCTGGATCCGCGGCGGCAGAGAGAACGCATCGGCACGCCGCATGTCGCCATCACCTCTTTCATCAACCTTTTTGAAATCTTTGTGTCAGCGGTCTTTTTGAACGTCGTTCAGATAGTAAACCGAACCTTCCGCAACCGCGTTAAAAGTGATACGTCGGGCTGCCCTTCCGTTGAAGTATTCGGCGATCCAAAGATGATAGTCGCTACTTCCGACTTTGGCCGGGTTGGTCCGCTATAATTTTTGCCTGTAGCGCAGGCGCCCAGTAATAGCGACACCATCAGAAGAGAAAGCAGGCGGACTTTCCTTTTCATGATCAATCCACTTCCGACGTGCGTGGGTCGGACGGAGGATGCTCAGATTGACTGGGCGAAGCGGAAGCGGAAGGCGAGGGTGAGTTCCACGGCGGGGGGCGTTACGGCGGCGGGCTGGAAGGTGATGCGGCGGACGGGGGTGCCGTCGCGGCTTTCGGCCTTGCAGGCTTCGGTCAGGTCGGTCACAATCCAGGTTCCGGCAGAGGCGGCGGTCAGGTGCAGGGAACCGTCGTTTCCGCCGTCCAGGATGACAGTGTTGCCGTCGGGGGTGACTGCGGCCGGGAGGAAGGTGAGGAAGGTTTCTTCAACGGGCAGGGGGGCGGCGGTGAAGATGAAGGTGTCGGTGAGGCGGAGTTCGGCGCCGTCCGCGGCCAGTTCGAGGCGGCGGGTGAGGCGGCGCAGTTCGGGCAGGCCGTAGGCGGCGGCGAGTTCGAGGACGGCGGCCTTGTCCTGTCCGGCGGCGCCGGCGTTTTCCACGGTCAGGGTGCCGGTGTGCTGGGGGCCGGTCTGTTGCGGGCGTCCGCCGAGGACGGGGACGCTGTGTCCGAAGGAATTGCAGAACAGGCTGTCGTAGCGCTGCGGGGAGAAGGTTTTGGCGGTGTAGACGGGGGCGCCGAGGTCGGCGAGGAAGAAGGTTCGGCCGCGGTGGAGGAGGAAGGTGCCGACGTCATTGTGGTTGTGGTGTTCGTCGTTGTGCCCGGCCTTGGCGGCCAGGGTGGTGCTACCGGCGCGGAGTTTGGCGACGCCGAGGTCGGGGAGGACGGCGTCCTGGCGCGGCGGCGGGGCGGCGGGCAGGGGGTGGCCGTCATAGAGCGCGAGTTCGTCGAGGGTGTGCGCTTCGGCCGTGTGGTCCGGGTTGAGCCGGCAGAGGCTGAAGAGTTCGGGCAGGTGCTGGAACTTGTTGATGCGCAGGGCGATGGTCAGGGGGAGGTGGCCGGAGGTGGCGTCGGCGAAAAGCATTTCCTGGCCGGGGGCGATATTGCAGGCCAGGGGATAGCGGCAGATGTCGTAGAGGCGGGGGCCGGCCATGAGGTTGAGGCGGCCGGCGGTGTAGGTGTGGAGGGCGTCGGCGAAATCCACGTACCAGCCGAAGCCGTAGCGCCAGTAGCTGGGGCCTTCGGAGCAGCCGCCGTCGGCGGTGAAGCCGGCGAGGAATTGTTCCAGGTTCTGGACGGATTCGGCCAGGAGCGCGGCGCGGTGGCCGGGGCGATCCTCGAGGAGCATGGCGGCGATGCCGGTGTCGGCATGGCAGACGGCGTTCCAGTTGTTGGTGGTGCGCTTCCACCAGTAGGAATAGGCCGGATCGAAAAAGGGATCGAAGATGCGGCGGCGGAGTTCCTGGCGGAGGCGTTGGCGGAGGCTCGGGTCCAGCCGTTCGCCGACCCACCAGTCGGTGGTGGCGAGGCGGCGGGCGTTCATGGCGGCGCCCAGGTCGATGGGTTCATTGCGGCATTCATGAGCGGGCAGGACCCAGGAGGAACTTTCGCATTCCGCCCAGATCAGGTCTTCGAGCAGGCTGGCGTGGTCTTCGCCGGCGAGGCAGAGCAGGGTGGCGGCGGCGATCTGTTCGTAGCGGCGGCGGGCGAGGCTTTCATAGAGGTGGCGGCCGCCGGTCCGGCGGAATTCCTGCCGGGCGGAGAAGGGGTAGGCGATGACGGGGCGGGCGTCGGCCAGGGAGTGCCGGAGCCGGGCGGCCAGTCCAGAGGCCAGGATGGTCCGGCCGATGCGTTCCCGGGTGGCGGTGGTGGCGAAGGCGGCGGGAAAAGGAGAACGGCCGAAGCTGTCCTCCAGGATCCGGCGGAGCTCGTCAGGGGGCGGCAGTCCGGGAATCATGGCGGGTTATCCGGCGTTTTCCGCGGCTTTGGCGGCGGTCTGGGCGGCGCGGTGGCGCTTGGTGGCGTCCAGGATTTTCTTGCGCAGCCGCAGGAAGTTTGGGGTCGCTTCGACGTATTCGTCCTGGGCGATGTATTCCAGGGCGCGTTCGATGCTCATCCGGATCGGCGGTTCAAGCTGGACGGCTTTGCCTTCACCCTGGCAGCGGACATTGGTGAGATGCTTGGCCCGGGTCGGGTTGACGGAGATGTCGTCCGGCCGCGGATTGTCACCGATGATCATGCCGACATAGATTTCATCGCCGGGGGCAATGAACAGGCGGCCGCGTTCCCGGATGCTTTCCAGCGCATAGTGGGTGGCGATGCCTTTATCCGTGGACACCAGGGTGGCGCCCGAGCGTGAATTAAAGTCGCCGACGTAGGGCGCGTAATCCTTGAAGAGGTGGGACATGATGCCGCGGCCGCTGGTCAGGTTCGCCAGGTCCGCATCGAAGCCGATGAGGCCGCGGGTGGGGGCCACGAATTCCAGGCTGACGATGCTGCTGTGATGATGCTTGGTCATGTTCTGCATCACGGCTTTGCGTCCGGCCAGGCTCTGGATGATGCCGCCCATGCATTCCTCGGGCGTCTCGACCCAGACCGTTTCGAACGGTTCGCACTTGACGCCGTCCTTCATGCGGATGATGACATTCGGGCGGGACACGCACATCTCGAAGCCTTCGCGCCGCATCTGCTCGACGAGCACGGCGATCTGCATCAGGCCGCGGGCGCTGACCCGGTAGACGGCGGCGGTGTCGGTGTCGTCCACCTTCAGGGAGATGTTGGTTCGCGCTTCTTTAATCAGTCGTTCGCGCAGGTAGCGGGAGGTGACGAATTTGCCGTCCTTGCCGCCCAGCGGGCCGTCGTTCACGCAGATGTCCATCTGGATGGTCGGCGGATCGAGTTCGATGATCGGCAGGGCCACTTGATCTTCTGTGGCACAGATGGTTTCGCCGATCCACACATCGCTGAACCCGGAAAGGCCGACGATGTTGCCGGCTTCGCCGTCCACGGTTTCCGTGGTCTGGCCGATGCCGGAAAATTGGAAGACCTTGCTGACGGTGCCACGCTCGCGCTTGCCGTCAGCATGGATGCAGAAGATGCTGTCCCCCATCTTGACGCGGCCGGCCAGGATGCGGCCGATGGCGATGCGTCCGACGTAATCGCTCCAGTCGAGGTTGGCCACCTGCATCAGGAAGGGTTTGTCCTCGTCGGCTTTCGGCGGCGGGATGAACTTGACGATGTCCTCGAAGAGCACCTGCATGTTGCCGGGATTCGGGTCGCCCATGTGCCGCATGGCATAGCCATCGCGGCCGCTGGCGTAAATGAAGGGCGCGTTGAATTGGTCTTCCGTGGCGTGCAGTTCCAGGAGAAGTTCCAGCACGAGGTCATGAACCTTTTCGGGGTCGGCATGTTCACGGTCGATCTTGTTGATGACCACGATCGGCTTGAGGTGATGCTCCATCGCCTTGCGCAGGACGAAACGGGTCTGGGCCTGGGGGCCGTCATACGCATCAACCAATAGTAAAACGCCTTCCACCATGCCCAGGATGCGCTCCACTTCACCGCCGAAATCGGCGTGTCCGGGAGTGTCCACGATGTTGATGATCGTGCCATTCCAGTGGATGGTGGCGTTCTTCGCCTTGATGGTGATGCCCTTTTCCTTCTCCAGGTCCATGTTGTCCATGACCCGTTCCTCCACCACCTGGTTGGAACGGAAGACGCCGCCTTCCTTCAAGAGCTCATCCACAAGCGTGGTCTTGCCGTGGTCAACGTGGGCGATAATGGCGATGTTGCGGATCTGGGGCATAACTGTGGACTCGCTAGTCAGGAGGACGAAAACTGGGAAAACAAAGAACCTTAATGTAACTTGTTGTCACTCTTTCACAATGCCTGTGCGGTGTTGTCAGGGTAATGGAGGCACGGAAGGTGAAAAGACTTGGGGGCTTGTGGTCTGTGGGAAAGCTAAGGAAGGGACGAAAATGGACCGTTCGTCTTTCTCTTCCCCACAAGCCACAGGCCTACAGACCACAGGCCTTTTCAGCTTCCCGGATAGCGACGGTTGGCCCACATGGCCACGCCGCTGGCCAGGACCAGGGCCAGGCCGCCGGCGACGGTGACGGGCAGGAGCAGGAGCGGCCAGCTTTGGGCCAGAGGCATGATGTGGATGAAGCGGGCCACGGCAAAACGGGTTTCTCCGGGGCTGGAGACGTTCGCCGTCACGACACACGCCATGCGTGTCGCCAGGGCAATGGCGGCAAGCAGTGCCAAGCTGGCCAGGAGGATGCAGGCCAGATACAGGTTAGCGTCCGGTTGCATGAACAGAACGCCGGCGAAGACTCCTCCCTGGACGAGCAGCATGAAGGCTGGCACCCAGGCTTCCCAGCCGACACTGGCCGCCCGGTCCTCTTTTCCCGAGACCAGGGTGAGCCCGGAGGTGTAGAGGGTGACGACGGCGGCAAAGATCAGCACAGGCAGGTTCCAGTCAAAGATGTCCACCGCGATCAGGGTGCTGACGCCGCGGCACAGGCCCATTACCACCGCCGCGGTCAGGCCGCCGACGGGTTTGGCGATAAACGTGTAGGTTAGGATCAGGCAGATCAGGACCAGGCCGATCGCCATCGCGCTGAAACTGATGCAACAGATCAATCCCACACCTGTCACGGTCAGGAAAAACACTCCCAGCATGGCATGGTGAATGGGGATGGTTCGGCTGGGCAGCGGTCGGTCCGGCCGCAGGATCCGATCCATGCCGACGTCATGGAGGTCGTTGAGGATCAGTCCCGCGATGTACAGGCAAAGGCAGGCCAAGGCCGCCGGCAGCATCGGGCCGGTCTTCTGCAACAGATGCATTTCCGGATCGGTCAGGGAGACCAGGCAAAGGCCGGCCAGGGGATCTCCGCAGACCGTGAGAAGGTTGGGAAGCCGGACCAGGCGCAACCAGCCGCGCTGGTATTGCTGGAGAGTGATGACGGGAGCGTTGCCCATGGTCAAATAAAAGAGGGCCGGCGATGCGGCCCTCTTTTCTTTCAATTCAATCTTTGGCGGAGGTTATTGCAGCTTAGCGGTACGGCACCACCAGGGACATGCCAGGCTTGAGGTCGGCGGCACTCTTCACCGCGGGATTGAGGCGGGTGATGTCTTCGGGTTTGACGCCGAACATGGTGGCGATCGTTTCCAGGGTGTCACTGGCGACGACATTGTATTCGATGGTGTTGGGCGTGGCGCCGGGAGCGGGCGCCGTCGGGGGGACGGCAGCAGGCGTGGCGGCCAGGGCGCCGGCATCGGGGCCGGGCGCGGCGGCCACGGGGGCGGCAGTCACGGGTGTGGCGACATCAGCCTTGTTTTCCACGGCCTTGGCGCCGGGAATCACCAGCACCTGGCCAACCTGCAGGCCGGTGGCGGACTTGAGGTTGTTGGCGGCCATGAGATCATCCGTCTTGACGTTGAACTTCTTGGCGATGGAGGCCGGGAAGTCGCCCTTTTGCACGGTGTATTTCGTGCCGTCGCCGGCGGGGGCGGCGGGTTTGGCTTCGGTTTTGGCGTCGGCCTTGGCGGTCTTGGCGGGCTTGATTTCGACTTTTGCCTTGGCTTCGGTCTTGCCCTTATCCGCGGCTTTGTGGGCGGCGGGTTTGGCTTCGGCTTTCTTTTCCGGGGCCTTGGCGGCCGCGGGTTTTTTCACGGCCTTGGTCGTGCCGCCGGCGGGGATCGCCAGCACTTTGCCGATCGGCAGAACGTCGGCGGGCTTCATGTGGTTGGCGGCCGCGAGTTCGGCGGTGCTGACGTCGAATTTATCCGCGATCTTGCCAAGGGTTTCGCCCTTGGCCACGGTATGGGTCAGGGGTTTGGCGACGACCGGCTTGGCGGCGGACTTGCCCGCATCCACTTTTTCCAGGAGCAGGTCTTTTTCCCTGGCTTCCTGGCCGGGATCGACGGCGGGGAGCTTGTTGTCGGCAGTTGTCGTCTGCACGATCGTGGTGGGTTCGGCAACCTTGTTGTCCCGGTTGTCGAGGACTTCCGTTTTTTTCGTTCCGGAGGACGCGCATCCGGCGACCACCAGGGCCAGACCGGACACGACACACAGTTTTACCAGCAGATCGGACTTTCCTGACAGAGCGTTCATGGATTCATTCTCCTGGTGACAGCGTTGCAAAAGACCTGGCCTCGTTCCGCATAGTTCGCAAACATGTCCATGCTGGCGCAGCCTGGCGAAAGGAGGACCGTATCACCGGGGGCTGCATGGATAATGGCATCGTCCACAGCTTCCGCCATGGAAGAAAAGATTTTGCAATATACAATGTCCCGCCATTGTTGCGCCAGTGATTCCCGGCATTTTCCAATGAGCCCGACTTGTTTCACATGGCGGGCCAGCCAGGGGCGGAGCGAATGGAACTCCAATCCCTTGTCCAGGCCGCCGGCGATGAGCAGCACCTTGCCGGACGCTCCGGCCTGAACGGCTTCGATGGCGCGGATCACGGCGTCGGGATTGGTGGCTTTGGAATCGTTGATGAAACGCACCCCGTTGCGTTCGGTCACCAGTTCCAGGCGGTGCGGGCTCGGAGCGAAAGCGCCAAGCGCGTCGCGAAATGCCGCGAAAGGTACGCCCGCCAGTTCGGCCAGGGCGATTACGGCCAGTACGTTTTCCAGGTTGTGTCCGCCCTTGAGCCGGAGTTCGTCCCGGTGCAGCAGGGCCGTGGTGCCGCCGGTGCGGTCGCGGCGGCAGAGGTGACCGTCGGCGCGCAGAAAATAGTGTGCGTCAGGCCGGTCTTCCAGACTGAAAAGCACCGGAGTCGAGCCGTCCTCCGGCAGCGCGGCGCGCACTTCGGGGAACTCCAGCACGTCCGGCCGCAGCACCACCTGGCCGGCGCGGGGCAGGTGCCGGAACAGGCGGGCCTTGGCGGCGGCGTAGGGGCTCATGCCGGCGTAGCGGTCCAGGTGGTCCGGCGTGAGGTTCAGGATAGCGGCGGCCAGAGGCGCAAAGGTCTCGCAGCTTTCAAGCTGGAAAGAGCTGACTTCGACTACGAGGAAGTCGAGTTCCGCCGAGCGCCGCGCCGCCTCGCAGAGGGGCACGCCGATGTTGCCGGCGAAAAGCGCGCGCCGGCCGGCGCCCTGCAGGCAGGCCGTCAACAGTTCCGTGGAAGTGGTCTTGCCGTTGGTGCCGGTGATGGCCAGGATCGGGCAGGCGGTGTGGCGGAAGCCGAATTCCAGTTCGCTGATGACCGGACACGTCAGGCTTGCGGCCAATTTGCCGAGGATGCTTTCAGGCGGGATACCGGGGCTGATCACGGCCAGATCCGGCGCCGATCCGTCCCAGGCCGGTTTGTCCCATGCGAGTTGAACCGTCCCATTTTTGGGACGCAACGACTCCGCCCGTTGTCTCAGGGCCGGGGAATCGGCGGCATCAAGGACGGTGACTTCGGCGCCCAGGGCCAAGGCCAGTTCGGCTGCGGCCAGCCCGCTGACGCCGAGGCCGAGGACAAGGACATGAGATGGCACCGATGCACGATTCATGACAGCTCCTCGGCGTACTATAGAGCTTTCGGCGAGGCGTGCGCAGGCGTGTTGAAATTATTGGTTTCGGGCGGGTGGCCAGGTTGGCAACTTTTATGCTATAATGAAGATCAGGAGTAAGGCAGGAGAAAAGAAAGTCTCGATATTCGCGGGAATCAGATCTCCCCAGAGACTACTGACAATTCAGTCAGGCGAGCCTGGAGGTGTGTCATGATGGTTCCAGCCGCAGTCAGCCATCTTTCTTTGTCCAATGCCGGGTTTGTGGTTATCCTCAAACCCGAGTCGGATCCCCGGTCTGTGCCGATTTTTATCGGCATGCCGGAGGCGCAGGCCATTGCCATTCCGCTGAATCATATTCAGCCGTCGCGGCCCCTGACCCATGACTTGCTTAAGAATGTGGTTGAAAACCTGGATTGTCATGTCGGGCATGTGGAGATTCGCGAGATCCGCGACGGCACTTATTTTGCCGGTATCCTCTTGCAGGGGCGCTTGGGAGAAATTTTTCTGGATGCCCGGCCCAGCGACGCCATTGCCCTGGCCCTGCGCTGCGAGGTCCCGATCATGATTGACGATGCGGTGATCGAGGAGTCGGGGGTTATCATCCAGCTCGAAGAGGAACAAGCGGACGCGGCCGGGAAGAAGGATTCGGGCAGGCTTGAAACCGTCAGTTCGGATCCGCGGGTTCGCCTCAAGGCGCGAATGGCCGTGGCCATCCGGGAAGAGCGGTATGAGGATGCCGCCCGGATCCGGGACGAACTCCGGCAGGAAATTCATCATACCCTGGAATCCTGACTTGCTATATTACTCGGAGTCATCCGGCCGGGAGACAGCCCGGAGTTTCCCCGGCGGGAACCCCGGGTTCTTTTCGGGGTCTGGTCTCCTGAAGACTGTCATGATTTGCTGGCAAACCCGTCTGAGGATTTGAACAGAAGGCCGCAAAGGCCGCAAAAGTGAGTTGCGCCATGTTCTTCGGCATTGATCCGGTGTATTTCCTTTTTATCGGCCCCGGGATTCTGTTTTCCCTGTGGGCCTCGTACTACGTTAAATCGACGTTCTCCAAGTACTCCGAGGTCATGGCCGCCAGCGGGCTGACCGGGGCCGAGGCGGCGCGGCGGATGCTGGACGTGGCGGGCGTCCACAACGTCAAGATCGAGTATGCCCAGGGGTTTCTCGGCGACCATTACGACCCCCTGACCCGGACCCTGCGCCTGTCTCAGGAAGTGCATGACAGCCCGTCGCTGGCATCTGTCGGCGTGGCCTGCCACGAGGCGGGGCATGCGCTCCAGCATGCTGAGCAGTATGCCTGGCTGGGTTTGCGCTCCGCGCTGGTGCCGGCGACCAATGTGGGCAGTTACCTCTCGTGGATTTTTGTCACCATCGGCATGCTCTTCCACCGGCCGCAGTTTATCCTCCTCGGCGCGGCGGTGTTCGGGCTGGCGGTGCTCTTTTCCGTCATCACCCTGCCGGTGGAGTGGAACGCCAGCGTCCGGGCCCGGGTGGCCATGGTGCGGGCGGGCATCGTCACCGTGCCGGAGAGCGATCACGCCTGGATCGTGCTGCGGGCGGCCTTTTTGACTTATGTTGCCGCGGCGGTCACCGCCGTGCTCACGCTGCTCTACTACCTCTGGCGCGCCGGCGTCTTCGGCGGCGGCCGCCGGGATTGAGCCTTGACCGGGGAACATGAACAGAAGGCGCAGAGACACAAAGAAGACATCTTCTCTGCGTCTTTGCGCCTTCTGTTCAAACGGAACCGTGCTCGGTTTTACATCGCCCGGATGATGGCGTCGCCGAATTCGGAGCACTTGACTTCTTTCGCGCCGTCCATGAGCCGGGCGAAGTCGTAGGTGACGGTTTTGGCGGCGATGGCCTTTTCCAGCCCCGCGACCACCAGATCCGCGGCCTCGGTCCAGCCCAGGTAGCGGAGCATCATTTCGCCGGAGAGGATGACGCTGCCGGGATTGACCTTGTCCAAGTCCGCATACTTCGGCGCGGTGCCGTGGGTGGCCTCGAACACGGCGTGACCGGTGAGGTAGTTGATGTTGGCGCCGGGGGCGATGCCGATGCCGCCGACCTGCGCGGCCAGGGCGTCGGAGAGGTAGTCGCCGTTCAGGTTCATGGTGGCGATGACGTCAAAATCCGTGGCGCGGGTGATGGTCTGTTGGAAGACGATGTCGGCGATGACGTCCTTGATCAGGAGCCGGCCGGCTTGGAGCGCAGCCTTCTGTTCGGCGTTGGCGGCGGCCTCGCCTTTTTCCTTTTTCGTCACTTCCCACTGGCGCCAGGTATAGACTTTGTCGCCAAACTCGCGCTCGGCCAGGGCGTAGCCCCAGCGCATAAACGCGCCTTCGGTAAACTTCATGATGTTGCCCTTGTGCGCCAAGGTGAGGCTCTTGCGGCGGTTGGTCAGTGACCACTTAATGGCGGCGCGCACCAGCCGTTCGGTGCCCTCGCGGGAGACCGGCTTCACGCCGATGCCGGAGGAGTCGGGGAAGCGGATCTTCTTGTATTCCTTAGGGAACTGCTCTTTCAGGAGGTTTTTGAACTTGGCGCAGTCGTCGGAGCCGTTCTCGAACTCAATGCCGGTGTAGATGTCCTCGGTGTTCTCGCGGAAGATCACCATGTCCACATCCTGTGGCCGCTTCACGGGCGAGGGCACACCCTGGAGCCAGCGCACCGGGCGCTGGCAGACGTAGAGATCCAATTCCTTGCGCAGCGCCACGTTCAGGCTGCGGATGCCGCCGCCGATCGGGGTGGTGAGCGGCCCTTTGATGCCGACGATGTATTTGCGGAAGGCCGCCAGCGTCTCTTCAGGCAGCCAGTTGCCCGTGGCCTTGAATGCCTTCTCGCCGGCCAGCACTTCCAGCCATTCGATCTTGCGGGCGCCGGCATAGGCCTTGGCGACGGCGGTGTCGAGGACGCGCACCGAGGCGCGCCAGATGTCCGGCCCGGTACCGTCACCCTCGATGAAAGGAAGCACGGGATGATTGCCGACCTGCAGGCCGCTCGGGGTCATCTGGATGATGTCGGGCATGGGAAGGCTCCTGAATTTTAGATTTTGGATTTGCGATTTTGGATTTGGAGAAGGGGGGAGGGGACGAAACTGGAAACTGAAAACTTGGAGAAAAGTCATACTATAACCGCGCCCCGGCCGGTGGCGTTTGCGGAGCGCGGGAGAGGGGCGTCCCGTTCATCGTCACAGGCGATAATTCAAAAATTATTCGCGTTCATTGGCGTTCATTAGCGGTTAAAAAAGAAAATGTTATATAATTATAGAGATAAAATATG
>CAITSE010000327.1 GCA_903894975.1 uncultured Lentisphaerota bacterium
CGGATACCGCGCTCAACTGGAAGGATTATGATGGTTCACTGGAGGTGTTTGCCTATAATTACCCCGGCGATTACGGCATGCCCCTGTCCAAGATCAAGAATCCGTCCAGCCTGGTCTCCATGGTGGAACGCTACCGGAACCAATTCTACACCATCGAATATTGGACCGACTTTCAATGGATGTGCCAGCATGAATGGGGGTTGCAGGGAGGAGCCGGCCCCGATCGGCACAGCGGCGGCTGGAATGTCCTGATCGTGGACGGCCATGTCCAGTGGTCCAAAAACGATCCGCTGCCCGATCCGCCGGCACGCTCCGCCAACTATCCCAACGTGGGCGACATCGGCCGGGACAGCACCAAAGGCTTCTCGATCTGGTACTTCAACTGAGTCCATTGCCTCTGGTTTTCCATCCCCCCGGCAGTTGACGGCACCTCAAAAGGCTGTAAAATCATGTCTTTTCTCCTGGAACGCGAATGGTTCGAAGCGGAATTGGACCGTTATTATGCCGCCTTCCCGTCGGACTTGCGCCATCTTGAAGCCGCGCTGCATGAGCTGAGCGCGGCGCACCCCGCATGGCTCCCGGCGGAGCGCAAAGCCGCGGGCTATGAATTCCTCGCCAGCCGGTGCCCGGTCAAGGTCTTCCGGCATTTTCCCTTCTACTTCGAGTTCAATGTCGGCAAACCGCGGACCGACCTGGGCTCCGGCGGGGTCGGCGGCTGGCTGAAGCGGGAACCGTTCGGCCGCGAGCTGGAAGCGTTGGGAATCAAGCATCTGCAGCCGCTGGGCGAGTGCGGCCTGACCATCAGTTGGCTGGTGCTGGACGACAACCACCACGCCCTCGGTTATGACAATGTCTTCCGTGACGGGCTCAACGGCCTGATCGCCCGGGCCGAAGCTCGTCTGCCGCAGGCCGCCTCGGCCCGGGAAGAGGCATTTCTCCGGGCAACGCTTGCCGGCAACCGGGCGCTGCTCACCGTCGCGAACCGGCTGGCGGATGAAGCCGACCGCCTGCTGACCGCGGAAACGGACCCGGTCGTGCAGGCGCGGCTGCAACGCATCGCCGCCACCGCCCGTGAAGTGCCGGCCCGGCCGCCAACAACGTTCTACGAGGCGCTGAACACCATCCTCTTCATGCGCGAAGTGACCCAGGCCCTGGACGGCAACGGGATCAGCGTGTTCGGGCATCCGGACCGGATCCTCTGGCCCTATTACCGGGACGATCTCGCCGCCGGCCGGATCACCCGCGACGAAGCCAAAGACCTGCTGGCGTTCTTCCTCGCCTTCAGCGATGTCCGCTTCGGCATGCGCCAGGCGAAAAATCATAACGGCACTAACTCCACCGTCGCCATCGGCGGTTGCGACCGCCAGGGGCACGCGATCTTCAACGACCTAACCCGGATGATCCTCGAAATCTACCGGGAGGCGCGCCTGGTGGACCCGAAGCTCAACGCCCGCCTCTCGCCGCGGCATCCGGAAGAGTACTTCGAACTCCTGGGGCAGCTCGCGCTCGAAGGCGGCAATACGCTCTGCATTTTCAACGACGATGTCATCATCGAGGCCAACCGGAAAATGGGCAAGGCCGTGGCAGACTGCCGGCTCTACGTGGGCGGCGGCTGCCAGGAAAACGTGCTCGAAAACACCGAAGTCAACAGCCGCGCCACCCTGTACCTGAACCTCGGCCAGATCTTCCTCATGGGCTTCGCGCCGGAACGCTGGACCACCGTGGCCGCCAACGCCGGCTTTGCCGTGCAGACTTATGCCGCGGCCACGGATTTCGCCTCGTTCCATGCGCTCTTTCTCGCCAATCTCAAGGCCGTGGTGGATGCCCATGTCGCCCTGCGCAACCGGACCGAGGGCGAAGGCTGGCGCTACAACCCCTGCCCGCTGCACTCGTCGACCTTCGACGACTGCCTGGAACGCGGCTTGGACATGATGGAAGGCGGGGCGCGCTACAATTTCGGCAGTGTCTCCCTCGCCGGCATCGGCACGCTGATCGATTCGCTCTTCGCCGTGAACCGCGTCGTCTATGAACAGCATCAATTGTCCCTGGCCCAGTTGGCGGACATGCTGACGGCGGACTTCAAGGGCGAAGAAGCGTATCGCCAGTACCTGCTGCACCGCGTGCCCAAGTTCGGGCAGGAAGATGAGGCGGTGCGCGCCTATTCCGCCCGGGTCTTTGCGGATGTCGCCCGCGCCGCGTCGGGCCAGCCGAACACCCGGGGCGGCCGCTACGAAGCCAGCCTGTTCAGTTTCCGCAGTTTCACCTCTTTCGGCGAACGCGCCGGAGCCACACCCGACGGCCGCCATGCCGGACAGCATCTCTCCCCGGGCATGAGCCCCAGCCTCCTGGCCCTGGGACCGGAATGCGGCATCAGCCAGGTGCTGCGCGCCTTGGAACCGCTGGACCTGACGCTCTATCCGGTGGTGGCCGTGCTGGACCTTAAACTCCCCATGGCCGCCGCCGGCTGCCCGGCGCCCGCCGTCACCGCCATCTTCAAACGCTTCCTCGCCGCCGGCGGATCGGTCCTGCAGCTCAACATCGTGGATCCGGCCGTCCTGCACGAAGCTCGGGCCCATCCGGAGCGCCACCCGGACCTGGTGGTGCGGGTCAGCGGCTACAGTTCCTACTTCAATTCCCTGCCCCCCGCGCTCCAGGATGAAATCATCGCACGGACCGCCGTAGTGTGATGCCAACCCCAAAGTAGTCGGACCGGCTCGGTCCGACCATCGACAACGAGTCACTATTCACGTTTCACGTTTCACGGCTCGGGAGGCCCCTCGCCCAGCCTAGGCCGCCCGCCAACCCCGGCTCCCGCGGCCGGTCGCCCTCCAATCTCGGCTCGTGAGGCCACTCGCCCTCCACTTTGCACCTCTTCGCCGGTCCGTTATGGTACGCCCCCGATAAGATGATGATGACTACAGGAGAATTTCACATATGAATCCGCGAAACCGCTTCGCCGACAATGCCCCGAAAGACGCAGGTTGCTTCAATTACCGGCGCGACTGGGAAAACCCGGAAGTCACCCAGATCAATCGCGAACCGCAGCATGCGCCCTGGGGTGCCTACGAGAATCTCGCGCAGGCACTGACCTGCGACCGCGATTCCTCCGCCAACGTCCTGTCCCTGGACGGAACCTGGAAATTCCACCTCGCCCCGGCGCCCGCGGCGGTGCCCGACGACTTCTGGCAACCGGGCTTCGACACCGCGCCGTGGACCGCGATCCAGGTCCCGGGCAACTGGGAAGTCCAGGGCTTCGGCAAACCGATCTACACCAACGTCATCTATCCGTTCCACCTCGGTACGGGCGAACCATACCTGCAGCAGCCGAGCCTGACCAACCGGGAAGCGCATGAGCCGTACCTGATGCATCCGCCCTTCGTCCCGGCGGCCAACCCGACCGGTTGTTATGTCCGCACCTTCGAGCTGCCCGCCGCCTGGGCAGACCAGAGCGTGTTCGTGAACTTCAACGGCGTCGAGTCCGCGTTCTACCTCTGGGTCAACGGCCAGGCGGTCGGTTATTCGCAGGACAGCAAACTGCCGGCGGCCTTCGACCTGACCCCGTTCGTGCAGCCGGGCGTCAACACCATCGCGCTGCAGGTGATCCGCTGGTCCGACGGCACCTGGCTGGAAGATCAGGATTACTGGCACATTTCCGGGATTTTCCGCCCGGTCCGCCTGATCGCCAAACCCAAAATCCACCTGCGCGACTGGTTTGTCCAGGCCACGCCCGCGGAGCACGGCGACAGTGCGGCGTACCAAGTCGAAGTGCAGCTCAAGGAACTGGCGGGTTACGCCGATTACACTGTGCGCCTGCAACTCTTCGATGCCGCCGGCATGCTGGTGACCCAGGCGGAACAGAAACAGGACCTGAAGCCCACCTGGGGACTCCACAAGGAAGCCGGAATCACCTTTGCCCTGAACCTGCCCGCGGTCATCAAGTGGACTCCGGAAACGCCGTACCTGTACACCACCGTCTTAACCTTACTGGCGCCCGACGGCCGGGCCATTGACTGCGAAGCCTGCCGCACCGGCTTCCGGCGCATCGAGATCAAGCAGAACGTGATCTATCTCAACGGCGTGCGCATGATCTTCCGCGGCGTTAACCGCCACGAACACGCCCTGAAAACCGGCCGATACGTCTCCCGCGAGCATATGCGCCAGGAGATTCTCACCATGAAACGGCTGAACTTCAACGGCGTCCGCACCTGCCATTACCCGGACGATCCGGCCTGGTATGACCTGTGCGACGAATACGGGATCTGCCTGATCTGCGAAGCCGACCTCGAAACCCACGGGGTGAACGGTATCCTCTCCAACGACCCGACCTGGGCCCAGGCTTACCTGGAACGCGCCATCCGCATGGTGCTGGTGCACAAGAACCACCCGGCCATCGTCTCCTGGTCCATGGGCAACGAATCGCTGAAAGGCCCGAACCACAGCGCCATGGCCAACTGGATCCGCTACTACGACCGCTCCCGCCTGGTGCAGTACGAAAGCGGCCATCCCGAAGCCATCATCTCGGACCTGCGCGGCAACATGTACGCCTCCCCGGATCACATCATCAACATGCTCGCCGATGCCAAGGACCTGCGCCCCATCGTCCTGGTCGAGTACCTATATCAGATCCGCAATGCCGGCGGCGGCATGACTTGGTTCACCGAACTCCTGGAACGGTTCGAACGGTTCCAGGGTGGTTTTGTCTGGGACTGGCAGGACAAGTGCCTGGTGGCGAAGGACGCCCAAGGACAAGAGTTCTGCGGCTACGGCGGCGATTTCGGCGAAGACCTGGTCGAACGCACCGTCCCGAAACACATGACCTGCAACGGCGTCGTCCTGCC
>CAITSE010000328.1 GCA_903894975.1 uncultured Lentisphaerota bacterium
GGCATCCTTTACGCGGGCGGCGATTTCACGACGGCTGGCGGCTCCAACGCCAATTATATTGCCAAATGGGACGGCAACAGTTGGTCCGCTCTGGGCGGCGGGGTCAATGCCCCCGTCAACGCCCTCGCCTTGAGCGGAGGCATCCTTTACGCGGGCGGCGATTTCACGACGGCTGGCGGCTCCAACGCCAATTATATTGCCAAATGGGACGGCAACAGTTGGTCCGCTCTGGGCGGCGGGGTCAATGCCCCCGTCAACGCCCTCGCTGCCATTGACGTCAACGTCTATGCGGGCGGCTACTTTTGGACAAGGGGAAGCGACTCCAGCTTCCTTGCCAAATGGAACGGCGCCAATTGGGTGTCCGTGGGCGGCGGCGTGGATGGCCCCGTCAACGCCGTCGTCATGAGCGGCAACAACCTCTACGTGGGCGGGGATTTCATGGACGCGGGGGGCGTGGAATCGGCGAGGTTTGGCATTTGGCAGGGGCATCTCGGCCCCTCGCCCGATCTGGCTATTACCAGCTACTCCGACTCGCAGGTGGTCAACACCAGCGTGATTACTTTGGCGGGCACCGCCTCGGACGCCAGCCACGGTGACTATGGGATCGCCTCCGTCAAGGTCAATGGCGCGCGCGCCGCCAACGACACTGCCGGCGGGGCCGGCACTGCCGGCTGGAGCCGAGTGGTCAATCTCAAGCCGGGTTCGAACACCATCACTGTCGTCGCCACCGATGGCAAGGGTAACTCCATAACCAACGTCATCCATATTATTTCCGACACCAGTCCGCCTGGCCTCGTCATCACAACGCCCAAGCCCAATTCCCGTGTGAGCAATGCCGTGGTCACCGTGACCGGAACGGCGAGTGACAGCGCGGGTGTTTCCAGTGTGTGGTGCCAAATCAACAGCAACGCCTGGACCCTTGCCAGTGGAACGGCCAACTGGACTGCGGCGCTGGCTCCGACCGCCGGGGCCAACACCTTGAGGGCTTATGCCGTGGATCCCTGCACCAACTTCTCATCCACCAACAGCATCAGTTTCAATTACATCCCCAGCGCCACGCTGGCTGTGAATACCATCGGCAGCGGAACGGTCGCTCCGAAGGACGATGGCAAACTGCTCGCCATCGGAACCAACTACACCCTGACCGCTTTGCCGGGCAAGAATTGGATTTTCTCCAACTGGGTCGCCAGCGGCAGTGAAAACTTTGTCTCCAACAATCCGGTCCTCAAGTTCAACATGCAGCCCAATCTGACGTTGACGGCGAACTTCGTCACCAATGTCTTCCTGGCCGCGCAAGGAACGTACAACGGGCTTTTCGCCCCGGCCAATCCCCCGCGCCAGCAGACCAATTCCGGGGCAATCAGTTTCACCCTCACCAGCGCTGGCGTCGTGTCCGGCAAACTCACCCTCGGAACCAACACGCCGTCCCTGAACGGACAATTCGACCCGTCCGGCGCCGCGACCATCATCACGCCGCGCAAGGGCCTGAGCAATTTGATCACAACCTTGCAACTGGATTTTGCCGGGCAGACGGCCTCCGGCTCCATCACCGACGGCAGTTTTGTCGCCTTGTTAATGGCGGACCTCGAACAAAAGGCAACCCATTATGAAGGTCAATACACCCTGATCATTCCCGGCACGGACGAGCAGGCGGCGGGGCCGTTGGGAACCAGTTGCGGGACGGTGACGGTGAAATCGGGCGCCATCAGCTTTGGCGGGTATCTGGCGGACGGAACAATCGTCAACCAATCCAGCTATGTTTCCACGGACGGTTATTGGCCGTTCTACCTGTCGCTCTACGGCGGAAACGGTTCTTTTTGGAGTTGGAACTCCTTCACGAACACGAACGGCGCCATGATTATTTTCTCGACCAACGCGAGTTGGATCAACGCGACCAACACCTCCAAGACGGCCCTGTATCGAACA
>CAITSE010000329.1 GCA_903894975.1 uncultured Lentisphaerota bacterium
CATCCCGCTGGACGCGATTCCGGACCTGTCGGACACCCAGGTGATCATCTACACCGAGTGGCCCGGTCAGGCGCCGCAGATCGTCCAGGACCAGGTGACCTATCCGATCACCACCAAGATGCTGTCCGTTCCCAAGGCCAAGGCGGTGCGCGGCTATTCGTTCTACGGGTACTCGTTCGTCTACATCATCTTCGAGGACGGCACGGACCCGTACTGGGCGCGCAGCCGGGTCCTGGAGTATCTGAACAGCCTGGGCTCCTCGCTGCCGAAAAATGTGACGCCGACGCTCGGCCCGGACGCCACCGGCGTGGGCTGGGCCTTCATGTACAGCCTGAACTCGCCGTCGCGCGATTTGGCCGAACTGCGCTCGCTCCAGGACTGGTACATGAAATACCAGCTCGCCGCGGTCGAGGGCGTGGCCGAGGTCGCCTCCGTGGGTGGCTTTGTCCGGCAGTACCAGGTCGCGGTGGATCCGGTGAAGCTGCGGGCGTTCAATCTTTCGATCAATGACGTGGCCATGGCGGTGCAGCGTTCGAACGGCGAGGTCGGCGGGCGCTCGATCGAGATGGCGGAGAAGGAGTTCATCCTGCGCGTTCGCGGCTATATCAGCAGCCTGGACGACCTGCGCAAGGTCGCGGTCGGCGTCGGCCCCGGGGGCGTGCCGGTGCGCCTGGAGCAGGTCGCCAACGTCCAGTTCGGGCCGGATATGCGGCGCGGCATCGCAGAGCTTAACGGCGAGGGGGAGACGGTGGGCGGAGTCGTGGTCGTGCGCTATGGCGCCAACGCGCGGCAAGTCATTCTGGACGTGAAGAAGCGGCTGGAACAGGCGAAAAGGGCGTTGCCACCGGACGTGACGGTATCCGTCGCCTACGACCGCAGCGCCCTCATTGACCGTGCCGTGAAGACGTTGGAGGAGAAGTTGTTGGAGGAATGCGTGGTAGTGGCGCTGGTCTGCCTGCTGTTCCTCCTGCACTTCCGCAGCGCGCTGGTCGCCATCATCATCCTGCCGGTGGCGGTGCTCGCCTCGTTCATGGTCATGTACGGACAGGGGATCAGCTCCAACATCATGTCCCTGGGCGGCATCGCCATCGCCATCGGCGCCATGGTGGACGCCGCGATCATCATGATCGAGAACGCGCACAAGCATCTGGAGCGCGACGGCGGCACCAAACCGCACTGGCAGATCATCCGCGACGCCGCGATCGAGGTCGGCCCGACCCTGTTCTATTCGCTGCTGGTGATCACCGTTTCCTTCATCCCGGTGTTCACGCTTCAGGCGCAGGAAGGGCGGCTGTTCAAGCCGCTGGCGTTCACCAAGACCTACAGCATGGCGGCGGCGGCGCTGCTCTCGATCACCCTGGCACCGGTGCTCATGGGCTTTTTCATCCGCGGGAAAATGATCCCGGAGGAGAAAAATCCGGTCAACCGCCTGCTGATCTGGCTGTACCACCCGCTGCTGGGGTTTGTCATTCGCCGGCGCTGGTGGGTGATCTCCGTCGCGGCACTGCTGGTCATCGGCGTGTTTTTCCCGTGGAACCGCTGGGTGGTGAACCGCCTGCCCGAAGGCCCGCTGCGTACCGCCGCCATGCACGCCGGCCGCGCCTTCCCCTTCCAGAACCTGGGCTCGGAATTCATGCCGCCGCTTTACGAGGGTGATCTGCTCTACATGCCGACCACGTTCCCCGGCATCTCCCCGACCAAGGCCCGGGAACTCCTGCAGCAGACCGACAAGATCATCAAGAGCTTCCCGGAAGTCCGCCACGTCTTCGGCAAGGTCGGCCGCGCTGAAACCGCCACCGATCCGGCTCCCTTCGACATGATCGAAACCACGATCATGCTCCAGGATGAAAAAAACTGGCCTGCCGTGGACATCCGCGACGCCGCCGGCACGGTCGTCGCGCACCGGCGGCGCACGGCGGACGAACTGGTGGACGCCCTGAACGACGCCATCCAGATCCCCGGCCTCACCAATGCCTGGACCATGCCGATCCGGACCCGCATCGACATGCTCGCCACCGGCATCAAAACCCCGGTCGGCATCAAGGTTGCCGGCGCGAGCCTCCCGGAACTGGAACGCATGGCCGCCGAGATCGAGGCGGTTGTGCGCGGCGTGCCCGGCACCGCCAGCGTCTTCGCCGAACGCGTCATGGGCGGCAACTACATCGAGTTCCACATCGACCGTGACGCTATTGCCCGCTACGGCCTGCGCGTCGCCGATGTTCAGGACGTGCTCGAAGTCGCCCTCGGCGGCATGTCCCTGACCACGACCGTCGAGGGGCTCGAACGCTATGCCGTCATCCTGCGTTACGACCGTGATTTCCGGGAGAATCTGGATTCGTTGCGCGAGATCGCCGTGCCCACTCCGGCCGGCGCCCAGGTGCCGCTGGGCCAGCTCGCAGAACTCAAGCTTGTCCGCGCCCCCATGGGCATCAAAAGCGAGGGCGCCGTGCCCAATGCCTGGATCTATGTGGATGTCAAAGGGATGGACATCGGCACCTATGTGAAGCTGGCGCAGAACGCCGTGAACGGCGCGGTCGCGGACGGCACCGTCAAGCTCGCGCCGGGCACGAACCTGTTCTGGTCCGGTCAATACGAGTACATGCTGCGCGCCAAGCAGCGGCTGCTCCTGGTCGTGCCGCTGACCTTGCTGATTATCCTCTTCATCATCTACCTCAACACCCAGTCCTGGATCAAGACCGCCATCGTCCTGCTGGCGGTGCCGTTCTCGTTGGTCGGCGCGTTCTGGATGCTGTACTTGGCCGGCTACAATCTGAGTGTGGCGGTGTGGATCGGCCTGATCGCGCTGGCCGGCCTGGACGCCGAGACCGGCGTGGTCATGCTGCTCTATCTGGACCTGGCCTACGAGGAATGGAAGAAGAAAGGGCTGCTCACGGATGTGGCCGGGCTGAAGGACGCCATCTACCACGGCGCCGTCAAGCGCGTCCGGCCCAAGGCCATGACCGCAGCGGTCATCATTGCCGGCCTGCTGCCGATCCTCTGGAGCCACGGCGCCGGCGCCGACGTCATGAAACGCATCGCCACCCCCATGATCGGCGGGGTGGTCACCTCCACCCTCATGGAACTCATGGTCTACCCCGCCATCTTCTTCATCTGGCGCCGCCGCCTCCTGGGAACGCCGAGCCCCAGCTCGGCGAGTCGTCCGCAGGATTAGGGACCGAGGGACAAGAGAGGGACTTCAGGGACGCAAGGGACACCAGCGACCTTCCCCTCCGCGCGCCGGGAATCGGAAGAATCTTCTCCGTGTGCCCCGTGCCTCCGTGAGAGATCCCTGCCCCCGTTCATGCTCCCGCACCAAAACTTGAGTTCCCCCAACTCCTTAAGCGGGTTCGGGGAAGGGGAGGGTGTCCTGGATGGTGTCGGCGCCGGTGAGGACCATGAGCAGGCGGTCGACGCCCAGGGCGATGCCGCCTGACGGGGGCAGGCCGGTTTCCAGCGCGGCCAGGAATTCCTCGTCCAGGGGATAGACTTCGCGGCCGTCGCGGCGGCGGAGCTCGGCGCAGGCGAGAAAGCGCTGGCGTTGTTCGGCGGCGTCGGTGAGTTCGCTGTAGGCATTGGCCAGTTCCAGGCCGCCGACGTACAGCTCCCAGCGGTCGGCACGGCCGGGCCGGTGCGGGCAGCGTCGGGCCAGGGCGCCGAACGCCGGCGGATATTCTTTCAGGACGGTCGGCCGGCCCCGGCCCAGATGCGGTTCGATCTTTTCCACCAGCGTTTGTTCGAACCCGCCTTCCCCGCCGGCCATGGCGGCTTCCGGAGTGGTGCCGGCATACTTCGCAAACGCCTCGTCCACGGTCAGTTCCTCCCAGGGCGCATCCACGTCCGCGGTGATGCCGCGGAAGCCGGCAGTGCCCGTGCCGCCGACGGCTTTGGCACAGGCACGGACCAGGGCGACGGTGTCGTCCAGGATGGCGCGGTTGTTGGCCTCGGCCCGGTACCATTCGAGCATGGTGAACTCCGGCTGGTGCCGGGGGCCGCACTCGCCGCGGCGGAAACAGGGGCCGAGCTGGAACAGGCGCGGATAGCCGGCGGCCAGGAGGCGTTTCAGATGCAGTTCCGGCGAAGTCCGCAGCCAGCGGCCGGGGCCGGCGGGTTCGGCGTCGATATAATCCTCCAGCGCCGGGGCCGGGATGCGGACGGGGGTGTTGACCTCCAGGAAGTCGCGGTCCGCGAAAAAGCCGCGGATCGCGTTCACGAGCCGGGCGCGCGCCTCGAGCATGGGCCGGAGCCGGCGCAGTCGGTTCAGGGAAGACGGGGTGGAAGCGGTCATACAGATTTACCGTGCATCGAAGGTGAAAGGTTGAACAAAAGACCGCAAAAGTGCATGGCTGGCAAGCTGATAACCCTGCGGTTGTGGATGCCGCTGTGTCCTACGAGTAACTCTTATTCGCGTTCATTGGCGTTCATTCGCGGTTAATTTTTCCCGGAGAATAAAGCGTATTTTTATACCGCGCTATTGGCCCATGGTTTTTTCTTGAACCGCGAATGAACGCCAATGAACGCGAATGGTGTGACCGGTAGATTTTGAATTGGCGGTATCCTGTCAATTTACCGCGCCGGCCGGGGATTGCGGGGTGTCATACTGCGGTCGCGGTCTTGGCCGTGATTGATTTTCCGATCTTGTTGGTATATCGTGACCCCTCAATCGTTGCGGAAATTGACCGCCGTGGTTTTCCCCACCCGAAACCGGAGCATCCTCATGAAATTCGTTGTCCTGGTTTTCTGCGGCCTGCTGGCGCTGGCGGCCGGTTGCGTCACCCCGCAGCAGGTGCGTGAAAAACGGATCAGCAAAGAACAGCCGTTGTTTTCTACCTTTCCGGCGGACGTCCAGGAAAAGATTCAGAAAGGACAGATTGATCTCGGCTACAATCCGGACATGGTCCGTCTGGCCCTGGGCGACCCGCAACGCAAGTATCTGCGTCTCAACAAGACCGGGACCTCTTCGTTCTGGCTGTACACGGCCGTGGACTCCATGACCGAATGGCAGCCGGTCATGGTGCCGGTGACCTATGTTGATGCTAAAGGCCGTCCGGAAGGTTCCTATCAGACCGTCATGGTGCAGCGGGATGTGGCCAATGAGTATCCGCTGACCAGCGTCGAGTTCCGCGAGGGCAAGGTCGATGGGATCATCCAGATCGACCCGGAGCACGATTCCGGCCAGTGAGCGGCTCTGTCCCGCTTTGGGTTTGAGCGCGGTTTCCGCGCCGTGGGGTGCGGCGAGGAGCGACGCTTTTTCATTTCGGCGGAGCCGATTCCGGGGCCGTTTGCCCGGGAGCGCGCTTCCAGCGCGAAACCATGGCGGCGATGCTCGCCGCACTCCACGGCGCGCCAGCCGCACGCAACATCACAGTCTACAGCCTAACCCCCTATCCATCCCTCTGGGAGTCCCATGGGACGCCTGTAAAATTAAATTGTTAAGTAGCTCTTGAAGTGTCTAATCTATGAGTATACGATAGGGAAGTTTAGCACGACGGCTTCTCCACCGCCGATCAAACGCGAGATCCATGATGGACAGAGGCAAGAACCGACTCCTGCCCAGCATTTTTTGGTCCATGTTGTTAGTCATTTTTTTGGTCGAGATTTTCACCGTCACGATATTTACCCTCATCCGTATTAAATATCAGACAAGCAACTTCCTTGCGTCCGCAGATGCCAAGCTGTTGATCGCCGCCGAGTGTGCGAGGGAGGTCGTTGGTCCCGAGTACCACGACCGGATCGTCGATGAAACGTCCGTGACGAAAGCCGAATTTGATCGTATTGTCGCACGGAATGACGATCTCTGCCGCCGGTTTAATCTGCAGTACTTATGGAGTGTCCTACTGGTGGAAGACCGTCTGGTCTTCACTTCCGCCAGCCACTCCGGCCCGCATCGTCCCGATTCGCCCTGCGCCGTTTTTTTTGAAACGCACCACGATCCCATGGCCTTTGCGCCGGCACTCCAGTCGGAATTCACCCCCTCCTTTTCCTCGTTCACAAACGAGTGGGGCAGGGGACGGATGGTTCTGTTTCCCCGAAAGGATGCCCGGGGGCGCACCTATATTTTCGGCGCCAGTGTTCAGTTGGCCGAACTCAACGCCATGATCCGCAGGACGATTGCGATTTCCGTTGGCGTCGGCATGAGTGTTTTTGTGGGCGTTTTTCTCGTCTCCACCCTGTTTGCGCGGACACTTTCCGCACCCATTACCCAATTGACGGTGTCCGCCAGTCGCATGGCCCGCGGCGATCTCGACGTTCCCCCGGTGGTTACCCAAAACCGCGAACTGCAATTACTTGCCGATTCCCTTGATGTTATGCAGCGGGAACTGAAGCTCCGGATGGCTTTGCTGCGCGAGAGCGAGGAAAACGCCCAGTCCCTGTTTGAAAACATGCTGAACGGCCTTGCCTACTGCAAAATGATTTACGACCAGGGGAAACCGCAGGACTTCATCTACCTTACGGTCAACCAATCGTTCGTAACGAACACGGGATTGCAGAACTTCACGGGGAAAAAATCGTCCGAAGTTATCCCGGGCCTTCGCGAAACCGACCCGGAGCTGTTTGAGATTTACGGACGCGTGGCGTCGACCGGCCGGCCTGAAGTGTTCGAACGCTATGTGATCGCCCTGAGGATGTGGTTTCATGTCTCGGCGTACAGCCCCAGGAAAGATCACTTTGTGGCGATGTTTGATGTCATTACCGAGCGCAAACGGGCGGAGATGGCCCTGCTGCGCTCTCGCGAGGACATTCGCCTCCTCGCGAAACGGATTTCTGAGATTGATGAAGCGGAGCGCACACGCCTGTCCAGGGATCTTCACGATCGCGTCGGCCAGTCGGTCACCTCACTCGGGATATTCCTTGCCCACATTGCGGACGATTTGTCCCCGCACGCGCCGATGGACGTCAAGTTCCGGGCCGGAACGGCCTGTTTGCATGCCGAAGCGCTGATGGGGGAGGTGCGCAATGTGATGATGGAACTGCGGCCGGCGGTGCTGGACGATTACGGTCTCATCGCGGCGGTGCGCTCCTATGGCAAGGACTTCGCGCAGCGCAACGGGATTTCCGTGGTCATTGATGAAGTCGACACGCTCGGACGGCTGCCGCTGGACGTTGAGACCGCCGTCTTCCGCATCTTCCAGGAGGCTCTCTCCAACGCGCTGCGCCACGCCAAAGCCGCCGAGGCGTGCATCATATGCGAGATGAATCCGTCCGGATGGCGGATCGTTTTCGGCGACAACGGAATCGGGTTCGATGTCGTCGCCGCCCAGGCGCGCAGGGCAAGCTGGGGATTGGCCATCATGCAGGAGCGTGCGCGCGCCGTCGGGTGCGAGCTCCTCATCCGTTCGCGTCCGGGGCAGGGAACCAGCGTCATCGTGGACATTCCCGCGGCGGCGGGGACAAGAAGCTGATTCAAGGAGCCGACATGACTATTAAAGTCTTACTGGCCGATGACCACACCCTTGTGCGTGAGGGCGTGAAACTCATTCTGGAGAAGCAGGGGGAGATTGAGGTCGTGGGCAGCGTGGGGGATGGACGCGCCGCGGTGAAGGCCGCGCAAAGGCTCCGCCCGGACGTGGCGATTTTCGACATCTCCATGCCCGAACTGAATGGCGTGGAGGCCGTCCGGCAAGTGGCGGAGCTTTGTCCGGATACCCGGGTCATCATTCTTTCCATGCATGCGTCGGTCGAACATATTCACCAGGCCATGGAGGTCGGAGCTTGCGGGTATGTGCTGAAGGACAGCGTCGGCAAGGAGCTTGTTGTCGCCGTGCGCACCGTGGTGGAAGGCCGGCGCTTCTTCAGTGAGAAAGTGGCCGACCTGGTGTTCCTCGATTACGCAACCATGAAGCGCTCCGCTGGAAAGAGCCCGGTCGAGTCGCTCAGCTTCCGCGAACGCGAGGTCATGCAACTCGTCGTTGAGGGCAAGTCGAGTCGGGACATTGGCGAGATCATTCACCTGTCGCCCAAGACGGTGGAGAGCTACCGCAGCCGTCTCATGGTCAAGCTTGGCGTCAAGAACTTGGCGGAACTGGTAAAATTCGCCATTGCCAACGGCCTGACGGCGGGCGCCTGAATCCCTTCCGTAATCCCGCCTCCAGGTTTCCTGCCGCGACCGCCTCTCCGCCGGGACGGGGCCGACCCGGCTTCCCCGCACTCCAGGGCGCGCCTGCCGTGCGCAACACCCTCCCGTAACGTGAGCCATTGCTTACTCCCGTGTTTCTCCCCAAGATGCGTATTCTCCCGGCACGAGATTGCGGGTTTCCATTGCATGCGCAACCAATTATAAACGCGTATGATATGAATGTATAAGTCGTTCTCTCCGCTTGTCGGCACGGGGAACGGCCGGCGGCATGGAGTGACAGGATGACGCGTTCGCCGCCGCAACGTGAAAAACGGAATCCGCAGGAGAGACCGCCATGAACGCAGTACACGTCCGGAAGCAGGCGAGTCGTCTTGGCATCAAAACCCCCAACACTCTGAAGAAGGGGGATCTGATCCGCCTGATTCAGCAGTGTGAAGGAAATTATTCGTGTTTCGCCACGGCCCGCAGTTCCGGCTGCGGCCAGGAACAGTGTCTGTGGCGGCAGGATTGCGCGACCAGCGATCGTCAGGCCGAACCGCCGCGCTCCTGACCCGGGTTTTGAAGAATCGTTTACCTGTCCCGGTTTTTTTCTCACGGAGGCACGGGGGCACGGTGAAGGATTGCGTGATTTTGCGAACGGACAAAAAACGAATTCAGAGATTTCGCCGTGCCCCCGTGCCTCCGTGAGAAAAATCCCTCCGTCATGTTCGCGTTCATTCGTGGTTCAATAAAGCCCAGAGGTGCGAGATGACGGACAAGAAAACGGGATCCGCCGCCGCCGCCGATCTTCGCCAACGGGCCGAAGCCGTTGGAAAAGAGAAGTGGTCGGATGAAGAACTCTTGACGGCTTTGTCGCCCTTGGAAATACGGCGGATCCTCCATGAACTGCGCGTCCACCAGGTCGAGCTGGAGATGCAGAACGAGGAACTGCGCCGGACACAGGCGGAGCTCGACGCCGCCCGGGCGCGCTATTTCGACCTCTACGACCTGGCGCCGGTGGGCTATTGCACGATCTCGGAGGACGGGCTGATCCTGGAGGCCAACCTCACCGCCGTGACCCTGCTGGGCATGCCCCGGCGCGCGCTGGTCCAGCAGCCGCTCTCCCGGTTCATCTTCAAAGATGACCAGGACCTCTACTACTTAAAGCGCGCCAAGTTCTTGACGACGGGCAAGCCGCAGGGGTGCGACTTGCGGGTGGTAAAAAAAGACGGTGCCATGTTCTGGGCGCATCTGATCGGCATCGCCTCGTCGGACAACGAAGGCGCGCCGACCTGCCGCGTCGTGCTGGACGACATCACCGAGCGCAAGCAGGCGGAGGAAGCGCTGCGGAGCGATCGCCAACGCTTTGCCGCCATTATCAAAGGGACCCATGTCGGGACCTGGGAATGGAATGTCCAGACCGGGGAAACCATCTTCAACGAGCGCTGGGCTGAAATCATTGGCTACACCCTGGAGGAGCTTGCCCCCGTATCGATTAAAACTTGGAATACCCTTACCCATCCGGAAGATCTTAAGGTCAGCGATGAGTTGCTGGAAAAGCATTTTCGTGGCGAGCTTGACTACTATGAGTGCGAATTGCGCATGAAACATAAAGATGGGAACTGGGTCTGGCTTCTGGATCGAGGCCAGGTAATGACTTGGACGAAAGACGGAAAGCCGCTGATGATGTTGGGAACACATCAGGACATCACCGAGCGCAAGGCGGCGGAGGCAGAGAAGGCCAAGCTGGAAAGCGAACTTCAGCAGGCCCGGAAAATAGAATCGATCGGGCGGCTGGCCGGCGGCGTGGCCCATGATTTCAACAATATGCTGGGGGTGATCCTCGGACACCTCGAATTCGCCTTGGAACAGGTGAATCCGGCCCAACCGCTCCATGCCGACCTTGAGGAAGTCCAAAAGGCCGCTCGGCGCTCCGCCGCTCTGACCCGGCAACTGTTGGCCTTTGCCCGCAAACAGACCATCATGCCCAAGATCCTGAACTTGAATGAGACGGTGGACGGGACGCTCAAGATGCTGCGCCGGCTCATTGGCGAAAATGTTGACTTGGTCTGGCAGCCGGGGGCCGACCTGTGGCCGGTGAACATGGATCCGTCTCAGATCGACCAGATCCTGGCCAACTTCTGCGTCAATGCCCGGGACGCCATCGGCGGGGTCGGCAAGATTGTCCTTGAAACCGGGAACGCGTCCTTGGACCAGGCCGCCTGCGCCAAACTTCCGGAACTGAGCCCCGGCAAGTATGTGCGGCTGGCCGTGAGCGACAATGGTTGCGGCATGGACCGGGACACGCTGGACCACCTTTTTGAACCGTTTTTCACAACCAAGGAGTTCGGCGAAAGCGCCGGCCTGGGGCTGGCCACGGTCTACGGCATCGTCAAGCAGAACCATGGATTCATCTACGCTTCCTCCGAGCCCGGAAAAGGTTCCGTCTTCACCATCTACCTGCCCCGGCACCGTGGCGTGAAGGCGCAAGGGAGTGCGGACGCGACCGCTGTGGCGGCACCCGCGGCGCGCGGCCACGAAACCATTCTGCTGGTGGAGGACGAGCCGACCGTTCTAAGCCTGACCACGAGAATGCTGGAGCTGCAGGGCTACACCGTGCTGGCGGCAGGCTCCCCCGGCGACGCTTTCCGCCTGGCCCGGGAGCATGCCGGCAAGATTCATCTGATTCTGGCCGACGTGATCATGCCCGAGATGAACGGCTGGGATCTGACCCAAAACCTGCTCGCCTTATATCCGCACATCAAACGGGTCTTCATGTCCGGCTACACAGCCGACATCATCGCCCACCACGGCGTGGTGGAGGCCGACGTTAATTTCATCCAGAAGCCGTTCTCAGGAAAAGAACTGGCCGCCAAAATCCGGGAAGCGCTGGATGCCGGAAGCCGGTGAACGCCATTTGAGAAAATGAAACCCCGATTCCGGCATGAGAGCTAAACGTCGTTAAAAGGGTTCTTGTGCATGAAAGCGAGCGGAAATATGAGCACGCTCAAATCAGCGGCCTCCCGCAGGACGGGCGATGGCGCCGCAAGCCTGCCCGGAACGGGTAAGGCCTCGCGTTCAGCCGGGTTGGAGCCTGCCAACAAAAGGCTGCGGCGGAGTAGCGGGCGCAAGCCGCAGGCGAAGGCCGAATTGGAGAAGGGCAAGGCGTGGGTGAATGACTCCATGCTCTCCATGCGCGATTGGGGGTGGGAGGTGGATGCCGACGGAGCCTATACTCACATCTCGCAGAAGGGCCTTGATGCATTGGGGTTGCCCCGGGAAGCCGTCATCGGCAAGACTCCGTTCGACTACATGGCGCCGGATGAAGCCAGGAGAGTAGCCGGCGTCTTTGCTGGAATCGTCGCCGCCAAGGCGCCGATTCGGGATTTGGAGAACTGGGTTCTGGGGAAGAATGGCGAGGTCCGGTGCATGCTGACCAACGGGGAACCTATCCTGGACAAGGCTGGGAATCTCAAAGGGTATCGCGGCGTGGACAGGGATATTACCATGCGCAAACAGGTGGAGGAGAAACTGCGTCAGACTGCTGACCGCCTGGCGTTGGCCGTGCGAGCGGGGGGGGTGGGGATTTGGGAATATGACGTTGTCAACAACCGGCTGATCTGGGACGAGCAGATGTCTCGCCTCTATGGAATCAGGCCTGATCCGAGCCGCAAGGCTTACGAGGATTGGCATACGGGGGTTCACCCGGAAGACCGGCCCCGCGGCGATGAAGAAATCCAACAGGCGTTGCGGGGAGAAAAGGATTTCGATACCGAATTTCGGGTGCTTTGGCCTGACGGAACGATTCGCAACATCCGCGCCCTCGCCGTTGTGCAGCGTGACGCCGCCGGCAAACCCTTACGCATGATTGGCACAAACTGGGATATTACCGCCCAAAAGCAGAGAGAGGAAGAGACAGAGGAAATGCTGTGGCGGCAGCAGCAGATTAACCTGGTTCAGCAGTCGCTCCTGACGCCGGCCCGGCTGGAGGACAAACTCCAGGTTATCACCGACCAGATCGTCCGTCTGTTCAACGCCGACTTCTGTCGCATCTGGCTGATCCGCCCTGGAAACCGGTGTGGACAAGACTGCATTCATGCCGAAGGGAAGGACGCCCCGCACTCCGGCTGTTCCCGCACCAAGTGTCTGCATTTGTTGGCGAGCTCAGGCCGCTACAATCACACCGATAGCCAACGCTACGGCCGGGTTCCGTTAACTCGGTGCAAGTTCGGGCGTATCGCGATGTCAGATGCGGATCACAAGTTTCTGACCAACGATTTACAGAATGATCCGGATGTTTGCGACCGCCAATGGGCGCGGGAGTTGGGACTGGTGTCGTTTGCGGGATACCAGCTCCGTGTTCCCGAAGGAGAACCCTTGGGAGTTCTGGCCATCTTTGCCAAACATCCCATCCAGCCCCGTGAAGACGCCGCTTTGGATGCTTTCAGAAGCACCGCGGCGATCGTTATTCAACAAGCGACTGCTGAAGAAGCCGTAAAAGTCGCACAACAACAGGTGATCGAAACGGCCCAGATGAAAACGGCAGGCCAGCTGGCGGCCGGGGTCGCCCACGAAATCAAGAACCCTTTGGCCATCGCTCTCATGGGGATGGAATATCTATCGAGCATGGTCGCCGCAAACCATGACACCGTGAAGACCGTTTTGAAAGACTCGATGGCCGCCCTCCAACAGGCGGATGCGATTGTGCGCGAGTTGTTGAATTTTGCCGCACCGGCAAAACTGGAGCTGAAGCGTCAGGACCTGAACGTGATTGTGGAACGAGCGTTGGCGTTCGTTCGATATGCGGCGCAGAAACGCCATGTCCTTTCACACGCGGAATTAGGGAAGTGCCTGCCGTTCCTGCAATTGGATCAAAAGAAAATCGAGCAGACGTTAGTGAATCTCTACATGAACGCCATCGAGGCGATGCCCGAGGGCGGGACGTTGTTGGTCAAAACCCGCGCCCACCATCTGGCCACCGGGGTTACGGAAGTTGTCGCGGAAGTGGAAGATACCGGTCCCGGCGTGGCGCCGGAAAACCTGGTGAAAATCTTCGAACCGTTTTTCTCCAAAAGTCTGGGAGGGAAAGGAACCGGGCTTGGCCTGCCCGTTGCCAGGCAGATTCTTCACATGCACGGCGGCACGATCCGGATAAACAACCGACCCGAAGGCGGAGCCAGGGTGACCCTGACTTTCGTGGATTAAGGAACGCACTCGATGACCAAGAAAAAAATTCTGCTGGTGGATGACGAACCCAAGTTCACGCAATTGGTGCGGCTCAACCTGGAAAATACCGGCGCTTATGAAGTGGCGGAAGTGAACAGCGCAAGCCTGGTGGTGAAAACCGCCGAAAAATTCCATCCGGATCTCATTTTGCTCGATGTCATGATGCCGGTCATGAGCGGCGGCGACGTCGAGGCCCTGCTTAAAGTGCACCCCACACTCAAAAATGTGCCGATTTTGTACCTTACGGCTGCCGTTACGCAAGTCGAAGCCGGCGGGCAGGACTATCATTGTGGAAGGCGCCTCTTCCTCGCCAAACCGATCACGCTCGCGGCGTTGCTCGCGGCGATCAAAACCACTCTCCGCCAGCAGTAACTTGAACTCTCCATGAACCGCTTTCACAGAAGGGCACAATTCAAACCGCCTTTTTTTTGAACAGAAGCTCGCGAAGAACACAAAGGACCTTTGCCACCGGCCAAGCCGGGGGTACCAGTTTTAGTTATGCTTAGCCTCCTCACACGATTTTGCATGGTTTCCCTGCATGCATAACCGCCTGCTGAAAGTATGCTGTATTTGTTGTAGAAGCTAACTCCCTCCGGTTGCCGTGCGGCCGCATGGCAACCGGCGGGGAGTGATGGAATAATGAGTTCAAGGAAACACCGACATGCCTATTACGCATTGGGTAATGCCTCAGTTACGGGAGGGATTTTTGCCGCAGATTTTTTTTGCGTTTTATCTTGTATTTTATATTGGATACAATATATTTCATTTTTATGAAGACATACACACCGAAGCAAGAGTTTCTCAAACAGGTCCGGCG
>CAITSE010000330.1 GCA_903894975.1 uncultured Lentisphaerota bacterium
CTACCGCGCCGCCCGCTGAAGTCAGGTCAGGGGGTGGAGTTCGCCCACCCCCTGAATCCCCCGGCGAGGGTCTTCGACCCGCTTCCTTTTGGAAAACAGGCGTGGCGAAATGCGCTGGCGGTAAAACGTACGGTCATTTCGTCAACGCCACGTCCGCCAGCGCATTTCGCCGCGCCCGGCTGTTCCCAAAAGAAAACGGGACGGAGTCCCTCTCGGTGAGGGGTTCGGGGAGCGCGGAGAACGCGCGCTCCCCGACAACGGGTGCGGGGTTACGGTGGCGTGGGTTTCATGAAGATGAGGATGGCGTGGGTTTCGACGGCGCAGTCGAGGCCGCTGGCGGTGCACAGGGTGCGGAGGATTTCCTGGGCGGTGGCGTTGCGCAGTTCCAGCGACACCCGGCTTTGGAGTTTCGCCTTGGGGCATTGGAAGATGAAATTGATTTTCACCGCCCGCGGGTCCACGGCGAGCGCCGAGTTTTTCAGCAGTTTGAACGCTTCCTGCACCGAGACGTCCTCCGCCTTGATCTGGGATATGCGGATCTGCGGCAGCAGACCGGGCAGGGTCACCTGATCCAGGTTGGCCTCGGCGCCGGCCGGAGGGTGGGCGGGTGGCTGGCCGGAGGTTACGGCCGCCCGCGCCGGGGAGGCGAGGGGAAGTGCGGCCAACATCAGGAGGCCAACACAGCGAAGAACCATGAACCCGGCCGTATTCAAAATCATACTTTCCTCCGTGGCGGAGCGATCCATGAAGTGAACTATACCGCCCCACGCCCCGCAGGCATATGCTTTCCCCGGGCGCGCCTCCCATCCTGTAGAAAACCCATTCAATTCAATGGTGGAAATTGCCGGGGGCGGTATCACATTAATCCCTCACTTCGTGAGCCGGGCGGGATTTCCGCTGGCGCGCCAGTTTTTTCTATCTGTTTGCATCCCCAAAATTCACTTTTATCTCCTTATGAAACATCACCACGCCCATCCTTCCGTTCCGAAGTCCGCGCCGGAGACTCCGGCCGCGCCCGCGGATGCCGCCCCGGCCGCCGCCCCGGCGCCCGCCGCTGATCCTGTGGCCGACTTGCAGGCGCAGGTGGCCGAACTGACGGACAAACTGCTTCGCGCCCGCGCCGACTTCGACAACTACCGCAAGCGCATGCAGCGCGACCTTCAGGACATTCGCATTCAGGAACGGCTAAGCACGATCCGCTCCTTCCTCGGCGTCCTCGACCATTTTCAGATGGCGCGCGAGCATTTCGACAAGGCCCTGGATTTGGCCAGCCTGAAACAGGGCATGGAGATGATCCACGCCGAGTTCCGGCAGACTCTTTCCGGACTGGGCGTGGAACCGGTCACGGCCGAGGGCGGCGCCTTTGATCCCCGCCTGCACGAGGCCGTGAGCCAGGAAGTCTCCGACACCGTTCCTGCCGGCGCCGTGATCCGGCAGTGGAAGGCCGGGTACCGCGTCGGCGACGCCTTGCTGCGTCCGGCCGTGGTTGTGGTCAGCAGCGGTCCGGCGGCTCCGGCGGCAGCCGAGCCGGCTCCGGCCGCCGCCCTGGAACAAGGGTGAGCCCCATGGCCAAGGACTATTACGAGCTTCTGGGAGTGGCGCGGGGGGCTTCGGCCGACGAGGTCAAGAAGGCTTACCGCAAGCTCGCGGTGAAGCATCACCCGGACAAGAATCCGGGGAACAAAGAGGCCGAGGAATCCTTCAAGGAAATCTCCGCCGCCTACGAGGTTCTCGGCGACGCCGCCAAGCGCGCCCAGTACGACCAGGTCGGGCATGACGCCTACACCCGGCGGCGCGGCGGCGGCGGGCAGGGCAGCGATCCCTTCGATATTTTCAGCCAGGTCTTCGGCGGCAGCATTTTCGACAGCTTCTTCGGCGGCGGCCGCGAGGAGAATGGCGCCCAGGGCGGCTCCGACCTGCGCTACGACATGCAGATCGAGTTTGAGGAAGCCGTGTTCGGCGCGGAAAAGACCATCGAGATTCCGCGGGCCGAGAACTGCGACCGCTGCAGCGGTTCTGGCTGCGAGCCCGGAACTTCCCGGCGGCGCTGCAACCAGTGCGGCGGCTCCGGCCAGATCACCATGAGCCAGGGTTTCTTCAGCATCCGCCAGCGCTGTCCCGCCTGCGGCGGCGCCGGCGAACGCCTCGAACAGCCCTGTCGCCAGTGCCGTGGCGAAGGGCTGGTGGAAAAACGCAAGTCTCTGAAGGTCAATATTCCTGCCGGCGTTGACACCGGCGCCCGCCTGCGCCTTTCCGGCGAGGGCGAGTCCGGCCGTCGCGGCGGCCCGCGGGGCGACCTGTATGTGGTCCTGCACGTTGCCGAACATGACCTGTTCAAGCGTGACGGCAACGACCTGATCTATGAGTTTCCCGTACCGGCGACCCAGGCGGCCCTGGGCGGCACACTCGCCGTGCCCACGCTCACCGGCGCCGCGGAACTGAAAATCCCCGCCGGTACCCAGGACGGCACGATCTTCCGGCTGCGCGGCAAGGGGGTCCCCTCCCTGCGCGGTCAGGGCCGCGGCGACCTGCACGTCCGCATCCGTGTCGAAATTCCGGCCAGTTTAAACGCCGCCCAGCGCACCAAGCTCGAAGAACTGACCGTGGAACTGGGCGAGGACGCCTTCCCGCAGCGCCGCGCCTTCCTCAAGAAGAACGCCCGCTTTCTTTAGTTTGAATTATTCACGAACATTGAACATTCAACATCCAACATTCAACGGTGAATCCTGCATGAATTTACCGGATCGCTCAGGATTCGAGGTTGGATGTTCAATGTTGAATGTTGGACGTTCGTATTCAATAAGTAAATGACGGATACGATCACGGTTTCCATGGCGGACATCCCCGTTTTCGATTCTCATGTGCATGTGTTCCCCGACGCCATCGCGGCCCGGGTAACAGCGCAGCTTGGCGCGGACGGCGGCGTGACGCCGGTCTATGACGGTTCGCGCGCCGGGCTGGAGGCGTGCATGCGCCGCTCCGGCGTCACCGGCGCCCTGAACTGCCCTATCGCGACCCGGCCCGAGCAGACCCGTTCCATCAACGACTGGGCCGCCGCCAACAACCGCTGGCCCATGCCTTGTCTGGGCACGGTGCATCCCGACCTGCCGGATGCGGCTGACGAAGTGCGCCGCGTCCACGCCCTTGGCCTGCACGGGCTCAAGCTTCATCCGGAGTATCAGGCCTTCAATCCCGAGGAAGCGCGCCTGGAACCGATCTGGGCCGTTTGCGAGGAATTGGGGTTCCCGGTGGTGATCCATGCCGGCGCCGACATTGCCTTTGTCCCCCCGTTCCGCAGTTCTCCCGCCGGGTTCCGGCGCTTGCTGGGCCGTTACCCCCGCCTGCGCCTCGTCGCCGCCCATTTCGGCGGTTGGCGGATGTGGGAGGAGGTCGACCGCGAACTGGCCGGCATGCCGCTCTGGCTGGACCTGGCGTTCGTGTTTGGCGAAATCCCCGACGAACGTCTCACCGCCCTGATCCGACGCCACGGCGTGGACCGGATCCTGTTCGGCTCCGACGCCCCCTGGCGCGACCCCGCCGCCGATCTCGCCGCGCTCCGCCGCCTGCCGCTCAAGGCGCACGAGCGTGAACGCATCCTCTGGCGCAACGCCGCCGACCTGTTCCGCATCCCGGAATTATGCGTCGGCCGGATTTCTGGTCAGGCCTGACCAGGAATGGCGGGAGAAGGACTTAACCGTCTACGGGCTAACCCGTTGTCAATTCATGACGTTCCCTGGAACGCCTGCGGGGAAAGAATGGTGGAGCAGATGGGAGTCGAACCCACGACCCCCACGTTGCGAACGTGGTGCTCTAGCCAACTGAGCTACTGCCCCGGGGGACGAAGAATGGCGGTTCGTACTTTAACCGTGAAACCCGTTGATGCAAGATCCCGCGGCATAAAATGGTGGAATTCGCGGGCGCAGAAAACCGTGCTGAATCCCCGGCCCGGTCCGCCCGCGGGTTCCGACATCAGCGGCGGCCGCGGTGGCGCATGCGCATCATGATGGGGTTGATGTGGCGGCCGCCGATCTGTGGCGGCGGGGCGGCGGGCAGTCGTCCGTCCGGACTCATTTTCCCGAGCTGGCCGCCGAGACCGCTCATCATTTCCCGCATCATCCGGAAACGGCTGACGAGGTCGTTGACTTCCTGGACCGGGACGCCGCTGCCTTGGGCGACGCGGCGGGTGCGGTTGGCGTTGAGCAGTTCCGGGTCGCGCCGTTCGGCCGCGGTCATGCCGCAGATGATGCCCTCGACGTGTTTGAGCTGGTTTTCATCGACGTTCAGGCCGTCCTTGAACTTCTTGGTGCCGGGGAAGAGGTCGAGCATGGCGAGGATGCCGCCCATGTTCTTGATTTTGCGGAGTTGGCTGAGGAAGTCGTTGAGGTCGAAGGAATTCTTCCGCATCTTCTCTTCGAGTTCGCGGGATTCGGCCTCCTCGAACTGTTCGGCGGCTTTTTCGACGAGGCTGACGATGTCGCCCATGCCGAGGATGCGCGAGGCCATGCGTTCGGGGTGGAAGGCTTCCAGGTCGGCCATGCGTTCGCCGGTGCCGATGAATTTGATGGGGCGCCCGGTGACATGGCGGATGGAGAGGGCCGCCCCGCCGCGGGCATCCCCGTCAAGCTTGGTGAGGATGATGCCGGTGATGCCGAGGGCTTGGTTAAAATGTTCGGCGACGGAGACGGCCTCCTGGCCCAGGGCGGCATCCGCGACGAGCAGGATTTCCTGGGGCTGGACGGCGTCCTTGACGCGGACAAGTTCCTGGACGAGGTCGGTGTCGATCTGGAGGCGGCCGGCGGTGTCGAGGATGAGGACATCGCTGTTCAAGCGGGAGGCCTCGGCACGGGCGCCGCGGACGACTTCGACGACGTCCTGCGTGTCGCGCCGGGCGTAAGTGGGAATGTCGAGTTCGCGCCCCAGGACTTCAATTTGATCGATGGCCGCAGGGCGTTTGAGATCGCAGGCGGCCAGGAGCACGTCTTTCTTGTCGCGGCCGCGGAGGAGGCGGGCGAGCTTGCCGGCGGTGGTGGTTTTGCCACTGCCCTGGAGGCCGATGAGGATGAAGATGGCGGGTTTGGCGGCGAGGTTCAACGGTTCATTGGCGCCGCCGAGCAGAGCGGTGAGGTGGTCGTTGACAACCTTGACCGCCTGCTGGCCCGGGGTGATGCTCCGGAGCACTTTTTCGCCCAGGCATTCCTGGCGCACGGATTCGACAAACTCCTTGGCGACCTTGTAATTTACGTCGGCTTCGAGCAGGGCGCGGCGGACTTCGCGCATGGCCTCTTCGATGTTCGCCTCCGAGAGGGCGCCGCGGCCGGTGAGGTTGCGGAAGATGTCGTGGAAACGGTCGGTGAGCTTTTCAAACATGAAACGGGTTCCCATCTTTTGGATGCCGGAAACTTGCTCTGCACCCGCGAAGTCCAGCGTTTTTGCGAAGAAAAAAGGGGCAGCGCAACCATCCCTGCGTCATCACCCCGCGAGCCATCCCCACAGCAACAGCAGGGAGCCGAGAAGCACGGTGGCTCCGGAGGCGGCTAGTAATTTCCGGCGGTAAAGGGTCGCCCGGCCGCGGAAGATGCTGGCGGTGAGACCTTTGTCCGAGCCCTGCCGGGCGCGGCATTCCACCGAGCAGTAGAGGGCGCGTCCGTCGCGCATGCCGCAATCCGGGCAGAGGGGTTTGCCGCAGGCATGGCAGCGGACCGTGGCTTTGACCTCCGGGTGGTTCAGACAGACCGGCATGGGGGAACTCCCGTTTTGGGTTGGGTAATCCGCCCCTTGTAACCTGTAATCCGGCAGTGGGCAGGATGCCCACTTTCCCAAGGGGGCAAGATGCCCCCTCTCCCGTTATCCGCAACCCGTCTATCCTCGCCAAATTTCAAATTTCCAGTTTCAAATGTCACGGCTAGTTCTCCTCGCGCAGGGCGTGGGCCGGGGACAGGGCGGCGGCGAACAGGGCGGGAATGACGGCGCCCGCAATGCAGAGCAGGAAGGAAATCCCCAGGATGATCAGCAGGTCGGAGGGCATCAGCCGCGCCGGGATCTGGCTGAGCTGGTACATCTCTTTGGGAAAAACATCCACGCCCATGATCCGGCCCAGCAGCCAGGCGATGCCGTTGCGGTAGTGGACCACGAGCAGACCGGCGCCCATGCCCAGCGCGGTGCCGATCACGCCGATGACCGCGCCTTGCAGCAGGAAGATCCGGGCAATGACGCCCCCGGGCATGCCCACGGCCTTGAGAATGCCGATCTCCCGCGTCTTCTGCACCACCACTGTGATCAGCGTCCCGGCAATGCCGAAGGCCGCCACCAGCACGATGAAGAACAGCAGGAAAAACATCAGGTTCTTTTCGACCTTGAGCGCGCCGAAAAGTTGGCGGTTGGCTTCCTGCCAGGTGCGAACCCCGCACTCGGGCAGGCGGCTGCGGATGGCGGCCTCGGCCGGTTCCAGGTGAAACGGGTCGGGCACCCGCACCTGGACGGAACCGGCGCTGTCCATGGGCAGGCCGAACAGGTCCGCGGCCTGGTCGATGTGGATGAACAGCACGTTGGAGTCGAAGTCGTAGACGCCCATGGAGAAAATGCCGGCCACGGTGACTTCCTCCGGCAGGTAGACCTCATCCTGCTTGAGCACCTGGACCTTGCCGTCCGGAGTCCAGCGGAGATTGCGGGTAAGCTTGGCGGGGGAGTGGATGAGCAGTTTGGAGCCGAGGCGCAGGTTGAACTCACGGGCCAGTTCCTCGCCGAGGATCGCCTCGCCCTCGCGGATGTCGAACTTGCCGCGCACGGCGGCGGCGACTTGGTTGACCTGGCGCTCGTACTCCGGCCGGATGCCGCGGACATATTTCAGCCCCACCTGGTCGCGCATCTGGAGCATGACCGGTCCCTCGATGAGGGGCGCGCCCCTGGCGCCGGCGGCCTCCACGGCGCGCAGCACCGCGGCGGGGTTGGTGAAATGGGCCGGTTGCGTGCCGGTGGCGGCGGGCGGGAAAACCATCAGGTGCGCCTGCATGCTCAGGATCCGCTCCCGGATGTTCTGGTCGAAGCCCGACATGACCGCGGTGACGATCACCAGCAGGGCCACCCCCAGGATCGGCCCCAGAATGGAAAGCAGGGTGATCACGGACACAAAGGTCCGCTTCGGCCGCAGATAACGCAGGGCCAGGAAAATTTCGGTGACGGGCAGGGATTTCATGCCGGCGGTGTTTTCATTTCCGGTTGTAGAATGGGGTCAGCGGCAGGATCGGGGCGCAGAAGCAGGCGGCCGCCAGACCGGTGAGCAACGAGCCCCCGGCGATCCAACCCCACCCGTGCCAATTGCCTGAGAGAATGCTGTAGCAGACAAAGGTGCCGGCCGCCAGGGCGATGGCGAGAACGGCGGCCAGGGCCGCCAGGCGCACCAGGCCGAACCCGAGCAGCATCCCCAGTACCATCACGCCGATCCCGACTGCGCACGCCATCATCATCCGCATTCCATCCTTCGCAAGGTTGTTTCGCAAGTATAGGATCACGCGCGGCCAAGTCAACCGGTATCAGGGGATGCAATATGGATCCTCATTGGTGGGTTCAGGGTTCAGGGTTCAGGGGGGGGGCAGGGGGAAAGGGGAATAAGGGCGCGACGACGGGAGTCAGGAGAGGGTCAAAGATGATGAAATTTCCTGAACCCTGAACCCTGAACCCTGAACCCTGAACCCTGAACCCTGTAACGGAGGGATCCTCACGCAAATTCGTCGGTGGTCTTGAAATGGAGCTTGGCGAAGCAGCCGAGAAGGTTCATGCCGCCCTTGGCGAAGACCGCGCCGGCCTGCTGCGTGACCTGCGGCCCGGCGCCGCGGTGGAGCTTGAACCCGTGGGGTGCGCCCAGGCCGGCCAGGCGGCGGATGAACTCGGCCCGGGCCAGGATCGAGGCGGCGGCGACGGCCACGTCGGACTCGGCCTTGGTCCGCTGGTCCAGCTTGAGGGTGCGTCCCTTTTCGAGGAGTGCGCGCTGGATCAGTTGTTCGGCGCCGAACTTGTCGGACAGGGCGCGCGGGCAGTCCGGCACCAGGGCCAGCAGGTTTTCCAACGCCCGGGCATGGCCCCAGGCCAGCAGGCTGTTGACGTTGCCGAATTTCTTGTACAGGCGGTTGTAGGCTTCGGGGCCGATGGCGACCACGCTGAAGCGCCCCCGGGTGAGGCCGCGGATGGCGCCTTCCAGTTCGTAGATGCGGCGGTCGCTCTTGATCGTCTTGGAATCGGCCACGCCGGCTTTGAGCAGGGGCAGGGCGGTCTCGGGATCCACATACGCCGCGGCAATGACCAGCGGCCCGAAATAATCGCCCTTGCCGCTCTCGTCGATGCCGGCGTGGGGCTCAAGCATGGCGGGATCCGCGTCCGCCTTGACCTCCGCCTCGTAGCCGAAGCGCGCCTCCTTGAGGATCTCGGGCTCGATCACGAACTGGACCAGCTCCGCCGTGCCGCGTCCCTGGACCGTGACCTTGCCGGACTGGTAGGCGGCGACGGATGTCTTGTCCTTGCTGGCGGTCCAGTGCGCGTGGGGCGCCGCGGCAAAGCTCCAGCCGCGCTCTTCAAGCTTGGCGCGCAGCTGCGTGATCTGCTCGGACGTGGCGGCGAAAACATGGGAGGTGGGAGTGGGCATGGGAGGAGGGGAGGAGAGGTGGATAGCGGTTTAGGCTGTAGGCTGTTAGGTGTGGCACAAAGCAATGCCGATACTTTACCACGAAGCCTGCATGATTCACCACGGACCCGCGAAGAAGGCGGACTGGTTTTTGTCTCAGCCCCGGCTGGCATGCGCGTAAACTTAAGAACCATTACGCATTATGATTACAATTGTTATGGTATTTACTGCGGCGTCCCCGCCGCTTTGGAGTGCGGTGGCTCGACACCGCTTTTTTCCGCCGGTGGAACCGGCCTTCTGTCTGATATCTCCGCTTCTGTCAGGGCGCGGGAGTTGAACGACGCGTGGGAGAGGCGGCTCCGCCGCCGGGGAAAGCTGCGTCAAGCCGCAGGCACTCCAAAGATGCAGCGCATCGGTACACGGAGAATCGAATCCTTAAGTTGACACGCATGCCCGCAGGGGGCGGTACATCCATGACGCATCCGTTGTTCCGATTTCGGGTTTCCGGAAACCGCCGTCCGCGCCAAAACAGATGTTTGCATTTGCCCCCGGCGCCGGGTATGGTTGGTTCCGGTTCGGGTGGCGGGGATGGTGGTGGCGTTGGCACCAAGGAATTTCATCATGGCAAGGCGCGGACTGCTGATCCTGGCGCTGGTTGGCGTTGCCGTGTGTTCCAGCGGTTGTTGCATGATCCTCACCCGCGCCATGTGGGTGCATGATGACATGGTTCCGGGGGCGGCCACGGTCTGTTCCCATCCGGAAACCTACCGGGATGCAAAGAATCCATTCATCATTTATGCCAAGCTCGCGAACGGGCAAGTGCTGAAATTCGAGACCGGGGTTTGCGGTGCCACCCAACCGCCGCCTGTTGCCGAGCCGTCTGTCACGTATGGGTTACGGATTAACGACTATCGGAAAGTCTCTCCGGAACAGCGGATCTATTATGGACCGTACCGGCCGTTTGATCTCGTAGACTGGTCGTCGTGCGACCGGATTGACGAAAGAGAGAAAAGCCTTTTTGTTTCACGGTTTGAACCATTCAGCACCAAGTATTATTACCATGCCGTGTCTCCACGGGATTTGCTTCCCGAGCAGGCGATACCGGCCCGGGATGTTCCCGTGAGCACCGTGACCATGGTCGAATGGGTGCCGCATCCTCAGAGGCCCGGCGAAACGGCTCTCAAAGTCCTGGCCACTCCGGTGATGGTTGTCGCCGACGTGGTCTGGTACTCGGTGTATGTGGTTCCGGCAACCATTGTCATCTTTGGCGGCTGGGCCTGTTCATCCAGCCGGCTTTGACGCCGGGGCGTGAGTCCATCCCTTGCGGGATTCGCGCCGAGCTGGGGCTCGGCGTTCCCAGGGGGGGGCGCCCATAGCCATCAGGTTAAGCCTCGCCGCCCCGCAGGGGCATGAGGCCAACTGTAGGCACGGGCGTGCCGCCCGTGTTCCCGCGCGTCGCCTCGGTTCGCGGCGCTGGCATAAGGTCCTCGACGGGTATCGGAACGTGTACCGCTTCGGCTGTCGGCGATGGTGCGGAAACGTGGTGCAACCACGTTGCTACAGGGGTGTCGCCGCCCTGAGGGCATGCGCGTAACCTTAAGAACCATAACGATCTAAAAAAAATGATTGCAAACGTTGAACATCGAACATTGAACGTCCAACGTCGAACGGGATTCGCGCCGAGCTGGGGCTCGGCGTTCCCAGGGGGCGATCAGCCCTTGGCCAGCCACTCGGGGTGCCACTTGCCCTCGGCGTGGAGGTTGTAGAGGGCGGTGGCGGGGCCGGCAAGTTCGCCAATGCTGGCGCCGAGGGCGGAGACGGAGATCTTGGCGGGGGCGCGCACATCGCGCCAGGCAAAGCGCGGCAGGTGGCGGCGCACCGGTTCCAGCAGAAGGTCGCCGGCGTGAAGGGCGATGGTGCCGAGGACCACGACTTCGGGATTGTAGGCCATGAGCATCAGGCCGATGCCCTGGGCGGTGCGCAGGCAGACCTCGTCCCAAAGCTCCAGCGCCAGGGGGATGTCGGCGCGGACGGCGGGGATCAGGGCGGGGTAACCGAGGGCCTTCAGGTTGCCCTTGACCTCGGGCAGGCGCATGATCGGGTGGTCGGGACGGTCGCGCAGCAGGGCCTGCATGCGCTTGGTCATGTTCAGGCCGCCGCAGTACGCCTCGAAGCAGCCGCGCATGCCGCAGCCGCAGACCGGCCCGTGCACGTCCAGGATGACGTGTCCGACCTCGCCGGCATTGCCGTTGGCGCCGTGCAGGAGGAGGCCTTCGGTGAGGACGCCGCCGCCGATGCCCGTGCTCATGGTCAGGTACAGGGCGTTGCGGGTGCCCCTGGCCGCGCCGAAAAACCATTCGGCCAGCATGCCGGCGTTGGCGTCATTGTCGAAGTACGCGGTGATGCCGAGCTCGCGGGCGAGGTCGTCGCGGATGGTGGCGTTGCGCCAGGGCATATTGGGGGATTCGACGACAATACCCTTGGCCAGGTCGATGGGGCCGGGGGCGCTGATGCCGCAGGCGTGGACGTCCTTCATCTGCAACCCGGCCTGCTTGACCAGGCTCCGGCTGATCTCGACCATGCGCGGGAGCACGGCCTCGTAACTCTGGGTGCTGCCGCCTTCCATGCGTTCCTTGGCCAGAATCTTGCCGGTGGAATCGGCCAGGCACACGGCGATCTTGGTGCCGCCGATATCGAAGCCGAGGACGGGAAAAACTTCCGCATTTTTCATGGACGCATTCATCCTTGCAACAGGTTGAAGAGGGCCGGATACTATATACGGTCTCCCGCCGGAAGACTTGGGGAGATGGCATTCTCCCATCTCCCCAAGACCCCTCTGGAGAGGGTCTTCGACCCGTTTCCCTTTTGAAAAAGCAGGCGTGGCGAAATCCGCTGGCGAAGAGGGCGTCGGCGAGATGACCACGCGTTGGTCGCCAGCGCATTTCGCCACGCCCGGATGTTGCCAAAAGGAAACGTGGCCGCTGCCACCCTTCAGGGGGCTCGGGGGATGGGAGGATGCCATCCCTCGACTCTTCAGTCTTGCCACTGGCCGCGGTTGAGGATGGGTTTGATGACGGTGCAGCCGATGGCGCCGAGGGCCGATTCCAGCCGTCCGTACATGTCGTCGTCCTCGTAGGTGCCGACGATGGCGCCGCCGCTGCCGGCGAACTTGGCGGAGGCGCCGGCGCCGCGGGCGGTGTGGACCATGCGGCGGTTGGCTTCGGCGACGTTGAAGATCCGGTCGCGCAGGTCGAAGTTGGCGTTCATCAACCCCGGCACCAGGTTCTTGCGTCCGGCCAGCATGGCGTCATACATCTGCCGGGCCAGGTCGGCGAACTCGCTCATGGCAGCGAGCACGTCCGGTTTTTTCTCGTCGAAGAGCACCCGCAGTTTCTGGTGGTAGACCCCGGAGATCTCGGCGCGCTGCGGGTCATACGCGAGGTAGAGGTTGGGCAGCAGGTCCGGGTTCATCGGGGCGTATTCGCCGTAGCCGCGGCCCTCGATCAGGGAGCGGTCGAAATCCATGTAGACCAGGCCGTCGTACATCTGGATAACGCGGTCCTGGAGGCCACACTGGATGCTGAGTTCCACTTTTTCGGCGTTCAGGCACAGGGTCGGGATCAGCGGCAGGGGCAGTTCGACCTCGTAGAATTTCATGAGCGCCTTGAACATGGCCGTGCAGATGGCGCTGGAGCCGCTGAGGCCGACCAGGCGCGGGATGTTCGAGGTGTAGCGCACGGTGAAATTGCGCTTCGGCAGCTTGATGCCGTGTTCGCGGCAGTGTTCGGAGAAGACCTTGGCCATGGCCTTGATCAGGCGCATGCCGCCGTAATAGCCGAAGAGCCGGACGTCCCGGACCAGACCGTCCAGGTCCGGGAAAATATGGTCGTCCACATCGCCCGGGAGGATTTCCACCTCCGGCGTCTCGTACAGGATCACTTCCGCCGCAAAATTCTCGAACGTGCAGGAAATGGTCTTGCCGAAATAGCCGTCGGACGGATTGCCGATCAGACCGGCCCGGGCGAAACTGCGGGTGCGGAGCAACATGCGATGTCCCCACTCTCCACGGATTTCAATCCAAAATCACAAATCAAAAATCCCAAATCAGCTCTGCTTGTCGCCCAGCGCCAGCACGGCATCCAGGACGCCGGCGGCTTCCGCCACGTCGTCTTCGGTGATGGTCAGCGGCGGCAGCAGCCGCAGCACGGTCTCGCCGGCGCTGAGGATGAGCAGGCCGTGTTCGCGCGCCGCGGTGACCAGGGCGGCGACCGGCTTGCCGAGCTCGATGCCGATCATGAGGCCGAGGCCGCGGATTTCCTGTACGCACGGATGCTTGGCCTTCAGCGCTTCCAGTTTTGACCGGAGCAGGGCGCCCATGGCTTCGCAGTTTTCCAGCACATGATCCTGGTCAAAGGTCTCAAACACGGCGATGCCCGCCGCGCAGGCCAGCGGATTGCCGCCGAAGGTGCTGGCGTGGGTGCCGGGGGGCAGCACGTCATGGTATTTCTGCTGCACCACCAGCGCGCCGATGGGGAAGCCGTTGCCCAGCGCCTTGGCCAGGGTCATGGCGTCGGGCTCGACGCCGTAGTGCTGGTGCGCAAACATGCGCCCGGTCCGGCCCATGCCGCACTGAACTTCGTCCATGAGCAGGAGCAGCCCGCGTTCGGTGCAGAACTCGCGCACGGCGAGCATGAATTCCTTCGTGGCCGCGCGGATGCCGCCTTCGCCCTGGACGGGTTCGAGCAGCACGGCCACGGTCTGGGAATTGGTCGCGGCCTTCACCGCCTCGATGTCATTGAAGGGGACGTGCACAAAACCTTGGACGTCAGGGGCGAAGCCCTTCCGGTACTTGGCGCGGCCGGTGGCGGCCAGGGTGGCCAGGGTCCGGCCGTGGAACGATTCCTCCATGCAGATGATCTGGTGGCGGCCCTGGTCGTGGCCCCATTTCCGGGCGAACTTGATCATGCCCTCGTTGGCCTCGGCGCCGCTGTTGCAGAAGAAGACGCGGCCGCCGAAGCTGTGTTTGGCGATGAGCGCGGCGAGCCGCGGCTGGTTCTCGTTGTAGAAGAGGTTGGAAACATGCACCAGCCGCGCCGCCTGCCTCTGGATCGCCTCGGTGACGCGCGGATGGCAGTGGCCGAGATTGCAGACGCTGATGCCGCTGGCGAAGTCCAGGTATTTGCGGCCGGCGGCGTCCCAGACGTGGGCCATGGCGCCCCGTTCGATGAGCATGGCAGGCGCATAGGTGCCCAGCACATGGCCGCCGTACTGTTCCATGAGCTTGTCGAAAACCGTGGTTTCCATCTCAATCATCCTGTGAAAAAATGCC
>CAITSE010000331.1 GCA_903894975.1 uncultured Lentisphaerota bacterium
CCCGTGCCTCCGTGAGAAAACGCACTCTTCCGGTTGCGACTGAAGTTGCATACGAGACACACGCCGGCAGCCGGCCCCAAATCACAGCTTGCCCAAACGGGCTCCGGCATGTACGGTTGCGCGACGGGCGGTAATTTTGGAGAATCGCAAGCATGACGGACGAACCTTCAACAAGATCGCCGGGAAAGACCGGTGGCTTCCGGGCGTTCCCGGAATCATGGTACCCGTTGTTCTGCCGATGCAAAATCAAAACGGTCTGCCATTCGCGTTCATTCGCGTCTATTCGCGGTTCATTTTCGCGGAAAGATATCGGAACGCCTTTTTTTTAAAGCATGATCATTATTCGCGGTGTTAACCGCGAATGAACGCCAATGAACGCGAACAAGCTGTCAGTCAACCACATCCTGGCGGAACCGAATTCCCATGAAAAATTCAGCATCGACGGTCAAAGAACCGGCCCGGACGCTGCCCGTGGCCCTGGAAACGGACGTGTGCGTGGTCGGCGGAAGCTGTACCGGCGTGTTCGCCGCGGTCACCGCAGCCCGGCTCGGCGCCCGCGTCGCCCTCATTGAAAATCAGGGGTTCCTCGGCGGCGTCGCCACCGCGGGGCTGGTCAACGTCTGGCATTCGCTCTATGACATCACCGGCGAACGGCAGATCATCGCGGGACTGACCCAGGAGACGCTGGAGCGGCTCGGCCGCCGGCAGGCGGTCGTCGTCCGGGACCGCAAAGACGCCTCGGTCTATGCCTACATGAACACGGAAGAGCTCAAGATCGAACTGGATGAACTGGTCGCCGAGGCGCGGGTCATCCCCTTCCTGCACACCCGGTTCTGCGCCGCGATCATGGACGGCCCGCGCCTGACGGCCGCCGTCATCGAGGACAAGTCCGGCCGCCGCGCCATCCGCGCCGGCATGTTCATCGACGCCACCGGGGACGGCGACGTCCTGGTCCGCGCCGGCCTGCCCGTCCGCGTCGCGGATGTGCTGCAACCGCCCACCACCTGCGCCATCATTCAGGGCTGCGGCGAGCTGAAACGCGCCGATCCCGCGTTCCACCTGGAAAAGGCCGTGTTCGATCCGAACCATCCCCGGGGCCTGCGCCACGCCTTCGGCTGGTCGGCGCCCGTGGTCCGGGGAAAAGATCTGACCATGGCCGCCATCACCCGCGTCGCCGGGGTCAATTGCGCCGATGCCGCCGACCTCACCCGCGCCGAGATCGAAGGCCGCCGTCAGGTTCGGTCCATGCTCGACGTCCTCCGCGACCGCCCCGCCGGCGACCAGGTGTCGCTGGTCGGCCTGGCCGCCACTATCGGCATCCGGGAAACCCGCCACGCCGTCTGTCTCCACCAGATCACGGAAATGGAACTCCTCCACGGCACCCCCGCCGCCGACGTCATTGGCTGCGGCAGCTACCGCGTGGACGTCCACCACAACGGTCGCCCGGGCATCACGTTCCGGTATTTGGATGGCCGCGAAGAGGTCATGGAGGACGGCGGCTGGCGCAGCGGCCGCTGGTGCCCGCCGGGAACCGCCACCGCCACCTATTACCAGATCCCCTACCGCGCCCTGGTCCCGCAAGGCGCCGTGAACCTGCTGGCCGCGGGACGCATGCTCGACGCCGACCCCGGCGCGTACGGCGCGCTCCGGGTCATGGTCAACTGCAACCAGACCGGCGAGGCCGCCGGCGCCGCGGCCTGGACCGCGCTGCAGCGCAATTGTGGCGTGGCCGAGGTCCCGGTCACGGAAGTTCAGAGCGCCCTCCGCCGCCTGGGCGGGCTACCGGCTTTGAATTAACTTGATTGGCCGGTGTTACGGTGTTACCGCCCTGCGGGGACTCGATATGGCTTCGGATACCGTACCTTCCCACGGCTCATGCCCGAGGCTATCAGGAGTGCCGCTCCCTGCTGGGGCTGATGACGATGTGACCGGTCGAGGTTGTTCTCGCCGCGGCTCCGCGACTCCGCGTGAACCCTTCCGCATTATGAGCAAGTATCACCGGGCTAGGTATAGTGTTCCCCCATGGCATGAGCCTTGCGGCATGAATTTTATCCTGAAGCATGACAAGACCTTCGCGCCGAACTGGGGCTCGGCGATCCCAGGGTTGGGTGCCACCGAAAAAACGCCAATCTATGTGTTCTTTGGGTTCTTTGTGGCAAAAATCTTCCATCTTCCTCCAATCCAAAATCCACAATCCTAAATCCAAAATCAGAGCGCCCCCATGCCCACCCAACTCGAAAAAATCTTCCTTGCCCCGCGGCCCCTGCCCGGCAACACCGGCATCCTCCGGCTGCAACCCATTGACGAGGCCTCCTGGATCTGGCATCCGGCGGTGGCCGCCGGCGAACGGGCATTCCTGGTCTTCCGCCGCGAGTTCGACGCGACTTCCGAGCCGTTGACGATCCATATCAGCGCCGACGAACGCTACGAGCTTTTTCTCGACGGCGCGCGGATTTCGCGCGGCCCCGACCGCAGCGACCTGACACACTGGTCCTACGCCACCTACAAGATCAGCCTGCCCCCCGGGCGGCATGAGTTCAAAGTCCTGGCCTGGACTGTCCAGTTCCAAGCCGCCCCCATCGCCCAGCTCTCCTACCGCGGCGGCTTTGTCCTGAAGGCGGAAGGTGCCTACGACGACGCCCTGACCACCGGAAAGGCCCAGTGGCAGGTCGCCAGGGCCGGCGGCTGGAAGACCCTGCCCGTCAACTGCCCGGGGGTGTTCGGCGTCGGCGCCTGCTTCGAGTGGAGCGGCGGGATGGATGCGGCCGAACCGGAGGTCCCAGCGAAAACCGTCCGGGAACCGTTGACCAACAACCCCTGGGGCTGTTACATGCTGCCCGGCTGGAAGCTGTTCCCCTCGACCCTGCCGGAGCGCCTTGACCGGGTCCTCAAGCCGGGGCGGGCGCTGGCCGCCGGCGAGGGCTGTCCCGACAGTGCCTTTGTGTTCCCCCCGGAATCGGCCACCGCCTCCCGGCGGCCGGACTGGGACGCGGCGCTCCGCGGCCGGACGCCCATCGTGATCCCCCCCCATACCCGGGAATTCGTGCTGGTGGATCTGGACGATTATTACACGGGCTATTCCCTCCTCGAAGTCGCCGGCGGTCGCGGCGCCACGGTCTCCTGGGGCTGGGCGGAGTCGCTGTTCCTTGATCCCCCGCCCCAGCCCTGGCGTAAAGGGAACCGCAACGAGTTCGTCGGCAAACACTTTTTCGGCATGACCGACACCTTCCCCCTGGACGGCGCCCCCCGCAGCCTGACCATCCCCTGGTGGCGGGCCGGACGGTATTGGCTCATCTGCGTCACCACCGGGGCGGACCCGCTGGAAATCAAAGGGGTATCACTTTCCGAGGAACGCTATCCCCTGGAAATGGAAGGGCGCTTCACCGCTGACGACCCGGAGCTGGACGCCATCCAGAAAATCTGCATCCGCGGCATGCAGTCCTGCGCCCACGAAACCTATATGGACTGCCCGTTCTACGAGCAGCTCATGTACGTCGGCGACACCCGCCTGGAGATGCTGACCAACCATGTGATGACCCGGGACGCGCGCCTGGTGCGGCGCTGCATCGACCTGTTCGACTTCTCCCGCGTCAACTGGGGCTTCGTCAACGAGCGCTACCCCAGCTCGATCCCGCAGAACAGCCCCACCTTCTCCCTGATCTGGACGCTGATGCTGCATGACTTCCTGTTCTGGCGCGGCGCGGAGCCCGAGTGGTTCAACGTCAAGATGACGGCCCTGCGCGCCATGCTGGAGCAGTTCAAGCCCTATGAGACCGCGGACGGGTTGCTTTCCAACCTGCCCGGCTGGCCGTTCATGGACTGGGTCGCCGGCTGGTTCGAGGGCAACCCGCCCGGCGCCCTGGGCGGCGAATCCTGCATGATCAACCTCCTCTACGTCCTGGCCCTGCAGAAGGCGGCCGAACTGGAGGACTTCGCCGGCGAACCACTGCTGGCGAAGCGCCATCGTGAAAACGCCAAACGAACCGAAAAAACCATCCTCGCCCGCTTCTGGAGCCAGGCCCGGAACATGCTCGCGGACGATGTCGCCCACACCGAATTCAGCGAGCACGCCCAGGCCCTGGCGCTTCTCACCGACACCGTGCGCGGGGCGAAGGCAACCCGGACTTTCAAGAACCTGCTCCATGCCGAAGGGCTGCGGAAGGCCAGCAGTTACTTTTCGTTCTACCTCTTCGAGGCGTTCCGCAAACTCGGGCGGGCGGACCTCATCCAGCCGCGGCTGGAGATATGGAAGGAAATGCTGCGCCTAGGCTGTAAAACCCCGCTGGAAGCGCCGGAGCCGTCCCGCTCCGACTGCCACGCCTGGAGCAGCCAGCCGCTATTTCATCTCTTCGCCAGCATCGCGGGCATCCGCCCGGCCTCCGTCGGCTTCAAGACCGTCGCCATCACCCCGCAACCGGGCGCATGGAAACAACTTGCCGCGGCCCTGCCCCATCCCGCGGGCGGCATGATCGAACTGAAGATGACCCTGGCCGGCGATGCCTACGAGACTCGCATCACCCTCCCCCCCGGCGTGACCGGAACCCTGCTCTGGAAAAACGTTGAGACGCCGATCCAGTCCGGCACCCAAGCCATGAGGCTCCCGCAAGCTGGTTGAACAGAAGACGCGGAGAACTCGGAGGAAGAGAAACCGGTTCCCGAGTCCCCCTCCGCGAACTCGTGTTCGCCGGGCTGGAAGCCCGCCGGCCAGTGTTGCCGGGTGTGGACACCCGCCCTCTCCCACGGGACACCGCCGGCGGGGCAAAATTCGCTGACGGAGAGAGCGTTGGCGAAATGATAGAACACCGTTCGCCAGCGCATTTCTCCACGCCCGAAAACGGAAACGGGTCGAAGACCCTCACAGAGGGCTCGGGGGCGGGTGAATTGCGCCCTCGACAGGGGAGGAGAATTTTGGATTTTGGATTGCCGATTTTGGATTGGGGATCCGAAATCCGGGGCGCCCCAATCCAAAATCACAAATCTCAAATCCAAAATTCTCAGCAGATCCGTGGCAGGTCTTCGCCGGCGGGGGGGAGGAGGATACGTTCGCCGCCGATGCCGGTTTCCAGGATAAGCAGGCCTGGGTGCTTGTCGGTGACCGTGCCGATACGCACGGCGTCGCGGCCCAGGGGGTGATCCCGGAGCAGCGCCAGCACGTCCGCCGCGACCGCTTCCGCGCAGATGACGATAGCCTTGCCTTCGTTGGCCACGGTCAACGGGTCGAGCCCGAGCAGGCCGCAGGCGCCGCGCACGGCGGGACGAATGGGAATGTCCTTTTCATGGAGACGGATGCCACAACCGGCGGCCGTCGTGACATCACAAAGCGCGGCCGTGAGCCCGCCGCGGGTCGGATCGCGCAGCACGTGAATGTCTTTAGGAAAACGCTCCAGCAGCGGCCGGACCAGTTCCCAGAGCGGTGCCGCGTCGGTTTCGAGCGTGGTCTCAAAGCTCAGCCCCTGGCGCTGGCTGATCACGGCGATGCCGTGGTCGCCCAGGGTGCCGGAGAGAATCACTGCATCACCTGGCTGGGCGTTCCGGACATGGGTGCTGACCCCGGGCAGGCGCACCCCGATGCCGGCGGTATTCAAATACACGCCGCCCCCCTTGCCGCGCTCAACGACTTTGGTGTCGCCCGCGGCGACCAGTACACCGGCGCGTTTGGCGGCGGCGGCCAGGTCGGCCACGATCCGGCGCAGGTCGGCCACCGGAAAGCCCTCTTCCAGGATCATCCCAAGGGTGAGATACTTCGGTTCGGCACCCTGCATGGCCAGGTCATTGACCGTGCCGCAAACCGCCAGGGTGCCGATGGAGCCGCCGGGGAAGAACAGCGGATCGACCACGAACGAATCCGTGGTCAGCGCCAAGCGCGCGCCGTCCAGGTCCACCTCCGCCGCGTCATCCATCTGCGCCAGCACCGGGTTGGCCAAGGGCGGCGCCAGAACTTCGGCGACCAAACGCCGCGTCAGTTCCCCGCCGCCGCCATGCCCGAGCAAAATCACATCATCCGACATAAGGAGATCTCCAACTGAAGATTTGAACGGAAGGTCACGAAGGGGTTGTTTTGGAAATTACTTGGTGTTCTTCGTGAGCTTCTGTTCAAAAATAGTTTTACCACAATCATGGACTGAGGTGAATTCTTCAGCCACCGGCCGACGGGTTGCGCATATTATCCTCCACGCCGTCCATCGTCCCGCCGTACTTGAACCAGGCGGCGCAGGCGCCCTCGGACGAGACCATGCAGGAACCCACGGGGGTGGTCGGCGAGCAGCGTCGACGGAAGAGCGGGCAGTCCGGGGGCAGGCAGACGCCGCGCAGGACGTCGCCACAGCGGCAGCCGGCCGGTTCCCGCGGCGCCGGCAGAGTGAGCCCAGGGAATTTCCGTTCCGCATCCCAAGCCGCGAATTCCGCACGCAGGGCCAGACCGCTGCCGGGGATCACGCCCAGGCCGCGCCAGGCCACATCGGCCGGTTCGAACACTTCGTCCAGCAGCGCCAGGGCCGGCGCGCTGCCTTCCATGTAGACGCACCGCCTGTACTGGATTTCCAGCTCGGCCCGGCCTTCGTTCCGCTGCCGCAGCAGCATCGCCACGGCCGCGGCCAGATCCCCGGCCTCAAAGCCCGAAACCACGCACGGAATCTTGTACTCCTTGGGAATGAAGGAGAACAGTCCCGCGCCGGTGATCACGCTCACATGCCCGGGACAGATGAAGCCGTGGATGCGGACGTCGCCGGCGACCAGCAGCGCCCGCATGGCCTGCGGCATGGTTTTGTGCGCGCAGAGCACGCTGAAATTACGGACGTTCTTCCGCCGCGCCTCCTTGATCGTCCAGGCCACGCCCGGCGCGGTGGTCTCAAAGCCGACGCCGAGAAACACCACTTCACGCGCCGGCGTTTTCTCCGCCAGGGCCAGCGCGTCCTCTGGCGAATAGACCATGCGCACCGCGGCGCCGGTTGCCCGCGCCTGTTCCAGCGAGACGTCGGAACCCGGCACCCGCAGCATGTCGCCGAAGGTGGTGATAATCGCCTGTTTCTGTTGCGCCAGCGCGACGGCCTGGTCCACAAAGCCCACCGGCGTCACGCACACCGGGCAACCCGGCCCGGAAAGCAGACGGACGTTCAGCGGCAGCAGACCGCGCAGGCCGCTACGGAAAAAGGCGGCGGTATGCGTGCCGCACACCTCCATGAACTGCGCCCGTTCCGTCAGTCCGACGGTTGCCGCCCGGATCTGCTCCAGCGCTTCGCGGACGGGGATCACGCCCCTCTCCTGGTCTCCGGGGCCGGCGTCACGCCGTCCGGATTACCCTGCATTTCGCGCAGGAGAGCATACGTCTCCTCCGCCTGCGCGGCCGTCCATTTTTCAATGGCAAAACCGGCATGCACGAGAACGTAGTCCCCGGCCACCGCGTCCGGAACCATGGCGACATTGATCTTGCGCCGGATGCCATCAAGTTCCACCAGGGCCACGGCCCCGTCAACTTCCACAATTCGAGCTGGAATGGCCAGACACATGAGATTTTTTCTTCCTCCGGGAAACTGCTCCCGGTCTTGACCGTCGCGGGGGAGTTCCCCACCATTAAAAAAACGCAGACGCCATTACCGGATCGGGGTCGGAGCCGGGACCGGAGCCACGCTTGGAACCACCGCGACGGGCGCAACCGCGCTCCGGGGCGGCAAAATTTCGCGGGCCAGGATAACCAGTTCGATGCGGCGGTTGCGGGCGCGGCCGGCGGCCGTGGCGTTTTCCGCGACCGGATGGAATTCACCATACCCGACGGCGGCCAGGCGCCGGGGATTCACCCCGGCTTTTTCGCTGAGAAAGCGCACGGCGGCGGTGGCGCGGGCCACGGAAAGCTCCCAGTTCGAGGCGAACTTGGGTTTGGCCGCCTTGAACGGAAGGTTGTCAGTATGTCCGGACACCAGCACCTGCCGGTCCGGGTAGCGCGCCAGCACCCCGGCGATCTGCCGCAAGACCGTCTCGCCTTCCGGCTTGAGCGCGGCCTCGCCGGGGGTGAAAAGCACGCGATCCAGAATATTGACGGTCAGCTTCCCCTGCAGTTCCGAGATGACCAGATCCTTGTCCTTGAGCGTGCCGCGCAGTTCCTGTTCCAGGCTGTCCCGGGTGCGGACCACTGCGGTCTTTTCCTGTTCCAGGGTGCCGATCTGGGATTTGACCCGGTCAAGCTCGCCCTTGGCATCCATCACCTGCCGGAGGGCGTCGGCGACGGCGGTCATCGACTCCTGGCGCTGTTTTTCCAGGCTGGCCATGTCACGGCTTGTTTTCACCAATTTCACCGTCAGGATAATGCCCAGCATCGCCAGGGCAAACACCGCGGTAATCCACACCACCAGGTTTTTCATGATCCATTTCTCCGTTAGCGCTTTCCGGCATGGTGAGGACTATACCCGCCGGCGCGCCGGAGGACAAACTTGATTTTACCCTGAAAGGAGGCAATTTCTTTGCGTCTTTGCGCCTTCTGTTCAAGAATCGTCAAGGAATCCGGATCATGAAAATTGCCATGCTGGGACTGGGCATCATCGGGCGCGTCTGGGCGGAAAACCTACTAGCCGACGGCCACGACGTCCGCGGCTGGAACCGCACGCCCAAAGCCCTGCCGTGGTCGGTGCCGGACGCCGCTGCCGCCGTGCAGGACGCGGAACTCATCTTCGTCGTCGTGGCGGATCCGCCGGCCGTGCAGCAGGTGCTCGACCGGATACTGCCCGGACTGCGCGCCGGCCAGGTCGTGATCCAATCCAGCACAATCTCACCCACGGCCACGCTCGATTTTGCCGGACAGGTGCAGAAGACCGGCGCCGCCTTCCTGGAAGCGCCGTTCACCGGGAGCAAGCCCGCCGCGGAAGCCCGCAAGACCGTGTTTTACCTCGGCGGCGACGCGGCGGTGCTGGAAACCGCCCGGCCGGTGCTGGCCCGGCTGGCCTCCGCCATCCTGCACATCGGCCCAACCGGCAGCGCCTCGGCGTTGAAACTGGCCATGAACGTCAACATCGCCCTGGTAGCCCAGGCACTGAGTGAAAGCCTGACCCTGGCCCGGAGCGCCGGCATCACCGACGAGACCTATTTCACCGCGCTCAAGCTGAACGCCTCGCACTCCGGACTCGCCGCCCTGAAAGAACCGAAGCTGCGGGCGCGCGAGTTTTCCCCGCAGTTCTCCCTCAAGCACATGGCCAAGGACCTGCGCCTGGCCCTGGAAGCCGCTACGGACTTAAAGCTGCCCCAGACCCGGAACATCATGGGCATCTACGAGGAAGGCTTGACGCGTGGCTGGACCGAAGAAGACTTCAGCGTCCTCGCCCGACTCCTGGAGTAAACCGGACCCTTTTTCATCCTGCTGTTGGCAACATCCGCCAAAGATTGAACAGAAGTCGCAAAGATGCAGAGAATGCGATCCGTCCGATCTGACTGATCGGCGGGCAAGATGACGTAATGCCTCAGTTACGGGAGGGATTTTTGCCGCAGATTTTTTTTGCGTTTTATCTTGTATTTTATATTGGATACAATATATTTCATTTTTATGAAGACATACACACCGAAGCAAGAGTTTCTCAAACAGGTCCGGCGG
>CAITSE010000332.1 GCA_903894975.1 uncultured Lentisphaerota bacterium
CAGGGCCGGAAGCTGTCGGCGCGCAGTCGCCGGCGACGGTCTGGGCGCTGCGGCCGTCGCGGCCGCGCTGCATCACCATGTTTTCAAAAAGGCCGGTCACAATGTTCACGGGGGATTCTCCGGATTGGTGATGAAATCATCTGACGGATCGGACCGATCGGTCGGATCCGTCAGATCAGTCCGATCCGTCAGATCCGATCATACGCCCCGGCATCGAGCCTGGCCGAGGCGGAAAGAATTACCATACCCCGCAGCCCCGCCCCGGCAACCGCGGTTGACACGCCGCAAGCACCGTTCCATATTGGCCCCAGCGATTTTCATCGGGAGACCTTGGCGGAATGCAGAACACGACAGTCAAAAAAACGGTCTGGCTGGCGCTGCTCGGGGCGCAGCTTCTGATCATCCTCACCTTCTGGTCCTGGAACCAGACGCACCATCCCCTGGGCAACCTGCTCACGGGTGGAAGCGCCGGCCAATTGCTGGCCTACGGCCGGCTGGCGGGGCTGCTGGCGGCCTTCCTCATCCTGCTCCAGGTCTTCCTGATCGGCCCGATCCGCTGGACGGAACAGACTTTCGGGCTCGACCGCATGACCCGGTTGCACCACGTCCTCGGGTTTTCCCTGCTCGCGCTGCTGGCCGCCCATCCGCTCCTGGTCACCCTCGGTCACGCCGGTCAGGAAGACAACACGTTCATGGCGCAATACCTCGATTTCCTCCGGAACTGGCCGGGCGTACTGGCCGCCGCCATCGGCCTGGGGATCATGCTCGCAGCGGTCGCGTTCTCGGTCGCCATCGTCCGGAAACGGCTGAAGTACGAAACCTGGCAGGCCACGCACCTGACCCTCTACGTCGCCATGGCCCTGGCGTTCGGGCACCAGCTTGAAGTGGGCAATGACTTCACCGGCAACCGTGGATTCGCCGGCTACTGGCAGGCGCTCTACATCGCGGTCTTCGGCAACCTGATCTGGCACCGGCTGCTCCGGCCGCTGGTCGTGTTCAACCGGCACCGGTTCGCGATCGCGCGGGTGACGCCGGAAAGCAGCGACGTCACCTCCCTGGAAATCACCGGTCGCAACCTGGAACGGCTCCGGGCCGCCGGCGGCCAGTTCGTGCTGGTCCGCTTCTGGGCCAAGGGGTTCCGCTGGGAGAAGCATCCGTTCTCGCTCTCCTGCCGGCCCGACGGCCATCGCCTCCGCCTGACCATCAAACAACTGGGCGACTTCACACGGCGCGTCCCCCAGCTCGCACCCGGCACGCCGGTGATCCTGGACGGACCCCACGGCATCTTCACCGCCCGCCGCAGTCAGGCGGCCAAAGTGCTCCTCATCGCCGGCGGCATCGGCATCACCCCGATCCGCGCCATCGCCGAAGAGCTGCTCGAAGCCGGACGCGACCTGCTGCTGATCTACGGCAATCGCCACCGCGACGGCATCGTCTTCAAACAGGAACTCGACGCCCTCGCCACGGCGGCCGGCGGCCGGTTCCGGATCGTCCATGTCCTGAACAACGACCCCGGCTGGCCCGGCGAGAAAGGGAAGATCGATCGCGAACGCATCCTGCGGCTGGCGCCCGACATCCGCGAACGGGACGTCTACCTCTGCGGCCCGCCGCCCATGATGAAACTCATCCGCGCCGACCTGACCGGCGCCGGCGTCCCCCCCCGCCGCATCTACGACGAACGCTTCGCGCTCTGAGCGGAAGGCCGCGGTATGGAATACTCCCATACCTGCTAGGGCGGAGGCCTGCACCACGCCGGGGCGGACTGCGCCCATTTCCGGTGCATATCCTGAAGCAAACCCCCGCCGCCCCGACCGGAGCCGGTTGAATATTTATACATAATTTATTGCAATAAAATATAATATGTCAATTAATCAAGTCTGGGCACGGGTTTGGCTTACGTGTCTCTGCCGGTTCAAAATAGATGGAGCATGGTCTGTGCCCCGGCGCCCGATCCTTACCCGGGCGGCGGGGCTTTCCGGCATCGTCAACATCTGGCCCAGGAGACCGTTCCACCCCATGAAACCGAGAAACGCCATTCTGCTTGCCGCCTGGATGCTTGGCAGCGCCGGCCTGACTTTCAACCCCGGCGCGACGATGGCCGCCGAACCGGCTGCGGCCCCGCGCGGCACCGAGCCGGCAAAGCCGGCCGCACCCATCGCAGCGGCCCCCGCCGCCCTGCCGCCCTCCCAAGGCCCCGTGGCTACGGCCGAGGTGGACGCCGCCCTCGGCCGGGCCACCACCTTCCTGCTCACCCGGCAGGGCCCGGACGGGGCGTGGATGCAAAACCCGGCCGTGACCGGTTTTGACTGCTGGGCGCTGGCGGTCGCCCCGACCCGGAACACGTCCGAGGTGCAGGCGGCGCTCCGTCGCGGTCTGGACTACATCGCGGCCCGCGCGCAGCCGGATGGCTCCATCTACAATCCGGAGCAGGACGAATACCCGACCTATTCCACGGCGATCTGCACCATTGTCCTGGCCCAGTTCAACCGGCCGCAGGACGAGAAAATCCTCCGCGCCGCGCGGGCGTTCCTCCTGAAAACCCAGTTCACCGATGCCGCCAACGACGGCGTCTTCTACGGCGGCGCCGGGTATGGGGGCGGCAAGTCGAAGCGCGCGGATCTGTCCAACACGCAGTGGGCACTGGAAGCCATGTACATGACGGACCGCCTGGACCGGGAGCCGGCCTCGAATGATTCGGAAAAGGCCCGGCAGTCGGATCTGGCCTGGGATCGAGCGATCAAGTTCCTGGAGCAGTGCCAGAACCTCAAGGACGTGAACAAGCAGACCTGGGTGACGGACGATCCAGACAGCCGGGGCGGCTTTGTCTACAAGCCCGGCGAAAGCCTGCCGGGGGAGAAGGGCGGCGGCTCTCACAACACCTACGGCAGCATGACCTACGCCGGGCTGAAGAGCCTGATCTATGCGAAGCTCACCAAAGACGACCCGCGCGTCAAGGCCGCCACGGAATGGGTGGCCCGGCATTACACCTTCGAGGAAAACCCGGGCATGAAGGACTCGGGGCTGTACTACTATTTCCACACCGCCGCCAAAACGCTGGCCGTTCTGGGCCAGGAAGAACTGACGCTTCCGGACGGCTCCAAACGGCGGTGGCGGGAGGACCTGACCCGGGCCGTGCTGGCGCGCCAGAACGCCGACGGTTCCTGGAGCAACCGGAACAACCGCTTCTGGGAGGGCGTCCCGGAGCTGAGCACCAGCTTCAGCGCCATGTGCCTGGGCGTGACCCTCGACCGGCAGCCGCAGGCCCCGCAACCCTGAAAAATTCGATGTTGGATGTTCAATGTTGAATGTTGGACGTTCGTATTCAATGAGTAATCAATTTGATTTTGATCGCTTCATGAATAGATCGTTTTAGAAGGATTCCATTCCATGTCCCGCGCACCTTTACCCGATTTTTGCTTTTATGCCGGCGTCCAACGGCGGCCGGCAGCCGACTCCGCCTTCACGCTGATCGAACTGCTGGTGGTGATCGCCATCATCGGGATTCTGGCGTCCATGTTGTTGCCGGCGCTTTCCCAAGGCAAACGGCGGGCGCAAAAAACCGCCTGCGCCGGCCTGTTGAAACAGTACGCCCTGGCGACCGATCTCTACGCGATGGACTGGCAGGATTATTACCCGGACGTCCAAGCCTATCTCAAGAAGGAAAGCGGCTTCCTGGGGTACTTCGGCATCGATATTCTTCCGCAGCAGGCAGCGCGCTGTCCGGGGGATGCGTCGACGGAAAAGCTCGGCCGGCTCGGCGACTGCAACCAGGACGGCGTCTCCGTCAAGATCAGCATCGGCGTCAACGGCAACAACATCTCCGACACCAAGAGCGTGCGAAGCACGGGCACCGTCGCGTACTGGGTGAAAAACCAGCCCACCGACAAAGCCTCCCCGTCGAAGATCAGCATGTGGATGGATTACCAGTTTCAGCTGGCGTCCGGGGAAACCACGCCGATCACCGGCGCTGTCATGAAAAACGCGGCCGTCAGCACCCTGAACAAATATGTGTTCAGGCATGACGGGGTCATGAACGCCACGTACCAGGACGGCCATGTCGGGCAGATCCGCCTGAAGCTGCCGACGATGAACCATGGGCACGATTTCATGCCAGGCGTGCAGTGGACCAAAGCGCCGAGCCATGTGGTGATGCCCTTCGGCGCCCGCCCGGTCAACGCGTCCATGGGTTTTTCCGAATCGCCGGACGTGGAGTACTACTGAGCGGGCCCGGCCGGACCCCGCGCATGAACTGCCCAGGACCAAATGAAAAACGAGGATCCCATGACTTTAGCCGCCGAGACGGTTCCCGTACAAGTGAAAGGCGTGACCAAACGCTTCCGCCAGGGCGACGCCAGTGTGGAGGCGCTGAAAAACCTGTCGCTGACCGTCGGCCGCGGCGACTTTGTCGCGGTCATGGGCGCCAGCGGTTCCGGCAAAAGCACCCTGCTGCATGTGATTGCCGGCCTCACCCCACCCGACCAGGGTGAAGTCCGGGTGGATGGCGAAAACCTGACGGACATGCCGGATCGGCGCCTGACCCTGTTCCGCCGGCAGCGCGTCGGCCTGGTGTTCCAGGCGTTCAATCTGATTCCAGCGCTTACGGCCGAAGACAATATCCTGCTCCCCCTCCTGGCCGGCGGCGAATCCCGCAGCCAGACCGAGCCGCTCCTGGACACACTGCTCCGGCGCCTGAACCTGGCCGACCGCCGCAAGCACAAGCCCGACGCCCTCAGCGGCGGGGAACAGCAACGCGTCGCCGTGGCCCGCGCCCTGATCACCAACCCCGCCCTGATCCTGGCCGATGAACCGACCGGCAGCCTGGATTCCGTCAGCGGCCAGAAACTGTGCCGATTGCTGCGGGAACTGTGCGAAGAACAGAAGCGGACTATCATGCTCGTCACCCATGAACCGGCCGTCGCCGTATGGGCCAAACGAATCGTGGTACTCAAGGACGGCCGGATTCTGACCGAATTCGCCACGGCCGATTTCCGGGACGCACACGCCCTGGCCGCGCACTATCAGGACGTGGTGGGCGTGCCTGCCGGCGCGGAGGCGCGGCCATGAACATCGTCCTGAAACTGGCCCTGGCCAATGCCTGGCACCACCGCGTCCGGTTGCTGCTGACATCCCTTGCCATGATTGCCGCCGCCTGCGTGGTGGTGTGGGTGGTGAGCGGCTACGACGCCCTGGTCTCGCAGTTCCATGATTCCGCGCGGAAAACCATGGGACGGTATGACTTCTTTGTCATGTCCGGATCGTCACGGGCGCTGGAGCTCAGCCCCGAACTGCTCGCCGCCCTGAAGAACGATCCGGCCGTCGCCGAGGTCAATCCCGTCATGCAGGCGCGGGTGATGGTCCTCGGCCCGGCGGGTCCGGGCGGCGGACCGGGCGGATCTCTGGCGCGGGGGCCGGCGGAAGCGCCCGGCAGCGGTCCGAAAGGCAGCACCAAAAGCGGCCAGCCCGGAGCGGGTGGCCCGCCGCCGGGGGGGAGAATGGGGATGGGCGGTCCGGCGCTGGTCGGCACCAACGCCGCCGAACCGCCGACCACCCTGGTGGAGGGCCGCTGGCTGGCCTCCGGAACGGCCGTGACCGCCGAAGCCGTGCTCAGCAGCGGAGCGGCCAAACGCCTTCAGGCCGCGGTGGGCGACGCGGTAACCGTGCGGACCCGGGAGGATGAATTCAGCCTGAAAATCGTCGGCATCGTCGAACAGGCCGCCATCCAGGCGGAACTGGGCCCGCAAAAGATGACCGCGCCCTCGCCCAGGCCGCGGGGGCCCGTCGCTTCCGCCTTGTATGTGTCCCTGAACTTGGCGGAGGAAATTACGAACCGGCCGGCCCGCTTCACTCTGGCCAATATCCGTCTTAAAAAAGAGGTTAACCCGTTGAAATTCAGCGCCGGTTGGTCGCGGCGACTGACCGGGTTCACGCCGACGGCCAACCTGATCAGCATGAAAGACCTGGAAGAGGCCATGATGACCAACCGCGCCACCAGCAGCGCGAAAATGCAGGCCTATTCCGCCACCGGCATGTCGCTGCTGGCCGCGCTGTTCATCATCTTCACCACCTTGAGCATGGGAGTGAACGAGCGCATCCGCCAGCTTGCCATCCTCCGCGCCGTTGCCCTGACCCGCGGACAGGTGGCGGCCATAATTCTTCTGGAAAGCCTGGTGCTCGCGCTCATCGGCTGGGGCGGCGGCCTGGCCGCCGGCTGGAGCCTGCTGAAGATCATGAACCGCACCCAGCCGCAACTGTTCGTCAACGGCGCCACCCTGGGCGGCTGGTGCGTGGCCCTCACCGGCGCCAGCGCCCTGGGCGGCGCCCTGGCGGCGGCCGTGCTGCCGGCTTGGCGCGGCACCCGCGTGCGCCCCATCGAGGCCTTCCAGCCGCTGGTTTCCAGCCGGCCCTGCCGCCTGTCCCTGGCCGCCGTGGTGACGGGCGTCCTTCTGATCCTGGTCAACCCCCTGCTGGTCTTTGTCCTGCCCATGCCGGATGCCCTGCGCTATTCGATCTACGCCTTCGCGGGCTGCACCAGCATGGCGGTGGGCTTCCTGCTGCTGACGCCCCTGACGATCCTGATTGCGGAAAAAGCGTTCGTCCCGCTGGTCGCCAGGGTGGCCGGCCTGGACTCCCGCCTGCTGGCCTCGCAACTGACCACCAATCTCTGGCGCTCTCTCGGCACCGCCGTGTCACTGACCATCGGCCTGGGACTGTTCGTGGCCACCCTGACCTGGGGCTATTCCATGCTCCAGCCGTTCGTGCCGGGACACTGGGTGCCCGACGTGCTCGTCGCCTTCCAGTCCGGCGGCATCCCGAATGCAGAAGCGGACGCCGTGCGCCATGTCAAAGCCCCGGGAATGATTCCCGACCGGTGCCTGCCGCTGGCCGTGGAACAGCCCCGGTTCGCCGAGGACATCACCCATAGCGAGGAACAAGCCACGGTAGCCCGGCAGGACAACATCGTGTTGATCGGCCTGGATCCGGAGGCCGGACTCGGCGGCGTGGATCCCCTGCTCAAACTCGATTTTGTCCAGGGCAACCGGGAACAGGCCGTGGCGTTGCTCAAACAGGGGCGCCACTGCATCATTCCCGACCATTTCGCCAGGGCGGCGGGGCTCCGCGTCGGCAGTTCCTTCAAACTGCTGCCGCCGGAGGCGCCGGAGAGTCCTGTCGAGTATACCGTGGCCGGCGTGGTCTCCCTTCCCGGCTGGCACTGGATGACCAAGTTCTCCGGCTTGCGCCGCCGCAGCGGCCGGTCTGCGGCCATGGTGTTTGCCGGATATGACACGGTCCGCCGGGATTTCCATCTTGAAAAAACCAATTTTTTCTGGATACGCACCGCCCCGGGCTTCAGCGTGGAGGCCCTGGGCGCCGCCTTGCAGCCCATTGCCGAACGAAATCTTGGTGAACGGCAGCCGGTCAATGACCAGGGCACCTGGACGGTCGGCACCACCAACATCGGCTCGTCGTTGCGCATCACCACCCGCGAGGACGTCCGGAACCGGATCGCCAAGCGCGCCGACGGCATGATCTGGGGCATGTGCCAGCTCCCGCTGGTGACCCTACTGATTTCCGCCCTCGCCGTGGTCAACACCGTCATGGCCTCCGTCCGGGCGCGGCGCTGGGAGATGGGCATTCTCCGCGCGGTCGGCGTCACCCGGTCCGGCCTGATCCGGCTGATCCTGGCCGAGGCGGTCCTGATCGGCCTGGTCGCCTGCCTGCTGAGTCTTGCCTTCGGCGTCATGGCCGGCTGGTGCGGCACCGGTATCTCGCGGTACGTCAGCTTCTTCGGCGGCATGGACACCCCGCTGATCATTCCCTGGACCAAAATTCTCCTGGGCTTTGCCGGAACCCTGGGTCTCTGCCTGCTCGCCGCCCTCTGGCCGGCCGTTTCGACCGGCCGTACGGAACCGTTGCAGCTCCTGCAGGCCGGCCGCGCCGCCATGTGACCGGCCGGCCGCCGCGGCGGGTGCCGAAATTCCCGCCGGGGGCGGCGGGCTTGAAATCGGCGCATCGTTCATCATGCTTGAGTGTTATGGAACATCCCGGCGCAACCGCATCTGACCGCCCCCTGCCGCCGCGGCGCGGCGGGCGCGGCCTGTCGATCCGGGCCCGGCTCGTGCTCGTCCAAGCGCTACTGGCGCTCGGCGCAGCCGGCGCGGCCGGCCTCGCCGGCGTTCAGGCCACGGGCTGGATGATCGAGCGCCGGCATGTGGATACCAGCGTACTCCATGCCGCCCGGCTCATGGAAGAAATGCGGCTGCCGCCCACGCGGATGCTGCTGGGACGGCTGCGCCAGATCCTGAACGGCGAGTTCGCCCTGCTCTCCGTCCCCGACAACCGCCTCGCGGCCACCTCGTTGCCGGACAATCTCGCCGCAGCCTGGAACGGCACCGGCCCCGCCGTGAGCGGCGTCGTCCGCTTCGGCGGTCAGGCCTGGCTGGCGGGTTCGGCCCCGGTCAAGGCCGGCGGCTCCGACCGGCGGCTGGTCATGCTGGTGCCGCGGCAGAACCTGGCCGCGTCGCGGCGGGAGGCGGCGCTGTGGATCCTGCCCGCGGCCGCCCTGGCCGCGCTGGTGGCGCTGGCCGCCGGCTGGCGGCTGGCGGCCGGCCTGACCGGCCCCGTCACCCGGCTGGCGGCGGAAATGGAACTGCTCGCGGCGGCGGCCGCCGCCGGACGCGATGCGATCCGAACCCGCCCCGCCACCACGACGGCCAGCGCCCGCCTGCCGCCGGAAATCCGGGACCTGGACCAGGCGTTCGACATCCTGCTACGCGAACTCGCGGCGCACCGGCAACAGCTCACCCGCTCGGCCCAGCTCGCCGCCGTGGGCCGGCTCTCCGCCGCGGTCGTTCACGAAATCCGCAATCCCTTGAGCGGGATTAAGATGAATGCCCGCGTGCTGGCGGAGGAGGCCGCCGGGCGGCCGGTGCCGGAACTGGAACTCATCCAAACCGAGGTCGACCGGCTCGACCTGTATCTGCAAGATCTACTGGCCCTGACCCGTGACGGGGAAACGCCGGCGGCGCTCGCCGCCGGGCCAGTGCAATTGGTGGAAGTGGCGGAGTCGGTGCTGCGACTGGTGCGGCCGCGCCTGCGACATCACAACATCACCGTGGAATGCGCCTGCACCGCGGCGCCGCCGGTGCGCGGCGACGGCCGACGGTTGCGCCAGGTCATGCTCAACCTGGTGCTGAACGCCTTGGATGCCATGCCGCAAGGCGGACAACTCCGGCTGGCCGCCGCGCCCGCGGCCGTAGATCACGACACCGTCCGCTTTACCGTCCTGGACAGCGGCCCCGGCGTGGCCCTCGGCGGGCAGGATCCGTTCGCCCCCTTCGTCAGCGGCAAGCCGCAGGGCACCGGACTCGGCCTTTACCTGTCGCGGCGGATGATCGAGGCGCAGCACGGCCGGATCGGCTGTGAAAACCCGCCCGGCGGCGGCGCCCGTTTCTGGTTCGAACTGCCGGCCATGACGAAACCGGTTTAACAGAAGGCGCAAAGGCACGAAGAAGAGATGGCCTGTGGGTCTGTGGTCCGTAGGCCTGTGGGGTAAGAAAAAAAGAAATTGAGAAATTAGAAACGGACAACCTTAACCTGATCTATTCATGAACAAGAAGTTCCTCGTTTTGAGTTCCGATCCGTTTTGCCCGCTAAACACGCAAAATTTCGCGAATGAAAAACCGAAATCGCCGTCCCCTCGGAAGCCCCGGCGGGGCGCAGTAAGTAGCCTGGGGCGTAAGCCCCCGGTCATGAAGTAGATAAAGAGTTTTAGCCCCCGAAGGGGGCGACATAATCGACGACCGCACCAATCCCCGCCCCACTATCGCCCCCTTCGGGGCTTCAATCCGTATTTCTTTTCCCTGCCCTGGGGCTCACGCCCCAGGCTACTCACGGCCGCCCCGCCGGGGCTCCAATCCAAGCAGACTCCGATCCCGCATTCTCTTGTTTCATGAATAATCCAGGCTAATTTCTGAATTTCTAATTTCTCAATTTCTTTCCCGCCGAGGTTCCCATGCCGGATGAACGGATCCTGATCATTGACGACGAACCGGCGATCTGCCATGCCTTCAGCCGGTTCCTGGAGAAGCGCGGGCGACGCACGGCCACCGCGGCCACCGTCGCGGCCGGTCTGGAACTGGCCCGGCGGCTGCGGCCGGACCTGATCTTCCTGGACGTCAGCCTGCCCGACGGCAACGGCCTGGACCTGCTCGCGGTCCTGAACCGGGAATTCCCGGAAACGCCCGTGGTCGTCATCACCGCCCACGGCACCCTGGACACCGCCGTCCGCGCCATCTCCGGCAAAGCCTTCGAATATCTGATCAAACCACTCGACCTCGACCGCGCCTGGGATGTCGTGCAGCGGGCGGAAGCGGTGCAGGCGGCGACGCCGGCGGCAGACGCGCCGGTGGTGGGGGACGACGCCGCGGCCTATTTCGGCCTGGTCGGCCGCGCCCCCGCCATTCAGGAAGTCTACAAGCGCATCGGCCAGGCGGCGGCGGCGGACAGCGGTGTGCTCATCCTCGGCGAAACCGGCACCGGCAAGGAACTCGCGGCCCGCGCCATCCACGGCCTCAGCCCGCGCCGCGATGGCCCGTTCATCGCGGTCAACTGCGGCGCCATCCCCGAAACCCTGGTGGAAAGCGAACTCTTCGGCCATGTCCGCGGCGCCTTCACCGGCGCGGCGGCGGACCGGCCGGGGCGCTTCGAACAGGCCGACGGCGGCACCCTCTTCCTCGACGAAATCGGCGACCTCCCCGCCGCCGCCCAAGTCAAGCTCCTGCGCTTCCTCGACACGCGCCAGACCGAGCGCCTCGGCTCGGCCGAAACCCGCACCGTGGACGCGCGCATCCTCGCCGCCACCAACCGCGACTTGGAGGCGGACGTAACCGACGGCCGCTTCCGCGCCGACCTTTTCTACCGCCTCAGCGTGCTCCGCGTCCGCATGCCGCCGCTCCGCGAACGCCGGGAGGACATCCCGCTGCTGGCGCGCCATTTTCTCCGCCGTTCCGCCGGCGGCGAACCCACGCCCGGATTCACGGACGCAGCCTTGGCCGCGCTCACGGCGCGGGACTGGCCGGGCAACGTCCGCGAACTCCGCAACGCCGTCGAACACGCCCGGGTGACGGCCGGCCGCTGCCCCATTCTGCCGGAACATTTCGCCGTCCTCGCCGGCGCGCCGGCCGGCGCCGCGGACAACAACCCGGACGACCCGCTGCAGGACTGGGTGGCGCGCGTGGTCACCGCCAACCCGGATGCGCCGTACGAAACCGCCCTGCGCCAGGTGGAACGCGAACTGCTCCGGCAGGCGCTGGCCGCGGAGAACGGCAACCAGTCCGCCGCCGCTCGCCGCCTCGGCCTGCACCGCAACACCTTCGCCCGCAAACTCCAGGAACACAACCTGGAACCGGCTCCGTGAATGGTTATGGCTGATGGATCGGGAGGCTTCAACTCCAGACCTTTTTCTCACGGAGGCACGGGGACACGGAGATAAAACGGTTGGTGCGATTTCTCCGTGTCCCC
>CAITSE010000333.1 GCA_903894975.1 uncultured Lentisphaerota bacterium
ATGAACGCGAATAGTATCCCGGTTTGATTTTTAATTGGCATTATGCGGGTTTGGCGGCGGTTTTTTCCGCCAGCATGCGGTTGATTGAGTCCGCGGCGCGGCGGCCCTGGCCCATGGCCAGGATCACGGTGGCGGCGCCGAGAACAATGTCGCCGCCGGCGTACACCCCGGGAATGTTGGTCTGGCCGTCATCGTTGGTGATAATGTTGCCCCACTTGGTGGTTTCCAGGCCGGGCGTGGTCTGCTTGATCAGCGGGTTCGAGTCGTTGCCGATGGCGCAGACCACGGTGTCGATGTCCATGAGGAATTCGCTGCCGGGGATTTCGACCGGGCGCGGCCGGCCGGACTTGTCCGGTTCGCCGAGCTGGTAGCGCAGGCATTCGATGGCCTTGACCCGGCCCTGTTCGTCGCCCAGGATGCGCTTGGGATTGGTGAGGATGTGGATGGTCACGCCCTCTTCCTTGGCGTGGGCGACTTCCTCGATGCGCGCCGGCATTTCCGCCTCGGTGCGGCGGTAGATCAGGTGCACTTCCTGCGCGCCGAGGCGCAGGGCGGTGCGCACGGAGTCCATGGCGACATTGCCGCCGCCGAACACCGCCACCTTCTTTGAATCATAGATCGGGGTCTGGGCCTTGCCCTTTTCGAAGGCGCGCATCAGGTTCGAGCGGGTCAGGTATTCGTTGGCGGAGAACACGCCGACCAGGTTTTCGCCCTCGATGTTCATGAACTTCGGCAGGCCGGCGCCGGTGCCGACGAACACGGCATCAAAGCCGTCCTTGGCCATCAGGTCGGTCAGCGTCCGCGTCCGGCCGATGACGAAATTCGGGACGAGTGTGACCCCCATCTTGCGCAGGGTGTCGACCTCGACGTTGACGATGGCCTTGGGCAGGCGGAACTCGGGGATGCCGTAGAGCATGACTCCGCCGAACTTGTGGAAAGCTTCGAACACGGTCACCTCATGTCCCTCGCGGCGCACGTCCGCCGCGCAGGTCAGGCTGGCCGGGCCGCTGCCGACGACGGCGACCTTGCGCCCGGTCGGCGGCTTCACCGCCGGCGTCTGAATCCTGCCCTGTTCCCGTTCCCAGTCGGCCACGAAACGTTCCAGGCGGCCGATGCCGACCGACTTGTTCACATCCTTGAGCGCCTTGCCGACCGTGCATGGCTCCTGGCACTGGGTCTCCTGCGGGCAGACCCGGCCGCAGACCGCCGGCAGCAGGCTGTTGCGCTTGATGATCCCTGCCGCGGCGGCAAAATCGCCTTCGGCAATGGCCTTGACGAACCCGGGGATGTCGATCTTCACCGGACAGCCCGCCACGCACGGCTGGTTCTTGCACTGCAGGCAGCGCATGGCCTCGGCTTTGGCCTGGGCTTCGCTGAAGCCGAGCGCGACTTCGTCCATGTTGTGCCGGCGCACCTGCGGATCCTGGGCCGGCATCTCCTGGGACGGAATCTGCATCCGCTCCTTCGGCGTCGGCGCCCGCCCGGCCGGAACCTTGGCCAGCGCCTCGACCGCGGCCGCCTGCAACTGCTCTTTCGTCGGGTGACTCATGGTTATGTGTCCTCGTAAAATCATCGGCGCCCGGGGCGCCTGGCTTGATAGGGGTTTAGGCTGTAGGCTGTTAGCTTGGATTATTCCCGAATCGGCTTGGATAGCCACAAAAGATCACAAGGGTACACAAAAAAGAATGATTCCATCCTTTGTGTTTCTTTGTGCTCTTTTGTGGCAGAAACGGTTTTCATCTCATGAATAGATTCAGGTTCGCTTTTCGGCCACGGCCGGGTCGAGCTTGCACGCATGCGCGTCGGCGGCGGCCTTTTCCTGCGGCTTGTAGGACTGCTGGCGCTTCATCAGTTCGTCAAAGTCCACGGCGTGCCC
>CAITSE010000334.1 GCA_903894975.1 uncultured Lentisphaerota bacterium
CGAACATTGAACATTGAACGTCGAACGTTGAAGTAAAACCTGACCGGTTCAAGCTTCTATGCACCGCATGGATCCCGATTCGACGTTGAACGTTCAACGTTCGATGTTCGATGTTCGACGTTCGCATTTAGTTGTTTTCCAGAAGATTAGGGTTCTTACGTTTACGCGCATGCCCAGGAGGGTGGCAGCGGCCACGCTTCCATTTGGAAGAGCAGGAGTTGCGAGAACGGCATCTCACCGACTCTTCGTTCCGGAGCTTAACCGGTTACGGTTTCATAAGGGTACGGCGGCAGTGGGCGGGGGGGTGGGTGGTTTCGCGTTTGAAGGCGCGGCTGAACACGGCGGCGGAGCGGAAGCCGCAGGCGGCGGCGACCTCGCGTACGGAGCGGGTCGTCGTTTCCAGCAGATGCCGCGCCCGGCTGAGGCGGATGCGCCGGACATAACAGCCCGGCCCCACGCCCAGGCTCTGCCGCACCAGGAAGCGCAGATGACTGGGCGACACTCCCACCCGCCGCGCCAGTTCCGCCTGCGGCCAGGCCCGGCCGGGATCGCCGTACACTACGCGGTTGATCCGCTCCAGAACGCCGCTGCCGGCCGCGCCCGCAACCGTCGCCGCCGGAGAAGAATCCCGTGCCGGGGCAGGCAACAACCCGTTCAACAGCAAGGCCGCGCCCAAGGCCAGAGCCTCCCGCCGCGAGGCCGCGGCGGTTCCGGACCGCCAGGCCCGGAAATCTTCGATCAGCCAGCCGGCCGCCACCCACCCCCGGGCACCCACGGCCACCGGCCGGTCGCGCAACGCCAGCCACGGATCGGACCGGGCCGCCTCGAACGTCACATACAGCCAGCAAATGGCGCCGACAGGGCGCACGTAATGATGAAGTTGGTCCGGCAGAATCAGCAGCGCTTCGCCGGGCCGCAACGGCACCATTTTTTCATTCAGACAGACCGTGCCGGCGCCGGCCAGGTTCAGGATGAGGACATGCCGGTGATGCCGGGTCCGCACCTCCGCGTTCCCGCCGAACCCGCTGCGGCTGAACAGCAAAAGATTGTCCGGCAACTCGGGCAGGCCGGCCCGGCAGCCTTCGAAATAATCCTCCGGCGCCGGCACGGAGCGCACCGCCGCGGCCAAAGCCGCCGGCGCCGGAACCCCCGTGGCGGACTCCGCACCAGACCGGCGCCCGGTCGCACCCCGCAGTTTCGTCGTTTTCGTCATTTCTTTCAGCATTTATGAGATAAAATACACCTTGATCATGATCTTTCCGACTGATATGGTGTAAGCAGAAGAGTCGAGGAGATGCCGTTCTCGCATCTCCCCGAGCCCCTCTGAAGAGGGTCGTGGACCCGTTTCCTTTTTCCCAAAGATGGCGGAATTCGCGGGCGGTCCAGGCGAGGGAATGTTGACAACGCCCCGCTCGCCCGTGAATTCCGCCATCTTTCGATAAAGGAAACGTGGCCACTGCCACTCTCCAGGGGGTGTCGGGGGATGGGAGAATGCCATCCCCTGACTCTTAACGCTCACAACAGGATTTGATATGACGGATACAGACAAGTTTCGCATTGGCGTTTGCGGCACGGGCAATCTGGGGCGGATGCATCTCGGCGGACTGGCGCAACGGCCGGACGTGACGGTGGCGGCAATCTGCGACATCCGTCCCGACGCCATGGCCAAGGCGCAGGAAGTCCTGACCCGCGCCGGGTCGTCCGCGAAACCGTGCCGGTTCACGGAACTCCGGGAGATGCTCCGGGAGCCGCTGGACGCCGTGCTCATCGTCACCCCCACCGACCTGCACGCCCGCCAAAGCGTTTTGGCCCTGCGCGCCGGCTGTGCGGTATTCTGCGAAAAACCGATGGCGCTGAGCCTGCGCGACTGCGACCGCATAATCGCCGCCCGCGACCACGCAAAACGCCAACTCATGATCGGCCAGTGCCTACGTTTCTGGCCCGAATATCAGGCGCTGCGGCAGGCCGTGCAGTCCGGCGAGTACGGCCGGCTGCGGGCACTGACCATGACCCGGGTGGGGGCCTTTCCCGATGCGTCAGTCAACGCTTGGATGGGGAACGGGCGCCGCTCGGGCGGCGCCCTGCTCGACCTGCACCTGCACGACGCGGACTGGGCGCAGGACGTGTTCGGGCCGCCGCGCGCTCTGTGCGCCGCCGGGCTCACCGGACCGTCCGACGCCATCGACGAGGTCAGCGCGATCTGGCGTTATGCGGATTTTCAGGTGACGCTGCGCGGGAGTTGGCTGCACCAGACGTTTTCCATGACCTGGCAGGCCGTGTTCGAGCACGCCGCACTGGAGTTCGGCACGCGGCCGGAGGGCGGCCTCTGCCTGCGCCGGGCGGGCGCCGCTGCCTGGGAACCGGTGCCACCGCCAGCCGGACCGGATGGCTATGCGGCGGAAATGACGTATTTTCTGGACTGCGTCCGCGGCCGTGAAACCAACACCCGCTGCACGGCGGAAAGCACCCGGCAGACGCTGGCCCTGCTGCTGCTGGAAAAAGAAGCCGTGCGGCGGCAGACCTGGATCCGGCCGGGAAGACTGTAACCCCCTCGGAAGCCCCGGCGGGGCGGCAGTGAGTAGCCGGGGCGTAAGCCCCCGGTCATGAATGAGATAAAGATTTTCAGCCCCCGAAGGGCATGCGCGTAAACTTAAGAACCATAATCTTCTAGAAAACAAC
>CAITSE010000335.1 GCA_903894975.1 uncultured Lentisphaerota bacterium
CAGCTCGGGAGGTTGAAGCAGGTGCGTCGATCATGCCTTTGCTGCGGTGATCGATACCCCCCCTCACAACCCCTTCGACCCAACCACCGAATCTTTTTGCTTACGATGGCAGGAAGCGCTCCGGAGGCTCCGGCCGGGTCGGCCGCTCCGGCCCGCCTGGTCGCTCCGGCCCACCCGGACGTTCCGGGCCGCGCGGACGCTCCGGACCGCCCCGGGGCCCGCGCACCGGGCCGCCCGGACGACGCTGACCTCCCCCCGACCGCCCCCAAAGGGCTATGTCCCTCAGCGGTAATTTGCGAACCCTTGCGAACGTCGAACATTGAACGTCGAACGTCCAACGTCGAATCGGCATCCCTGCGGTGATTGAAGCTCGATTTTACTTCAACGTTCAACGTTCGATGTTCAATGTTCGACGTTCGCCTTGAAAGAACGTGGAATGACAAATCCCCTCCTCCTGGCCTCCGCGTCGCCGCGCCGCCGCGAACTGCTTGCCCAAGCCGGCATCCACTTCACCTGCCAGCCCGCCGACGTCGATGAGACTGTGCTGCCCGGGGAAACCGCCGTCGCCGCCGTCCAGCGCCTGGCCCGGGCCAAAGCCGCCGCCGTGGCGGACTCCGCCCCGGACCGGATCGTCCTCGGCGCCGACACCCTGGTCGTCCGCGACGGCCAACCCCTCGGCAAACCGCGCGATCTCGACGATGCCCGGCGCATGCTCCGCGCCCTCTCCGGCCGCGGCCACGACGTCCTCACCGGCGTCTGCCTGCTCCGCCGCCGGCCCGCCTGGGAACAGACTTGGTGCTGCACCACCGAAGTCGATTTCCGCGAACTCGACGACGCCCGGATCGAAGCATACCTGCAACGCGTCCACGTCCTCGATAAAGCCGGCGCCTACGCCATCCAGGAAAGCGGCGACCTGATCATCGCCGGCATCCGCGGCCTGTACAGCAACGTCGTCGGCCTCCCCATCGAAGAGGTGGTCCGAGAACTCGTGAACGCCCCCGGCTAACGTATATTTCCGGCCGGACAAGCGTCTTCCCATCCTTCAGACTTTATCCTTCAGGCTTCGACCTCGGAACCCCCATGCTCTCCACTCACTTCGGACTGCTCTGCCTGGCCGGCGCCTACCTGATCGGGGCCATCCCTTTCGGTTACCTCATCGGCCGGTTCAACGGCATCGACATCCGCCTGCACGGCAGCGGCAACATCGGCGCCACCAACGTGTTGCGCGTCGTCGGCAAGCCCTGGGGCTACACCTGCTTCGCTCTGGACTTCCTCAAGGGCAGCCTGCCCGTGATCGCCGTCATCCGGCTTACGCCGCAGGTCGGAGCCGAAGGCTTGCTCAACAGCCTGGCGCCGCTCCTGGCCGCCGCCGGCACCGTCGCCGGGCACATCTGGCCGGTGTACCTGAAGTTTAAGGGCGGCAAGGGCGTCGCGACCATGGTCGGCACAGTCCTGCCCTTGGCGCCGCTGCCCGTGCTCCTGACCGGCGCCGCTTGGGGACTGACCTTCAAGCTCAGCCGCTATGTCTCCCTGGCCAGCCTCGTCGCCGCCGCGCTCCTGCCGCTCTCCGCCCTGGCCCTGAGCCTGTCCGGCCGCCGCGCCTTCCCCCTGCTCCCGGACCACCTGCAAACCCCGGGCCTCCTGCTCCTGGCCGCCCTCGGCGCCCTGGTCATCCTCAAGCACCACGGCAACATCCGGCGCCTCCTCAACGGCACCGAAAACCGCTTCGCGAAAAAGGGCTGACACATGAAAATGACAGTGCTCAGTGACGGCGGCTGGGGCACGGCCCTGGCCCTGGTCTTGCAGGCCAACGGCCACCAGGTCCAACTCTGGGGCCCCTTTCCGGAATACCTCGCGGAAATGGCCAAAACCCGCGAAAACACGCGCTTCCTCAAAGGCGTGCCGCTCCCGCCCGGACTGGAACTGGAACCGGACCTGGCCCGCGCCGTCACCGGCGCCGGCATGCTGATCCTGGCCGCGCCCGCCCAGTTCATGCGCGGCCTGCTGGAAAAACTCCAACCCCTCAACCCCGCCCCGGAAATCCCCCTGGTCAGCGTCGCCAAGGGCATCGAAGTGCGCTCCGGCAAACGCATGAGCGAACTGGTCGCCGAACTCCTCGGACCGCGCCGCCTGGTCGTGCTCTCCGGCCCGAGCCACGCCGAGGAGGTCGCCCGCCGCGTGCCCACCGCCGTGGTCGCCGCCGCCGCCGCGCCGGCGGACGCCGAGTTTGTCCAGAACGCGTTCATGAACAAAGTCTTCCGCGTCTACACCTCCGCTGACGTCGTCGGCGTCGAACTCGGCGGCGCGTTGAAAAACGTCCTGGCCCTGGCCGCCGGCGTCTGCGACGGCATGGGCTTCGGCGACAACACCAAGGCCGCCCTCATGACCCGCGGCATCACCGAGCTCGCGCGGCTCGGCAAGGCCCTGGGCGGCCGCCCCGAAACCTTCTTCGGCCTCAGCGGCATTGGCGACCTCATCGTCACCTGCACCAGCCGCCACAGCCGCAACCGCCACGTCGGCGAAGAACTCGGCAAGGGCCGCGCCCTGGCGGACATTCAGAAAGAAATGGGTCTGGCCGTGGCCGAGGGCGTGCCCACCGCCGAAAGCGCCTGGCGCCTGGCTCACGCCGCCGGCGTCGAAACCCCGATCATCGACCAGGTCCACGCCGGCCTCTACGCCGGCAAAGACCCGCGCCAGGCCGTCCTCGAACTCATGACCCGCGAGGGCAAGGCCGAACACCCCGCCGACTTCCTGACCGGCTGAGGCGAAAAAGCCAAGGGGGCTCCCATGATTGCGCTTGAATTTTTGGCACTTTTTTTACTCTGGCTTGGGGTCTTGCTGTGGACGGACTACCTCGTCCTTTGGAATTCCCTGACGAGCATACCGAACCGGCGAGTCCTGTTCATGCCGTCATTTTCCACCAATATTTTCTCTCTCTTGGCGGCTAAAATTGCAATATCTTCCGTCATCCTGATACTGTTTTTACCGCTAGTTATCCTTTCGGAGTTAGTTGTTCCACATCAACAGGCAACACAACCCGCCACTTGGACGACAACGTGGATCGTGCTGGTATGCGGATGCATTGTTTTGATTCACTTTTTGGGATTTTATTTTCCTTTTAAGAAATTAAAGAAATGGATTTACTCGGACATCGAATTTTCCGCACCAGAAGAACATTCGGTACTTGCGGGGAAAATTACTAAAAAAGCAATAATTGACACAGGGATATCGTTATTTTTTGCTTCTCTTGTTTATGGACTTATTGCGTGCACCATTTATTCTCGGGACTGAAATTTCTCCCACCCACGCTGAAGAGTACTGACGCCCCACCCCGCCCACCCGGGAACGCCGATCTCCCGATCGGCAAGTCTTTCCCCCCAATGCATCTGCCTTAAACCGCGAGCGGAGCGATCTTTTTTTGGCGGTAGTTGTGGCAGTTCCGTTCTAGTGTAGTGTCCCCGAAATAGATAGACAAAAACGCCGCATTGAAAGACGCAAAGGGACGAGTGAAAGGGGGTGACGCTCTTCCGTCATCGCATTGTGCCCCTGCGAACGGGCACCAGAGGAGTCACCGCCGGTAGCCGGTGGTTGAGGACACCGGAGGTGTCACAGCCTGTAGCCGGTGGTTGAGCGCAGCGACACCACCGGTCATGGAAAGGAGAATGTCTGCACCCCGGCAGGGGTGCCGGCGGCCTTGGGAGGACATGGTCGTGA
>CAITSE010000336.1 GCA_903894975.1 uncultured Lentisphaerota bacterium
CCGCCGCCGCCCAGGCCGTCACGCCGGCCTGATCTCCGCCCGAAATGTCAAAGAGCCGGCCCCGGCGCCTGCTGCCGTGGCTGGCTCCTACTATCCCGCCGCCCGCCCCCGCGGGCAATATGGGTCAGCAGCGACGCTTACTGGGGGCAGGAATTCGCGCCGAGCTGGGGCTCAGCGTTCCCAGGGGGGACATCACGGCAGTTTGAGCAGGATGCGGGGGTAGTTGACGGGCAGAGCGTCGCCGCTGGCGGCGCGGGGGGCCAGGACGCCGGTGTCGCCGCCGAGGCCGTCGAGGACGCGGAAGTCGAAGGCGAGGTCGCTGATGCGTTCGCGCCAGCGTAACTCTTTCCAGCGGTTGAAGTCCAGTTTGGACGCTTTGGCCAGGGGCAGGCTGACCTCGGCGGTCAGCGCGCTGCCGTCCGGGGTCACGGCATAGTTGAAGGCGCAGCCTTCGGCGTCCCGGCCCAGGAGCAGTTCCGTTCCCTGGGTGGCGGCCAGTTCCGGGCGGAATCCGGCCTGGGACGCATGGAGGATGCGGAAGAGCAGGCGTCCTTCGGCGCCGCGCCGGGCCAGGGTCCGGATCAGGTCCGGATCGGTGAGGCGCAGCGCCACGCTCAGCGTCGGGTTCGGACCCGGGCTCCAGACTACGGCGTAGGTGCCGCCGCGGCCAGGCACGAACGCGGCCGGGTCCCATTCGTCCAGGTACCCATCCACGGTCAGGCGGAAATCCTTTTTTGCGGCCAGCGGCGTCAGCGCGGGCTGGCCCTCGCCGCGACCGGCGAGCAGGGCCGCGAATTCCGCGGCGGTGAAGCGGACGAGGCGGTCGTCGACCAGCAGCAGCACCGTATCGCCGCGGACGACGCCGCCGGCCAGGCCGGCGTAGAGCGGGAACGGGAAGAGTTGCAGCGGCGTGTCCGGCTTCAGGTCGTCCACGGCGACGAGGGGTAGACGGCCGGTGTCCTGGCTGGCGAGATTGAAGAAATGCCAGGCCCGGCTGCCGTCGTCGGCGCGGATGGAAATGTCGTATGTCGGCCGGGTCCAATCCTCCACCAGCGACAAGAGCAGGGCCGGTTTCCGGTAGAGCAGACGGTTGGCGACCGTGTCGAACAGGCCGAAACCCGGCGGCGCGGGCTTTTTGGGGTCGGTGGGTTCGGCCAGGATGCCGGTGAAGAGCGTGGGCGTCAGGGGAAATGGCAGGGGCCGGAAGCGGACGGTTTCCGCCATGTCCTTGAAGGTTCGGCCGTTGAATAGGGAGGCGCCCTGTTCCCAGTAGCGCACCGGGAGGCATTCCGGCAGGCTCTGTTCCCGGCGCCGGTCCCGCGCCCAGCGCCAGTCCCAGCTCTCGTTGCCGCCGGCCGCGCCCCAGTTCCAGGCGTCGACCTGCTGGAAACGGCCGTCCTTGGCGATGAGGACTTTGCGGCGGTCGGTGACCATGAACGCATCTCCCGCCACCGGCAGGATCGGCGCTTCCCACCAGCCCGGAACCGCGGCGGACTGGGTGAATTTCCCGTCGGCGCCGCGCCGGTAGATCCGGAACTGGTTGTCGTGCCAGACAAAGGCGTCGCCGTTGTGGAACAGGCCGCGCATGTCCTGACCGGGAAAACGGCCGAGATCCGTGACATCGCCGTCCCGGGTGATGCGCACCAGGTTAAAGGTCTGCCATTCATTGTGCTGGCGGACCGCGGCGAGAAGGGTGTCGCCGTCGGCCCGGATCTGCCGGAGTTCGCGCCAGGACTTGTTGACCGCGGGGATGCGGCCCACGATTCGGCCGGTTTCGCGATCCAGGATCTGGAGGCCGCCCCGGCTGGTCAGCCAGACGGTGCGCGGGGAAAGCTCCATGGCCGGCGGTTCGCCGGGCGCGGTCCAGCTCCAGACCGGGCGCAGTGCCGCGTTCAGCCGGAGCACGGTCAGGTCCGACACGATGAAGATGTCGCTGCCGTCCCGCACCAGCGCGGGATTGATCAGCGGCTCAGTTCCCGGTTCCGGGTCGGCGGCGGCCGGAGCGGGGAGGGCGGCACCCGGAACTGAACTGATCACGCCAAGCATGGGCGCCGGTGCGGCGGGTTGGAATCCCCAAACATCCCCACCGGCCGCGCCCAGCGGTTGGAAATCCGGCGGCAGCGCGGGGGAGGCGAGGGTGCAGGCGCCGGCGGGATCGCGCAATTCCACCGCACCGTTGCTCCGGACCAACAGGACGCCGTCGCGGCAGGCGGCCAGTAGCCGGGAAACTTGTCCCGGCACCTTAGCGGTCTCGCTCAGGTCACGGAGAGAAAGGATCCGGGCCGCGCCCTCGCCATCGCGCACCAGCACGCCGTCCTCGCCGCAGGGCCGGCAGTCGGTCCAGAGCCGGCCGGCGTCCTCGCGGAGTAGCTTGCCGGTGCGTAGGTCGAGCAGGAGCATGCCGGCGCCGTCGCGCGGCGTGAACAGGACGGTTTCCCGGCCGGGAACGGGCGGGCAGGCCCGGCGGCTCAGGACGAGATCGGCCATCTGCCGGTTGAAATTGGCCGGGAGCCGTGGCACCTTCCGCGCCCATTGCAGGCAGCGCCAGTTCAAGTTCACGGCGGCGATCAGGCCGAGACCGGTGTCGACAAAGGCCATGCCGTGGCGCACCGCCGGTTCCGGCATGAACCAGTCGGGCCGGACCGTGCCGAAATCCTGCAAGTCCCGTTCCGGCCCGGTGGAGCAGAGCGGGTATTCGGTCTGCGTCGCCCCGGTGGCGGCATCGGCCACGACCAGGGAATAGCGGGTGATCGTATCCTGGTGGGCGGCCAGGAACAGCACGGTACCGCCGGAGAGCACCGGGTCGGAGCAGGCGAAGGCATCCCCGGCTTCGTTCCAGCGCCAAAGCAGCGCGCCATCAGCGGCGTCAAATGCAAACAGGGTGAAGCGGCCGTCGGCCAGGAGCCGGGCGAAGACCCGGCGGCCGTCGCTCTTCGGGGCGAACCCGGAGCCCAGTATCCGGTGTCCCTTATCCACTCCGGCCAGGCTGCGGTCGGGCAGATCCCGCCGCCAAGTCATCCGGGCGCCGTCGAATCGGCAGAGACTGCGGCTGTTCTGGAGGAATACGGTATTGCCGGCGCCGGGGCAAAACCCGGTCGCGCCCAAACTGCCGCCTTCCCCCCAGGGCTGGGGCGTTTCGTCCAAGCGCATTTCCAGGGGACCCGCGGCCAGCAGTAGACGCGGCGCAAAGCCTTGGCCGGCCGTCTGGTCCAATCGCGGCGCGGGTGCGCCGGCATCCTGCCAGGTTGGCGCCGACGGCACCGGCACGGGCGCCGCTAGCGAAATCCGCCGCACCTCCGCCTCCGCTTCCGCCGGGGTGCGCCCGAGCCGGCTGTTCAGGACGGCGGCATAATCTTTGATCCCGGCGTCATAGGTGGCGGCCAGCGGCCGGAGCAGGTCCCGGCAGCGTCCGGCGGCGCCTTCCAGGAGCGCCGGATCGTCGGTTTCCACCCACAAGAGCGCCCGCTCCTGCAGGGTCTGCCGGATCAGGCGGTGGAGTTTTTCCGTGGCGCCCGCGCTGCCGAGCTGTGCGATTTCCCGCTTCACCTGCTCCAAATCCACGTCAAACGACATCTGGACCACGGCACTCTGGCTGTTCTCGATCATCCAGCGGACGTTGTTCAGCGCATCCTTGTATTCCCGGTCATTGGATTCGGCGGGCAGGGGCCGGATCAGTTCCGCCGCGCGTTTCCACTCGCCCTTGGCGACGAGGATGCGCGCCTGCGTCACTTCCCAGCGCGGCCCCAGCAGTGGCCGCAGGACCGCCTCCCGCTTCTGCAACCAGTCCAGCGCCTCCTGGTAATGGCGCTGCCGGTACAGGCGGTCCACGGTCTGCAGCGCGGCCAGGCGGCATAGCTCGGGCATGGCCCGGCGACCTTCGGAAAAACTGCGGCAGAACGGGATCACGACGTCATCCAGCTCCGGTTGCTTGAGCCGGTCGCAGGCTTCGCGGAACCAACGCATCGCCTCGTTTTCGTCAGCCCGGTTCTGAATGGCGAACCCGTACCAGTACAGGGAGTTCGGCATGTCGCCGAGGCGCGTATAGAGCTGCCCGAGACGGATGGCGGTGTCCGTGGCGGCGGCGGGCTTGGCGTCGAGGAATGAGGCCACGGCCTCGGTGCGGATCTTGATCTCCCGCCAGAGTGGATGTTCCGCTGCCAGCGAGGCTTTTATATTCCAGTTGCCGCCGGTCTGGTTGAGGCGCACCAGCAACCGGTTCTGCGCCCGCAGCGTCACGGGCACCGTCGCCGGCTCGCCGGTCCATGCCGGCTGTTTGTACACCAAACGGTCGTTGAGGAATACTAGCGCGCCGTCGTCATGCTCCAGCGCCAGCCAGCTTCGGGCGCCCGTGGCGCCGGGGAACTCCACATAAAACAGGGCGGAAAATTGGTCCGCCACGGCCGGCGCCGGCCAGGAACTGGTCGAAGTCCACGCCTGCCAGGACACCGGCTTGCCATCGCAGCCGGGATAGGACTTGCGGAAATCCAGTTCCTCGCCGGGCGACGGCGCGTTCATGGTCGCCTCGTCGCGCCAGCACGGGAACGGACCGAGCACGCGCCAGCCGTTTTCCAGCGGTGTTACGGCCGCGCGGTTCTCGGGCCGCGCCAGGGAGCGGTCGGCGGCCGCCTCCGGCGTTGCTCCGGACTCCAGCCGCACCTTCACCCCATCCCACCACTCCGGCCGCAGTGCCCATTGCGGCACGGCCGCCGCCCGCGCCAGGCCGGCGGTCAGCAGCACCAGCCATAAAGCCGGAGCCAGACAACGTTGAAATGAACGAAATGGCAACTTCATGAAGCGGTTTCAGTCTGAAGAATTCATTGCCAAGTCAAGATACCGTAAGGGCCGGGAAAATTGCCATGACCGTGCCGGAATCCTGCTCCTGTGCCGGGGCACAACATAGCGCATTTTGCACCACTCGGGCAAGGGGCTCCAGGGTCACAATCGATGGCTCGCGAGGGCTCACGATGGTTATCGAGGGCACTCGAGAGCCGTCGCGCGCTTTCGCGGGCCGTCGCGGGCAAACCGTCGCCATTGACTGTGTTATACTTTAAAAGGTCTGTGGCCTGTGGCCCGTGGTCTGTGGGTAATGCGGACACGGAACCGGCCGGCCGGCGCCACCCTGGAATCCCAAGTTCATTCTCACCCGGATCTTTCGAATATGTCATCACCTTCACCATCAATATGTTGCGTTTCATGTGCGCCCACTGCCGCAGCGTTGCTTGCCGAGGTACGCCGGCGGCGGCCGCTGGTGCATCATCTCACCAACTGGGTCACTATCTCCGAGTGCGCCGCGGTGGTCCGCGCCTTCGGCGCCGCGCCGGTCATGGCCCATGCCGTGGAGGAGGCCGCCGAGATGGCGGCGCTGGCCGGCGCCGTGGTCCTGAACATCGGCACCCTGGACCGCACCATGATTGAGGCCATGAAGCTCGCCGCCGCCGCCGCTAATCGCAAGGGGATCCCCGTGGTGCTCGACGCCTGCGGCGCCGGCGCCACGCCGTTCCGCGACCAGGCCTGCCGCGAATTGCTGGCCGCGGCCCGTATCGATGTGCTCAAGGGCAACGCTTCCGAGATCGCCCGTCTCGCCGGCGCCGATGTCCAGACCCGCGGCGTTGATGCCGGTGTCGTGGCCGCGGACGATCTGGAAACCCTGGCCCGCGGTCTGGCCGCGGCCCGGAACGCCACCGTGGTGGTGACTGGCAAGATCGACCTCGTTGTCGCGCCGGACGGCACGATTTACCGCGTCGCCAACGGTCACCCGCTCATGGGCGAATGTGTCGGCACCGGCTGTATGGCGTCTTCGGCCATCGGCACCTTCGCCGCCGTCTGCCCGGAAAATCTGCCGGCCGCCGCCGCCGCCGGCCTGGCCTGCTACGAGATCGCCGCCGAGCTCGCTGTGCCCGCGGTCGCCGGTCCGGCCGACTTCAAACTCCGCCTGCTCGACGCCATCCACCATCTCACTCCGGAAGACGTCGCCCGCCTCGTCCGGATCTGAATGCGCATCACGGCAGGGTGGCGTTTTGACGGTACGCGCCGATGCCAGCAGGACGAGCGTCAAGATGACGGCCCAGCAAAAAGCCGTCAGGTTGACGCCTGGCCGGCGCACCCGGAGATCATGCTTAGGGCTGCTTGGTTCCCCATCTGACCCGGTTCACACTACTCCGTCGCGCCGGTTCGGCGTCAACCTGACGGCAAGGATCTTCAACATAACCTCGCCCCGAAGCCTTGCAAGAGTCGGGGCCGTTCTTATGTAATGACTCAGTTACAAAAGGTTTGTGGTCTGTAGGCCTGTGGCTGGTGGTGAAGAGGAAGACGGAAAAATCGCAGGATTTTGTTCCTGTCCACGCTTTTCCACAGACCCACAGACCACAAGCCGCAGACCATTCTAACTCTGGCCGCCTCTCATCTGAGGGATTACGTTCTTATCTCCCCGTCGCCCCGCTCCCCTCCCGTGAATTTCACCAGCTTTAGGAAAACGAAAACGGGTTGGAGACCCTTGCGGCGGTGGCGTATTCGGTCAGCAGGCGCAGGTAGGTGTGGTATTGGGGCAGGGACACGCCGGGCGGAGTTTGGTGGTCGACGGAAGGGATGAAGCCGCCCTGGCGCATCACGGGCAGCAGCCGTTCGAACTCGGCGCGCATGGCGGTCTCGCCTTTGGTCATAGTCATTTTATCGAACGCGCCGATGAGGCGCAGACGGGGGAAATTCTGGCGGAGGCGGGCGACGTCCACGCCGGATTGCCGTTCCAGCGGCAGGATGCCGTCAAGCCCGGCCTCCAGGAACCAGGCAGCCGGTTCCTCCACCTGGCCGTCGGAATCGATAATGGACAGAATGCCGCGTTCCCGCAACCGCGGGACGACCCGGTTGTAGCCGGGCAGGAGAAACTCGCGGAACAGTTCGGCGGAGAGCATCGGTCCGTGGTTGTAGCTCAGGTCTTCGGCGAAGGTCATGAAATCCGGGGTGACGATCCGGCAGATTCGGTCAAGCAGGCGCAGGTGATGCTCCGCCAGGTCGCGGTTGAGCCGGTGCATGAGTTCGGGCTGGTCGTAGAACGCATACAGGTGCGGTTCGATGCCGAGGAGCGTGCGGGGAAACCAGAAAAATCCCTCCAGCGTGATCCAGAAGACGCACTCGCCGCGGGCCTGGAGCACGGCGATCCGTCGCCATTCCTCCTCCTGCTGCGGCGTGGGTTCGGGAAAAAGCGTGGGCCGGATGCGCTCGTAGTCGTCCATGGATTCGATCAACGGGGCACCATGGGCCGCCGGCGCCGGCGTCAGCGGCCCGCGCGAACGCAGCCAGTCCTGGTACCACAGGTCCAGGCCGAAATGACGGTAGATGCCGTAGCGGTCGCGGGTCGGCAGACCTTCGGCGCACCAGCGGTCTAGGGTCTTGTCCCACCAGCTCGCCCATTCCACCATGGGCAGACGGTCGGCCGGCCGGAAATTCATGACAGCCTGGAAACGCTCGCGAACGGTCATCGCGGAGTTCATTGTCAGGTCTCCCCCATACCAAGAGTTTTCTCGCCAAGAACGCAAAGCTCGCAAAGGAGTTGTGACAGATTCAATTCGAGCATGACAAAAATTTTCCTTGGCGATCTTTGCGCCTTTGCGAGAGAATCGGATCGAATTTTTTTTATAGAATATAGACGGAGCCCGGACTTGAATCCTTAAAAAAACCGCCAAAATTATGGTAAATATCGCCAATCATGCTGAAAAAAAACACAAAAACCGCCAAATTAAAAATGTTGCGGGACGTCGAGTTTTTCCCGGACCCGGCGGCGCCCGTGCGGGTGCACCGGGCCTTCACCCGCGGCACGGATTTGCACCGGCATGAGTTTGTGGAATTGGTCCTGGTCCTGTCCGGCCGCGGCGGACATGTCGCGGGAACGTCCCGGAGTCTGATTGAGCCCGGGCATGTCCTGATCGTGGCGCCTGGCCGGAGCCACGCCTATGAGCCTGGGCCGGGATTATCCGTGATCAATCTTATCATCCGCAGGACGTTCCTACGCGAGCAGGCCCGGACGCTGCGCTGGCTGCCGGGTCTAACCACCTGGTTTTCCGGTTCGGCCCGGCCGTTTCCGCCGCCGGTACGGCTTGGCCAAAAGGATGCCGCCGCTTGCGAGGAACTGGCCGGCCGGATTGAGGCAGAGGGGTTCACCCGGGCGCCGGGGTACGCGGCGATGCAGGTGGCCTGGTTGCTGGCGTTGCTGGGACGGATCTGCCGCGCCGCCTCCGCCCATGCGCCGGAGCCGGACGTCCGCGGCCGGGAACGGCTGGAGCCGGTGCTGGCCCTGCTGGAACGCGAATACCGGCGGGAACTGCCCTTGGCCGAGTTGGCCGTCGCGGCTCACCTTTCGACGCGCAGCCTGTTGCGGCACTTCCGTCTGGCGACCGGCACGACGCCGCACCAGTACCTGCTACGCATCCGCCTCGCCCAGGCCGGACGCATGTTGCGGGAAACCCGGGCGCCCGTGGTTGAAGTCGCCCTAGCCTGCGGTTTTCGCGACGGCAACGCCTTTTCCACCGCTTTCCGCCGCCGCACCGGCGCCCCGCCGCGGCGGCGCGGGAATGCGAACGTCGAACATTCAACATCGAACGTCCAACGTTGAACGGGGATCAAGAACCAAACGCATCCGGAAAAGGCACCGGCAATTTTTCATCAGGCGAAGTTATTGCGCCAGCCAGGTGCGGAGGTTGGCGACGGTGGCCTGAATGTCGCGCCGCTGCTGGTCGCCGTGGATTTCACGCTCAATGATCAGTTCGCCGCCGAATCCGATCTCGCGGAGGCGCTTCAGGAAAAGCGGGAAATCGACCTTGCCCTTGCCGGTCTGGGCTTCCTTGCCGAGATGGTCGCCGTCGGTGGGATAGAATCCGTCCTTGACGTGGACGTTGCGCACGTACCGGCCGAACACGTCCAGCGCGTCAATGGGATTGCCCTTGCCGTACAGGATCAGGTTGGCGGGGTCGAGATTGATGCCGAGATTGCCGGTGCCGACGCGTTCGATGGTGCGCAGGAGTGTCACCGGCGTTTCCTGGCCGGTCTCGAACCAGAATTCCACGTTGCGTTCCACCCCGTATGCGGCCACCTGCCGGACGGCTTCCACCACCCCCGGGAATTCCGGGTCGTTCGGATTTTCCGGGATGAAGCCGCAGTGGGTGATGACCGCCGGCGCGCCGATCCAGGCCGCGAAGTCCACCCATTGCTGCAATTCCTTGACGCGGTACGCCCGGTGTTCCGGCGGCACCAGGCCGAGCGTGGCCGGGCCTTCGGTCAGGTTCCAGACGCGCGGACCGGTGTACCCGCCCCATAATGCGCAGACCCGGACGCCGGTGCTCTTGGCTTCCGCCACGATCATGGCCGCGTTTTCCCGCGTGGCCAATTCCGGCTCCCAACTGCAGAGCTGGCAGGTGTCGAGTCCGAGTTCGCGCACGGCCGCCAGGCTGCCGCCGGCAGGGTTCAAACGGGTGATGACGCCGATGTCCAACATGGATGGGGTTCCTGATGATATGGTTTTTGTTTGAGCCCCGGCGGGGCGGCAGTAAGTAGCCTGGGGCGTGAGCCCCAGGGCAGGGATAAGGAAAAAGGATTGAAGCCCCGGAGGGGCGACAGTGGGGTTGGGATTGGCGCGATTGTCGGTTATGCCGCCCCCTTCGGGCATGCGCGTCAACTTAAGGAAAAAATCGAACGTCGAACATTCAACATTGAACGTTGAACGTCGAAGGAAAACCCG
>CAITSE010000337.1 GCA_903894975.1 uncultured Lentisphaerota bacterium
GCGCGGGCTGGCACCGGCGCGCCGGCACGCCGCACGCGGAAGTTCACGCCCTGGCCGCCGCCGGGGCCGCGGCGCGCGGCGCCACGCTCTATGTCACGCTGGAACCGTGCTGCACCACGGGGCGCACGCCGCCCTGCACCGAGACCATTCTCCGGGCCGGCATCCGCCGGGTCGTGGTCGGGTGCGCGGATCCGAATCCGCAGCATGCCGGGCGCGGCCTGGAGCAATTGCGAGCGGCCGGGATTGAAGTCGTCTGCGGCGTGGAAGAAACCGCCTGCCGCCGCCTGAACGAGGCGTTCTTTCATTGGATCACCACCGGCCGGCCCTTTGTCCTGCTGAAGATGGCCATGACCCTGGACGGCCGGATCGCCACGGCCGGCGGCGAGTCGCAGTGGATCACCGGACCGCCGGCGCGGGCCCGGGTCCAGCGCCTGCGGCAAGGGGCCGACGCCATTCTCGTGGGCGGCGAGACCGTGCGGCGGGACGATCCGGCCCTGATGGTGCGGACGCCGCAGCGCTGGTGGCGGCAACCGCGCAAGCTGGTCTGGACCCGGCGGCCGCCGGAGAGCTATCCCGCGGCCCTGAAAATTTGGGCGGACCCGGCGAACCCGCCGGAGTTCGCGCATCCGGCAACGGCGGCGGAATGGGACGCGCTGTTGCGGAACCTGGGCGGCCGCGGCGTCACGGCGCTGCTGGTGGAGGGCGGCGGCGAACTGGCCGGGGCCTTGCTGCGGGCCGGCGCGGTCAACCGCGTCGAGTTCCACGTCGCTTCGAAGTTGCTGGGCGGGCGTGGCAGCCGGCCGGTGGTCGGCGGGCCGGACCCGGCATATTTGACGGAGGCTTTGCCGTTGCGGGAGCTGGAAACGCGCCGGCTCGGCGAAGATGTTCTGATCACCGGCCTGCTCTGACCTGCAATCATTTGCCGCCGGCGGCAAATGACGTCCCTCCGGCGTCTTGCTCGCTTACAAGGGCGGGTGTCCACACCCGGCCAAACGGGCCGGCGGGCATCTTGCCCGCCATCGGGTTTGGCGTCCCTGCCCCTCTCTCTCGCCTTCCCCACCTGGGATCGCCGAGCCCCAGCTCGGCGCGAATTCTAGTAAGAGCCTGTCCGAAAAGGGTCGCGCATGCGTGTGCGCGCGAAAAATGGTGATGCAATGGGTTATGTTTTAGCATTCTACAACAAACACACACACATTGCACACCGTCATGAACATTATCCTTGCCGAATCGCATTTCAACCTGTTTGTGGTTCCGGTTGCCTCGGAAACCTGCGAAGTGTTGCGTGAGGCCCACCGTTTGGCAGTGTGGCATTCGGAGTTGTTGCGTGCCATCATGGCGGACCAGGATGCGCACGGCGTGGCGAAGAAGCGGCACCGGCTCCGGGTTCGATCGCACGGCGCCGGGCCGGAGCTTCTGCGGTATTGCGGCGGCGCGGGGTCAGCCCCGGTGGTTTTGGGCGAGGGCCGGCCGCGGCTGAGTCCGTTGGTGGTGCTGTTTTTCCTGACGCTGCGGGTCTGTACGGGTCGGTGAGCGACGCGGAGGCGGCGGACCGGTTTGCGGAATCGATCTCGGTGCGGCTGTTACTGGAGGATCTGGGGCTGCGGGAGCGGCCGGCCCGTTCGACGCTGGTGGAGAACCTCAACGCCGTCTCGAACGGCACGCGGGAGTTGCTGCTGGACTGCCAGTTGGCGGACATCCTGGCGGAAGGGCTGGACGACTTCCGGGAGCTGACGGTGGACAGCACGGCCGTGAAGGGTTGCAGCGCCCATCCCAACGAGGCGCGCCTGGCGTGGGCGTTCCTGGAGCGGGCGGCGCGGCTTCTGGCCAACCTGGCGAAGGCGGGGCACGGCCGTTTTCTGCCGGGCTGGACGGAGGCCTGGCTTGGCGAAATGAAGCAACTGGCGTTTGAGATTAACACCGTGCGCGGCAAGGCCTCCGGGCACCGGCGCAAGACGTTGTACCGGCAGTTGCTGGCGCGCGGGGACAAGGTCTTCGCGCATCTTCATGGGCAGGCCGCGGCAGCCTTTGCCGGGTGGCAGTCCGGGGCCGGAGTTCGGCCCTACCGGATCCATGCCAGGCTGCAAGAGACGCTCGCACAGGTGATGGCCGATTCCCGCGGGGGTCAAACCTGTCTTTTCAAGCGCGAACGCTGGTTTTTTCGGATCGAGGGAGCCCACGGGGGACATCTTCGTGCCCGCACAAGAAGCGTCTCTGCGATAATCTGCGGAATCTGCGGATGAACGAGTCCTGTGGAAGGGCCGATCCGTCAGTGGGTGTGCCAGCTTATTTTCAGTTTCTTGGCATGGACAGCGCAATCGTCAAGATACAGATTGATGACCCGTTGGTACGGGATGCCGCATTCCTTTGCGACATGCTTGAAATACTCGACGGTCTGCATGCCAAGCCGGATAGTAACGGGTTTTTTCCGCTGAACCGCCATGGCGCGGGCGGCAAACGGATTGGGTGCCGGTTTCAGTTTGGAAAAATCGTAGTGACTACGCATAGTTATGTCTCCGTATAAAAGGATTGCTCGTTCTTGTCCGCCCGACGTGCTGAGATGATGCGGATCGTTTCATCGTCCTCTCGATAACAATGACACACAACCAGCAGGCGCAGCCCCGAACTCATTCCCACGAGAAGGAAACGGTCTTCATCCGGCGAATGATCGGGGTCGTAAAAACTTTTTGAGGCAGGGCGTCAAAGATGGTCGCGGCCTCGTCAAAGCTAACACCAGGTTTTTTGGCGTTGGCCACCGACTTTTTCGGATCCCAGATGAACTTGAATTCGGGTATGACATATTGTACATCAATTATATGTACATGTCAATCTTGTTTGGGGTTAGAGAAAGGCCGAGTGCAACTCGACGATCCCAGGTGGGGAAGGCGATGGAGATGGGCAGGGACGCTGAACCAGACGGCGGGCAAGATGCCCGCCGGCCTGTTTGGCCGGGTGTGGACACCCGCCCTCCCGTCGGGTCAGTGGGCAAGATGCCCACTTTCCCAGTGGGACTTATTTGCCGCCGGCGGCTTTGAATTCCATGCGGCTGAGGTTCTTGAGCTGGAGCACGGTGAAGCCGATGAGCATGACACCGAGTACCCAGGCCATGGCCGTGGCGACGCCGAAGCGCAGGTAACCGAAGGCTTCCCAGAAGATGTGCAGGCCGATAACCTCGGTCGCGCCATAGGGTGTATATGGTCCGCCACCGGTCATGGCCATGATGAATTCACTGCCGCTTTTCATGCAACCGATGACGGCGCCGACGAAGTTGATGACGATCAGGGGCCGGATGGAGGGGAGTGTGACGTACCAGGCTTTTTGCACGCACCCCGCGCCGTCCAGGTCCGCCGCTTCGTACAGGTCTTCCGGGATGCCCTTGAGGGCGGCGAGATAGATGAGGCAGCCCGGGCCCATGCCGGCCCAAATGGTGGGGAGAAGGCAGAAGAACAGGGAGAAGGCGGGGGCGTTGAGCCATTCGGTGGTGAATTCGGAGATATGGGTATCGGCAAACGCATTGAAGGCGTGTACTCCGAAATTGAGCATCTGGTTGATCATGCCGTGCTGGCCGTAAAACCCTTTCCACAGGAAGATGACAACCACGCCGGAAAGCACGGCGGGCAGATAGTAGATGGTCCGGAACAGAATCTTGCCCCTGGGCACCTCGGAGAGCAGCAGGGCCAGGATGACGGGCGCGAGGAATCCAAAGGTCATGAACAGCGTGGTGTATTCCAGCGAGACGAGTAGGGCGTACCAAAATTCGCCGCTGAACAACACCGCGGCAAAATTGTCGAACGCGACCCAGGTGCTGAAGCCGCGGACATTGTACTCCTGGAAAGCCATGACCGTGCCGCGCAGGAGCGGCCAGTAGCTCCAGATGGCGATGGAAAGCAGGGACGGGATCAGGATCAGGTAGGCGCGCCGGTAGCGGCCGAATTGCCAGTTGCCGCGCGCCAGGTCCGCCTCGCTGCGAAGCATACTTTGGGTGAAGGTGCGGAACACGCTGCGCAGGACCAGGATGAACACGCCGAAAATGAGGATGGCCGCCGCGGCGGCCAGGCGGGTGCGGAAGGTGCGGATGGATTCCGGCATGACCCCGAGCATCTTGCGGTTGGCGAACTCGACGCGGGCGTCGAGGATTTCCCGGATGCGCGCCTTGGCGCCGGCTTCGTCTCCGGCCAGGATGGCGCGGCTTACCTCCGCGTCGGTGCGGATCTGGTCAATGGCCCGGCTCATGTATTGGTAGACCATCTGGCAGTTGCGGCCATAGGGTTCGGGGATGCCGTTGACCAGGGCGGTCCGGGAGGCTTCGGCCCAACCCGCCGGGACTTTGCCGATAAATTCGGGGTACCCGGCCTCCTGCAACAGAGCGGGTTGCACAAAACGCCCCATGCCGTTTTCAATATAGACCCGGGCCTGGATGGTCCGGGCTTCGCGGCTGCCCAGGAAGAACATCCATTCCCAGGCGGCGTCCCGGAGGCGGACGTCGGTTTCGATCCCGGCGTAAATGCCGGTCATCATGGCGTTGAACTCGCTGTGGCGCCGGCCGTCCGGTCCGGCGGGAACCGGGCCGAACCCGGTCACGTTCGGATCCATTTCCTTAAAGGTTTGCTGGTCGACGTAGGCGAAGCGCATGGCATAGCGGATGGCTGGGTTTTTCTCGCCGAGATTGACCACGCCCGTGAATCGGCCGTGGGCATTTTTGAAGGGTTCCAGAAACAGGCGTGCCACATAGTAATAGGCGTCAACAGCTTCTGGGGAGTTGAAGACGCAGTGCCAGTTGCCTTGCGCATCCTGCTCGACGGCGTGGGCGCCGAAGGAATAGAGGAAGCTCAGCGTGGCATGCGCGGTTTCCGCGAGGCTGATGTAGGCGCCGTAGACGTTTTCCTCCGGATGGGTGAGTTTTCGTGCCCAGGCGAGGAATTCCTCCGTGGTTTCCGGCACGCGGTCCGGCAGGCCGGCTTCGGCGAACAGGTCGCGGCGGTAGAACAGGGCCATGACGAGCTGGCGTTGCGGCAGGCACCAAACGTGCCGGTGTTTCGCCGCGGGGGTGCCGCCCCACGTCTTCACATACGGGCAGTCCTGGCCGTGGGGGCAGTCCCGGCGGATGACTTCCCAGCATTGCGGCGTCAGCCGTTCCGCAAATTCCCCGGCGTAGCGCGGCCCCAGACTCAACGCGGCGACATATGCGTCCGTAGCCAGGAGATGCCCGTCGGGGATGGTGACGCCGGCGGTTTTCTCCAGGTACTTGTCCAAGGGATGGAGAAACTTGTTGCGGATGAAGGTGTCGGACTGGCGGAAGTTGACGTACATCACGGCGGGGGCGATGTCGCCGGCGATCTGCATCAGGGGGATGACGTCCTGGCTGCGTCCGGGGATTTCCAGACCGGTGGCGGGGACGAGTTTGAGGTCTGGATGGCGGGCCTGGAAGGCCATCAGGATTTTCATGGACGCTTCGCCGTCGGCGCCCGAGCCGCCGCCGTCCGGCACACCCCATGCTTTGAGCTCAAGAGGAGGGGGCGTTGTCGCGGCCGGCGCGGGGGTCGCGCCGGCCGGAGCGAAGACCGCGGTGAGGCCGGTCAGAACGATGGCCAGAAACCAGGCAATACCGGGCGGCGGATGGCAAATGGAATGGCGCGGGTGGCAACGCCACTTTGGATTGCTTGCGGCTTGCCGCAGCTTTCCCTCGGCGGCGGAGCCGCCCCTCCCGGGATGGAAAACGGAGAGGGGGGAAGCGGAGGCCGGTTCCACCGGCGGGAAAAAGCGATGTCGAGCCACCGTCACTCCAAAGCGGCGCGGCGCCGCGGTACAGGGGGGGACTCCAATCTTCAGGTTTCCGTGCCCTGCTGGACGGCGGCGGCGGAATAGGCGGTAAACCAGCCGATACGCTCCATTTGCCGGATCTCGCCGGTGATGGATTCCATGAGGTGCGGCGCCATGTGGCCGTGGTCAAGCCCGAGCCAGCTCCAGCTTTGGGCGTATTCGTCCTTGGCGAGGGGGCCGATGTCGGTGTAGCCAATGCCCATGGAAAAGCAGATCCATTCGGCCGCTTTAAGGCAGTGGATGTAGGTCATTTCATCATCGGAGCCATCCACCACGGGATGGTGATGCCGGGCGATGACGGTCTGGATGATCCGGGGAATGGCCCAGATGCCGGCCAGTTCCGCGCCGCAGTCGCTGTGAGTGAAGCCGAACCGGGTGAGTTCTTCATCGGCAAGGCGGGTGCCGTTCATGATCTGGGCGTTGGCTGCGTCGAATAGGGCCGGCTGAGCGGCGGGGACGGCGCCAATTCCCACCAGGCCGACATCGTGCAGCAGGCCGATGGTGAACGCGGTCTTGTCGGTGGCCGGTTTGTTGCAGACGGTGACGGCAATGCGCCGGGTGGCCACGGCCACAGCCAGGCTGTGATTGAAAATCGAAGCGTAATCAAAGGGCGGACGCCCGGCAAACGCCGGAAAAATGGCCCGCGCCGCGCCGGCCAGGGCGCCTTCCACAACCGTGGACATGCCGAGCCAGGCGATGGCCTGCCCCAGGGAATTGGTCGTGCTGCGCAGGCCTCGCACGAAATAAGGGTTGTTGCCCATGCGCAGAAGCCGGGCTGCCGCGATCCCGTGATTTTCGAAAAACTGCATGAACTCGCGGTGGAAGTCAGCGCTCTGCCACGAGAGCCGGGTCATGCAGCCCAGCAAATGCGGAATCTGGTTGTTCGCTTTTTCCTGGAAGATCAGCGCGGCCTGATCGGACACTTCGGCGGCGTTCAGGCTGGCATGCGCCGTGACGGGCAGAGCAAACGACTCCGCCGCCGCGGCCGGCAGGGTTGGCGGCGCGGTTCCGAGTTCGGCGGCCGGTTCGGCCCGGCCCAGTAAGGTTTCCCACAAGCGCTTCATGAGGCATCCAGAAAAAATGGCTCCTGCGCGTCAACCTTAATCCCGAAGCCAAAAGCTGCCGCGCATGGTTGCGTCTCAGGGAGAAATTACTATATCCTTACGATCGGGGTACACAATCGGCAGGATTTCTTTTCCTTATTCTGGATGGAATTGCGTGATAACGGTTCGCCCGAAAGCGGTGTTCATATATAGTATGAGCTTGCCCTTTTTTCAACCGGGGCGCACACAGGCAGGACGTTTTCGCATGGATGCCGACTCCCGGCCGCTGCCGGAACAGATCATGGAAGTGCTCGGGCCGGAAACGGCCGGAGAAGGCCGTCGCCTGTTCGCCGCCGGCGCCGTTCTGGACGTGACCCGGCCCAGTCGCAGCGTGGTCACGGCCCGGGTCGCCACCGACCACGGCCGGCTGGAGCAAGTCCGCCTGAACTTCGCCGCCTCCGGTCTGCAACCATCCTGCACCTGCGGCAAGAACCGCAGTTTCTGCGCTCATGCCGTGGCCGTGCTGTTGGAATTAGATCGCCGTTCCCAGACCGATCTTTCCGCGCCGACGGCGATCGCCGCGCCGGTCCCCGTCCCCGAAGTGGTCGGCGCCGCGTCCTATGCCCCACCCCGGCATTTTCAGGAATCACTCCGCCTTTCCCGCGCACTGCGCCTCACTCCCTGGGTTCCCGCGGATGCCCCGGGAACACTCACCGCCGTTGATCTGGTTCGCCCGTTGCGCCGGACGGCTCCCGAATTGCGGCTTCGCCTGACCGTGCCGCTGCCGGCCTGGAACGAACCGGTCGCGCGGCTCTCCCTGGAACCTGGAATCCGCCTCGGTGGCCGCCTCTACAGCGGTGGGAATCTGCGCCGTCTCGCCGATACCGGACGGGCCGCCGGCGGCATCCTGTTTTCCGATTTTGCCCCCGCCGACCAGGAAATTCTCCTGCATCTCGCCCGCCGCCTGGACACACCCAACAGCGCCAATTCGCTGGCGTTGACGACCGCCGAATTGGGGACGTTGCTCCGGAAAATGGCCCACGGCCGCGCCAGGATGCAAACCCCGGATGGTGTGGATGTGGAATTCCGGGATCCGCCGCGATTCATCATCACCGGTCATCCCGCCGCCACTCCCGCTGCCGGCATCCGGGTTGTTCCCGGACTGGAAGATGAAACCGGCGCACCCATAGACGCCGCGGCCGTCGCCGTTCTTGACAGCGGTGATGACTTTTGGCTTGTGCACGGATCCGCTTTGTCCCATATCCCCACGGGCCCCGGCGGCGCCTGGCTCCGTTTTTTCCTGGCCGCCGAACCGCAGATTCTTGATCCCGCCGCCTGGAATGACCTGAAAACCGCCGCCGCTGACCGTTGGCGCCTGCCGGTGCGCTTACGCGATGCAACTCTGCCCGCTGCCGCCGGAGATTCGGCGGCTCCCGAAGCTGCGGATGCGGCGGACGGCCGCCCCGAAATCCTGCTCTACCTCGACTGGACGGGCACGGAACTCCTCGCCCGCATGGAATGGGACTATGGCAACTGCCGTCTCGCCGCTGGCGAACCGCATGCCGGCGGACGGCCGTTGATGATGCGTAATCCTGGCCGCGAACAACGGGCCGTCCACCGCTTGGAGGAGCACGGGTTCAAGCCGGAGGCCGCTCCCGCCGCCGGGTGGCGTCTGGAAGATGCCGGAAAGCTCTGGGACTTCTGGCGTCAGGGGCTGGAAACCCTGCCCGGAAACTGGACGGTCTTTCTCTCCCAGGCCGCCATCCGCGCCCGGGCCGGCGCCGGCCTGCTCCGTGCCGAAATGCTGCCCGGCTCGGAACACGCCGACTGGTTTGAACTGGACTGCCGCCTGCTCACCGAACAGGGCCGGCGCCTTTCCTGGAAGGTGGTGGACGCCGCCGTCCGCAAAGGCGGCGACTCGATCCTGCTCGAAGACGGAACCCTCCTTCACATCCCCGAGGAAGTCCGCCAATTGGTCCTGCTGCTCGGGCAAGCCCGCCAAGCCTCCGGCGAGGTTTCCGGGGCGGACGGTACGGAATTACTGCGCTTCGCCCGGGCCGCCGGTCCCGCTTTGGCCAATGCGCTCGGCCAACGCCTGTCCGGCCCCGCGCCGCGTTGGCTGGAACTGGCCCGCCGCCTGGCCGCGCCGCCCGTGCTCGACCCGGAACTTTTCGACGCCCCGCTCGGCCGCGTCCTGCGCGGCTACCAGAAGGATGGCGTGGCCTGGCTCCGTCTCCTCGACGAATGCGGTTTCCACGGCATTCTCGCCGATGAAATGGGCCTCGGAAAAACCCTCCAGGCCTTGGCCTGGCTCGCCTGGCGCCGCCGCACCGGCCGCGCCAAGCATCCCGCCCTGATCGTCTGCCCCACCAGTCTCATGGAAAATTGGCGGCTGGAAGCGGCGCGCTTCACCCCGGAACTTTCCACTCTGGTCATCAGCGGCCTGCACCGGGCCGATCTCCTGGAACAGATCCCGCGGACAGGCCTGGTCATCACCTCCTATGCCCTGCTCCGGCGCGATGAACGCCGCTACCGCAACCAGGAGCTCGATGCCGTCATCCTGGATGAAGCCCAGCATATTAAAAATCCCGGCACCGAGAACGCCAAGTCCTGCAAGCTCCTGCGGACTCCGCACCGCCTGATCCTCACCGGCACGCCTCTGGAAAATTCTCTTCGCGAACTCTGGTCGCTCTTTGAATTCCTGCTCCCCGGCTATCTCGGCACGCACCAGGAGTTCACCGCCCGTTATGAAGATCCCGAGGCCAATGCCAACGGCCCCGCCGACGCCGCCCGGGAACTGGCCACCCGCATCCGTCCCTTTATCCTGCGCCGGCTCAAGGCCGAGGTCTGCCAGGAGCTTCCGCCCAAACAGGAACAGGTCCTGCACTGCGAAATGGATCCGCGCCAGTCGCGGCTTTATCTGAACCTGCTTTTGGCGGGGCGTCAGATTGTGGACGCCGCCCGTTCCGAGGGCTGGGCCCACCACCGCTTCCAGGCGCTGGCCCTGCTGACCCGCCTGCGCCAGGCCTGCTGCCATCCGGAACTGCTTCCCGAACCGCTGCGTCCCGGCGCGCCGCCGCCTTCCGCCAAGACCGAACTGCTCAAGGAACTGGTGTTGGAAGCCGTCGACGGCCGCCGCCGCATCATCCTTTTCAGCCAGTTCGTCGGCTTTTTCCGCATCTTCCGGGTCTGGCTGGAAGCGGAGGGCATCCCCTACGAATACCTGGATGGCGCCACTCCCGCCGTGGAACGTCAGGTCCGCGTCGACCGTTTCAACCGCGAAGCTTCCATCCCCCTGTTCCTGCTCAGTCTTAAAGCCGGCGGCACCGGCCTGAACCTGACCGGCGCCGACACGGTCATCCACTATGACCAGTGGTGGAACCCGATGGTCGAGGATCAGGCCACCGACCGCGCCCACCGCATCGGCCAGACCCGTTCCGTGACCGCGATCAAGCTCATCGTTCGCAACACCATCGAGGAAAAAATCTTCCAGCTCCAGCAGCGCAAGCGCGCGCTGTTCAATGAAGTCATGGCCGGCGTTCCGGCCAAGCCCGGCGAACTCGGCGCCGCGGACCTGGAATTCCTCTTCGGCGTCACCCCGGAAGATGCCCCGCCGCCGGGGTAAAAACGAACATCGAACATTCAACATCGAACGTTGAACGTCGAAGGAAAACCCGGCCGGCTGGAGCTTCGTTCGCTCGCCTGAATTTCCATTCGACGTTGGACGTTCAAGGTTCGATGTTCAACGTTCGTAAAAATGGCATGGTGATGCGCAGACCTGAAGGTCACCAGGATTCCGCCCAGTAGACGATTTCATGGCGCGTCCTGCTGATGGCGACGCCATGACACCGGGCGTGATTCCAATAAAAACCCTCCGGCCTTTCTCCCTTCATGACTTCGTCAAAGATCATGACCTCGAAATCGGCGGGGAATTTTTGGTCTTTCGACCCGTTGGTGTGGAAAAAGGTGGTCGGCATGCCCTCTTTCATGTTCATATGATCATTCATGTCACCGCCCGTGAATGATTTGGTCTTTATCCGGGAAAACCGCTCATACAAGTCGGACATCTCCTTGTCCGGAAGGGAATAACGAAGCTGGATATGGGAGCCGCCCTGTAGAAAACCGCGGCGGAAGGAGAATCGGACGTCCCTGGCCTGAGGCGGGATCGGCCGGGGGAAATGAGTGGTCAATTCCCCCCTGGGCTTCCAATAGTCATCCAGGATCTTCTCGTACTTGCCAACCGTGGTCACATTCGTGGTCGCAGTGGCAAGCACTTCCGTGACCAGCGCGGTCAATCCGAAGAAGAACAATGCGGCCAGGCAGACCGGAATCGCGATGACGTGGACAAGCGTTCGCCGGTCATCCCGGCTTATGGTGTAGGTCAGGTAAACGAGCGCTACCGGGAGGAGCAGGAAAAACCCCATGCAAAAGACGATTGGCGAACCGCTCCAGCGGACGCATTGCACAGTCCACACAATGGCTAGGAGAATCGCCAGGACAAGATAAATCCGGGTCAGGATTTTCATGGATTCGGCCCGTTGCCGGGTTTCGCGGTTTGGCGGCTTGGATGGTCAGAACTACGCGGGTCACCAAGCGAACTCTTCTTGATCTTCTCCTGAATATATCCGGCTGATGCCGGGAACTCTTCCGACCTGATTTCTCACGGTGGCACGGAGGCACGGTGAATTTCGGAATGCGGCCCGGGAATCCCGATAAAGAAATTTGATTTTTTCTACCCCGTGCCTCCGTGCCACCGTGAGAACTTTTCCTTATGCATAGGGACCGTGCTTTCCCGCGGCGGGCATTTGGCATTGGCCGGTTCTGCGGTTACCGTGTGAGCGGCCGTTGGCCACGCCGGGCGGACAGTTCGCCGGCGGCGGGCGGCGGCCGGAGGATGATCCATCATGCCCGTGCAATTTCAAGATTATTACCA
>CAITSE010000338.1 GCA_903894975.1 uncultured Lentisphaerota bacterium
ATTGACCTCACCCGCCAGCACCAACTGGAGGAACATTTGCGCCAGGCCCAGAAAATGGAGGCGATCGGACATCTCGCCGGCGGCGTGGCCCACGATTTCAACAACATGCTGGGAGTGATTCTCGGGCATGTCGAACTGGCCCTGGGCCAGATGGATCCGGCGCAGCCGCTCCGCGCCGACCTCGAAGAGATCCGCAAGGCTGCCGAACACTCCGTCGATCTGACCCGGCAACTGCTGGCCTTTGCCCGCAAACAGACCATCGCCCCCAAAGTCCTGGATCTGAACGGGACGGTGGAGGGCACGCTCAAGATGCTGAAACGCCTCATCGGCGAGGATATTGATCTGGCGTGGATGCCTGGAGCCGACCTGGGGCCGGTGAAGATGGACCCGTCCCAGATCGATCAGATCCTGGCCAACCTGTGCGTCAACGCCCGGGATGCGATTGTCGGGGTGGGGAAAATGACCATCGAGACGGCAAATCACCTCTTCGACGAGGCCTACTGCGCGGATCACCCCGGGGTCGCTCCCGGCGAATATGTGCGGCTTGCCGTGAGCGACAACGGCTGCGGCATGGACCGGGAAACGCAGAGCAACATTTTTGAGCCTTTCTTCACGACCAAAGGCGTCGGCGAAGGCACCGGTCTGGGGTTGGCCACGGTCTATGGCATAGTCAAACAGAACTTTGGGGTTATCGAAGTGTACAGCGAACCGGGCCAGGGCACGACCTTCAAGATTTACCTGCCCCGGTATCAAGGCGAGGATTCCCCGTTACGGAAAGACCTTCCGGAGGAACCGGTTGCGTATGGGCACGAAACCATCCTCTTGGTGGAGGACGAACTGGCCATCTTGAACCTGACCCGGAAGATGGTCGAGCAGCTGGGCTACACCGTCCTGACGGCCGGCACCCCGAACGAAGCCATCCGCAAGGCCCGGGGGCACGCCGGCGGGATTCATCTGCTCCTGACCGATGTGGTCATGCCGGAGATGAACGGCCGCGACCTGTCCAGAACCTTGCGCGCCCGCAATCCCCGGCTGAAGACGCTTTTCATGTCCGGCTACACGGCCAATGTCATTGCCCATCACGGGGTGGTGGATGAGAAGGTGTGTTTCATCCAGAAGCCCTTCTCGATGCAGGAATTGTCCGCCAAAATCCGGGAAGCCCTGGAGTCCGGAAAGGACTGAAAGCCATTTAACCCAAACGGGTTTCAACCGCTAATGAAAACGTTCTGATTAGGAATTCATTTTTAACCGCTAAAGCACGCTAATGCACGCTAATAGGAACTGTTTTATTCGCGTCAATTCGCGTTTATTCGCGGTTAATAAAAGGTTCTCTAAGAAGTTTGTTTCTAACCGCTAATGAACGCTAATGCACGCTAATAGGAACTGTTTTATTCGCGTCAATTCGCGTTTATTCGCGGTTAATAAAATGGACGGATCAGTCAGATCGGTCAGATCCGGCGCCGGTCATCCCGCGCGCTTGGTCAGGTGGCGGCGGAGGAAGAGGGGGATGTCGGCGATGCCGGCGGTGCGGACGTAGTCGACGTCGAGCCCGGCGCAGATCCGGCGGGTCTCGTACAGGAACGTCTCCATTTCGTGCAGGTAGGCCTGGCGGAGTTCGCGCGGATTGACCGGCAGTTCCACGCCGGTTTCGAGGTCGGTGAAGGCGGTGTCGGCCTCGAAGGGGAAGTCGAGTTCGGCCGGATCGAGCATGTGGTAGAGGATGACGTCATGCTTGCGCCGGCGGAAGTGGGCGAGGGCCTGGCGGACGCGGTCGAGGTCGTCGAAGAGATCGCTGAAGATGACGACCAGGGCGCGGCGGCGGATGGAGCCGGCCAGGCGGTGGAGGGTCTCGGCGATGCCGGTTTCGCCGGCGGGTTTCTGGGCGGCCAGGCGGTTGGTGAGGATGCGCAGGTGTTCGGCGCCGCCGCCGGCCGGGAGCTGGAACAGCAGATCCTTGGCGAAGAGCGTGAGCCCGACATTGTCCTGCTGGCGCACGGTGATGTAGGCGAGGGCGGCGGCCAGGCGCGCGGCGGTCTGGAACTTGGCGGCGGTCTGCCCGGGGCCGGCGTAGCCCATGGACCCGGAGGCGTCGACCAGCAGGTACACGCGCAGGTTGCACTCCTGCTCGTACTGCCGGATGTAGAGCCGTTCGTTGCGGGCCATGGCGCGCCAGTCCAAGTGCCGGAGATCATCGCCCGGCACATAATGGCGGTAGTCGGAGAATTCCAGGCTCACGCCGCGCTGGCTGCTGCGGTGCGCCCCGACCATGGTTCCCTCGACGGTGAAGCGCGAGCCGAGCCGCAACCCGGCCAGCCGCCGCATCTCCAGCGGGGTGAACATCCGTGACATGCCGTCGTTCATGGTCGGCTAACATGACGGCGGGCCGTGGGGATGCAAACGTGGCGCTAGGGCGGAAAGAGGAAGGCCTGTGGTCTGTGGGCCTGTAGGTCTGTGGGAAAACAGATCAGTCAGATCGGTCAGATCAGTCAGATCAGTCGGATCTTGCCGGCCCCACCCACAGACCCACAGGCCACAGACCTACAGGCGCCCCCCCGGCCCCTTCCCGCGGCGGGAAGGGAGGGTATCCCCGGAAGTTGCGGTATAGTTTCGGGATAAGGAAAAAGTTCCCATGCAAGATTTGGTTCGTACCATGCTGAAGGCGCTCGGGGAGGACCCGGAGCGGGAAGGGCTGAAAGACACGCCGCGGCGGGTCGAGCAGTCCCTGAAATTTCTCTGCTCGGGGTACCAGCAGGATCCGCAGGCGATCATCAAGCGGGCGATCTTCACCGAGGAATGCAACCACATGGTGATCGTGCGCGACATCGAGGTGTACAGCCTCTGTGAGCACCACCTGCTGCCGTTCTTCGGGCGCTGCCATATCGGCTACATCCCCAAGGGACGCGTGTTCGGCGTCAGCAAGCTGGCGCGCCTGGTCGACTGCTTTGCCCGCCGGCTCCAGGTCCAGGAACGGTTGACCCAGCAGATCGCCACCACCATCAAGACCGCCATCGACGCCGAGGGCGTGGGCGTGGTCCTCGAAGCGCAGCACCTGTGCATGATGATGCGCGGCGTGGAAAAGCAGAACTCGAAGATGATCACCTCCGCCATGCTCGGCAGCTTCCACAACTCCTCCGCGACGCGCACGGAATTCCTGGAACTGATCAAGCGGAGCTGAGGCTCCGGTGTGACGGTGTGACGGTGTGAGTCGGTGGACGTCGAATGACCCGATGGCTCCCGACGGCTCCCGATGGCTCCCGATGGCCCTCGACGGAAGACGACAACGCCATTCATCGCTCCCATTCCCCACAGACCACCGGCCCACAGACCACAGACCCCGCTCAGATCATGTGCCCCATGCGGTCTTTTTTGGTCTTGAGGTAGCGTTTGTTGCTCTCGACCGGGGGGATGATCATGGGCACGCGGCCGGTGATGCGCAGGCCGTACCCTTCCAGGCCGATCAGCTTCTTGGGGTTGTTGGTGATCAGGCGGATCGACTTGACGCCGAGGCTGAGCAGGATCTGGGCGCCCAGGCCGTACTCGCGCAGGTCGGCGGGGAACCCGAGTTTCTCGTTGGCCTCCACGGTGTCCATGCCGCGTTCCTGCAACTCGTAGGCGTGGAGCTTGTTGACCAGGCCGATACCGCGCCCTTCCTGGCGCATGTAGACCAGGATGCCGCAGCCTTCTTTGGCGATCATGCTCAGGGCGCCGTCGAGCTGGCGGCCGCAGTCGCAGCGTTGGGAGTGGAAGACGTCGCCGGTGAGGCATTCACTATGGACGCGCACCAGCACATCCTCGCGCCCGGAAACCTCGCCGAAGACCATGGCCAGGTGCGGGCAGCCGTCGGTCTTGGCGGTGAAGCAGTGCAGGTCGAACATGCCGAAATCGGTGGGGAGCTTGACCGTGCTGGCTTTTTCGACCAGGCTTTCGGTGGCGCGGCGGTGGCGGATGAGGTCGGCGATGCAGCCGATTTTCAGATGATGCTTGGCGGCGAAAACCTCCAGGTCCGGGAGCCGCGCCATGGTGCCGTCAGGGTTCATGATCTCGCAGATCACGCCGACCGGGGTCTTGCCGGCGAGGCGGGCCAGATCCACGGCGGTCTCAGTGTGGCCGGCGCGGACCAGGACGCCGCCGTCCCGGGCAATGATCGGGAAGATGTGCCCGGGGGCGACCAGGTCATCCGGGGTCGTCTTCGGATCGGCCAGGAGGTGGATGGTCCGGGCGCGGTCAGCGGCCGAGATGCCGGTGCTCACCCCGCGCTTGGCGTCAACACTGACGGTGAAGGCGGTGCGGAAGCGGTCTTCGGGCCGGGCCATTTCATGGAGGTTCAGGTCCAGTGCGCGCTGCCGCGAGACCGGGACGCAGATCAGGCCGCGTCCGTGGAGGGCCATGAAGTTCACGGTCTCCGGCGTGACCGCCTCGGCGGCCATCAGCAGGTCGCCCTCGTTTTCCCGGGCCTCGTCATCCGTAATGATGACCATGCGGCCGGCGCGGATTTCGGCGATGATTTCTTCAATGGGTGAAAACATGGGCGGGAGACCTTCTGTATGGCGACCCACGCCGGTCGGGGAGCGGGAGTCATTTTAAGGAAAAAAATCGAACGTCGAACATTCAACGTCGAACGTCCAACATTGAAGTGAAAACCGACGGGCCAGGGCTCAACTCCGCACCATGAATCCTTGTTCGACGTTGGACGTTCAACGTTGAATGTTCAACGTTCGATTTATCTGGTCAGGTGAAGATTGCCTTGGTGGATTCGGGATCGAAGAAGTGGAGCTTGTTGCCCTGGATGGCGAGCTGGATTTCCTCGCCGACGTGGCAGCGCCGCTGCGGTTCGATGCGCGCCACCACGGAATGTTTGCCGGTGTTGAGGTAGACGTAGGTTTCGGCGCCCATGGGTTCGACCACCTCGATCCGGGCCTTGATCTTGGAGGAACCGGCGGTGTTCTCGGCGATGTGCGAGCCGACGTTCTCCGGGCGCAGGCCGAAGGTGATTTTCCGGTCGATGAACGGCAGGAGTTTCTCGTGCTGTTCCGCGGGGATGTCCGCCTGGAACGTGCCTTCGTCGAAGTAGAAGCGGCCCTCGGCGCGCTTGAGCACGCCCTGGAAGAAATTCATGGGCGGCGTGCCGATGAACCCGGCGACAAAGAGGTTGGCGGGGTGATCGTAGATGGTGTTGGGATCGGCCATCTGCTGGACCAGGCCGTCCTTCATCACCACGATGCGGTCGGCCATGGTCATGGCCTCAACCTGGTCGTGGGTGACGTAGATCATGGTGGATTCGAGGCGGCTGTGGAGCTTGCTGATCTCGGCGCGCATCTGGACGCGCATCTTGGCGTCCAGATTGGAAAGCGGTTCGTCAAAGAGGAAGGCGGCCGGCTTGCGGACAATGGCGCGGCCGACGGCGACGCGCTGGCGCTGGCCGCCGGAAAGCGCCTTGGGGCGGCGTTCCAGGTAGTCGGTGATGCCCAGGATTTCGGCGGCGTCGCGGACGCGGCGGTCGATCTCCGCCTTCTTGAACCCGCGCAGTTTCAGGCCGAAGGCCATGTTGTCGTACACCGTCATGTGCGGGTAGAGCGCGTAGTTCTGGAAGACCATGGCGATGTCGCGGTCTTTCGGCGGCACGTCGTTGACGACGCGATCGCCGATGGTGATTTTTCCGCGGGTGATCTCTTCCAGGCCGGCGACCATGCGCAGGGTGGTGGACTTGCCGCAGCCGGAGGGCCCGACCAGGATGACAAATTCACGGTCCTGGATCTCCAGGCTCACGTCCCGCACCGCGACGACGTTGCCGGGGTAGATCTTCCACACATTTTGGATCAGTACCTGGGCCATGATCTTGCGCTCCTGATTCGGCCGGCGTCAGGCCGGCATGACGATGCCTTCTCCGTCGGAATGAATTTCGGGGCCTAAGCCAAGTCCGTCCTCCAGCCCGGGAACCTGAAATCGTTCCCGGCGCGAGGCAGGTCGGACGCGGAGAAGAAGGAAGGGACTGAATATACCCGAAGCCCATCCCCATGCCAGCCCCGACCGGGGGGGAGGTAATGGCTCAGACAAAAGGTCTGTGGTCTGTAGGCCTGTGGCTGGTGGTGAAGAGTAAGACGGAAAGATCGAAGGAACGGAATCCCCGCAGGGGATGGCAGTCCGCGTAGCCTCGGGCGTAAGCCCGTGGAACAGGATGTCATAAAGAAGGTTGCAAGCCCCCGCAGGCATGCGCGTAAACTTAAGGAAAAAAAACGAACGTCGAACATGGAACATTGAACGTCGAACGTTGAAGTAAAACCTGACCGGTTCAAGCTTCTATGCACCG
>CAITSE010000339.1 GCA_903894975.1 uncultured Lentisphaerota bacterium
AAGGAATACAGCCACGCCATCGCCACCTACGCCCTTTCCGAAGCCTACGGCATGACCAAGATTCCGGCCCTGAAGCCCGCGATGGAAAAGGGGTTGGCCACGATCATCGCCGGTCAGCAGGCGGGCGGCGGCTGGGATTACGCATACGCGAAAGCGGAGCGGTGGGATCTGTCGATCGCCGGCTGGCACATCCAGGCGCTCAAGGCCGGGTTCATCGCCGGCGCCGAATCGCCCGGCCTGGCCGAGGCGCTGGAGAAAAGCATGGGCTTCCTGCAAAAGGCCGCCTTCCATAAAGAAAAAGGCTTGTTCATGTACAGCCAGGGCAACTACAACCGCCCGGCCATGCAAGGTGTCGGCGCGTTGTGCCTGCAACTCATGGGACTAGGCAAATCGGACGAGGCCCAGAAGGCGGTCGAGGCCGTCAGCAAGACCAAGCTGGACTGGAACAATTCGGTGGATCCCAAGGAACCGTTTATGACCATTCATAACTGCTATATGTGGTATTACGCGACCCAGGCCATGTTCTACGCCGGCACTACCTACTGGAAGCCGTGGAATGCGATGATGACGGTGGAACTCACCAAAAATCAGAAGCCAGACGGACATTGGGACGAGCCGCCGCCCGCCCCCGGCCCCCTTAAGCCCGTCACCAAGTATGCCAGCTACTATAACACCACCCTCTGCTGCCTCATGCTGGAGGTGTACTACCGGTTTCTGCCCTCGTACAAGGTGGATCTCAACGAGAAAAAGGGCGACGATTCCATCCTCGACTGGGGCGCCGAAGGCGGGGCGAAAAAAGCCGGCGCCCACTAAGCCCCATGATGCCGCAAGCCGGCGGCCACAGACCACAGACCCCGTCTCGCGTTTTAATCAATCCCACTCTGTAACTAAGCCATTGCCGGAACTGTCCGCCGCGGACTTGCAAATGAACCGGCGACCGTTATGGTAATCTTTCTGTTTTCACCATGGAACGCGGAATCAGGATTGGCGACACGTATGGACAAGGCGAAAAAAAGCGCGATCATCAAGGATTTTGCGCGGTCTGACTCCGATGTCGGTTCGGAGGAAGTGCAGGTAGCTGTACTCACCGCCCGGATCTCGGAAATCTCGGGGCACCTCGGCACCCATCCGAAAGACAACGGCTCGCGCCGCGGCCTTTTGGACATGGTCAACCGTCGCCGCCGCCTGCTGGCCTACCTCAAGCGCACCAACCTGGCCAAGTACCAGGAAGTGGTCAAGCGCCTCGAGCTGCGCCACTAATCCGCATCACGGCGGCCGTCGTCCCTTTCCCGGGCCGGACGGCCGCATCTGTTTCAAGCGGGTTCCGGCCTGTAAGCCGGAATCTGTTTTGGATAAGAGACCCGAACAGTCAGGACCCCGACGGAAACCGGCACGGGCGGAGGGCCCCCAGGGCAAACCGCCGGAATGTGGAATTCGGTCGGTATAAGGTCCCGGTGACACATCCGGAATTTTATACCGCAATTCCGCATTTTCCGACTCGCGAATGGCATGTGTCATCCGCGCCCCATGGGCAATGCTTCCCGGCCAGGCCCGGCGGCGGTCCTCCCCAGCCATCCCCCCACCATCACGGAACGTCAGACGGCGGAAGCCGACGGCGGGGGCAACAGCCGGGGAAAACACCCCCCCAGGAGAACCTATTATGAGCCAGGAAACCACCATCAGTATCGATCTCGGCGGCGGCCGCAGCCTGACCGTCAGCACCGGCAAGATCGCCCAGCTCGCCGCCGGCGAAGTCACCATCCGCCAGGGTGACACCATCATTCTCGTCACCGCCTGTTCCGCCTCGCCCCGCCCCGGCCTTGACTTCTTCCCCCTCCAGGTGGACTACCGCGAGCGCTTCAGCGCCGCCGGCAAGTTCCCGGGCGGCTACTTCAAGCGCGAAGGCCGGCCCACGGAAAAGGAAATCCTCACCGCCCGCATGACCGACCGCCCCGCCCGGCCGCTCTTCCCGGAAGGCTTCTTCAACGACGTCCAGATCATCAGCACCCTGTTCAGCGCCGACGGCGAAAATGAAGCCGACGTCCTGAGCATCTTCGGCGCCTCCGCCGCGCTGATGCTCTCCGACATCCCCTTCCACGGTCCCTTCGGCGCCCTGCGCGTCGGCCGCGTCAACGGCCAGTTTCTCGCCAACCCGACCCATACCGAGATGGCGGACAGCGACATCGACCTGGTCTACGCCGGCGTCCCCGGCAAGGCCATCATGATCGAGGGCAAGTCCAAGGAAATCAGCGAAGCCGACCTGCTCGCCGCCATGCAGTTCGCCGACGGCATCGTCACCCTGCAGTGCGCCGCGCTCAAGGAACTGGCCGCCAAGGCCGGCAAGGCCAAGTACACCAACTACAAGACCAACCTCGTTCCCGAACCCCTCATGGCCGCCGCCCGCGCCTTCTGCGCCGGCAAGCTCGCCGCCAATCTCCAGATTCCGGAAAAGAGAAACCGCGCCAAGGCCATGGACGAACTCTTCACCGGCATGGTCGCCGCGCTGGCCCTCCAGTTCCCGGTCGACCCCGCCACCGGCGCCGCCGCTCCCTTCAAGGGCGCCTTTGAAGAATGCATTCACGCGACCATGCGCGCCATGGCCCTTGAACAAGGCACCCGCCAGGACGGCCGCGGTCTCGACGACCTGCGCCCGATCTGGGGCGAGATCGGCATCCTCCCCCGCACCCACGGCAGCGCCATCTTCACCCGCGGCGAAACCCAGAGCATGGTGACCGTCACCCTCGGCGCCGATGGCGACGCCCAGGAATTCGACGTCATCACCGGCGGTTGCGGCAAGAAGAAATTCATGCTTCACTACAACTTCCCGAACTTCAGCACCGGCGAATGCGGCCGCATCGGCGCCCCCGGCCGGCGCGAGATCGGCCACGGCGCCCTGGCCGAACGCTGCGTCGGCAGCATGATCCCGGACGACTTCCCCTATGCCGTCCGCGTCGTCTCCGACATCATGGCCTCCAACGGCTCCTCTTCCATGGCCAGCGTCTGCGGCGCCAGCCTGGCCCTCATGGACGCCGGCGTCCCCCTCAAGAAGCAAGTCGCCGGCATCTCCGTCGGCCTGGTCACCAGCAAGGATGCCAGCCGCCGCGTCTTCCTCACCGACATCATCGGCGCCGAAGATCACTACGGCGACATGGACTTCAAAATCGCCAGCACCCGGGACGGCATCACCGGCTTCCAGCTGGATCTCAAGATCGCCGGCCTTGACCTCGCCGGCATGGCCGAAGCCATGGAAATCAACAAGCGCGCCCGGATGAAAATCTTGGACATCATGGACGCCGTCATCCGTGAGCCGCGCACCGAGATGAGCCAGCACGCGCCCAAGATCCACTCCGTCCGCATCAACCCGGAGAAGATCGGCGCCCTCATCGGTCCCGGAGGCAAGAACATCAAGGGCATCACCGAACGCACCGGCGCCCAGATTGACATTCACGACGACGGCACGGTCAACATCTTCGCCTGCAACGCCACCGTTCTCGCCCAGGCCGTCCAGGAAGTCCTGGCCGTCACGGCCGAAGCCGAGATCGGCAAAATCTACAAGGGCGTGGTCAAGACCATCAAGGAATTCGGCGCCTTTGTCGAAATCCTGCCCGGCATGGAAGGCCTGGTGCATATCTCCGAGCTGGCCGACTGCCGCGTCAACCGCGTCGAAGACATCTGCAAGGTCGGCGACAGCATCGTCGTCAAATGCATCGAGATCGACGACCGCGGTCGCGTCCGCCTCAGCCGGCGCCAGGCCCTGGCCGAAATTGCCTGATTTGACACCACACATCCAGTCGAGGTGAGTCCATGAAAGCTGAAATCCATCCCAAGTACGTTGAATCCAAGATCACCTGCGCCTGCGGCGCGACCTTCCAGGTGCAGTCCATCAAGGCCGAACTTCACGTCGGCATCTGTTCCAAGTGCCACCCGTTCTACACGGGCAAGCAGAAGATGCTGGATACCGAAGGCCGCGTGGATCGTTTCCGCAAGAAGTATGCCAAGCACGACGCTGCCGCCACCGCCGTGAAAGCGGCCAAGGCCTGAGCCGATCCCAGTCGTCTGACCGCCCGCGCCGGAACCCGTTCCGGCCGGGCCATTTTTTTTCACGCAGGCCCATGTAGCGGCGCGCGCAAAGAAAAATTCCACCGCCAAACGCGGCGATTTTTCCTTATTCAATCAAGCGCTATGTTTTCTCGTTTACGAGGAAAGTCATAGCCACCGTTTGGTTTTGAACTTTTCGTGAATGAGGTTTGGTAGGGATGATTTTGGGGTAGGATGAATCATCCTTAGAGCCTATCCGAAAACCCCTATATGCCGGTTTTTTGGGGCTGAGTTTTCCGCCCCCGCCGCGTCATTTTCAGACAGGTTGTTGAGAGGATCGTCCATTCGACGGTCTCCCCTTTTGCGAACTGCATCGCCTCGGCCAGGGCGCTGGGGAAGTTGACGTACCACTGCTTGCCCTTCTGCCGACTGATCAGTTGCACTTTGGTCGCGGATCGAGCCGTTCCTGCCCCACGAAACGCCGCATCCACGCGGAGGGCGGCCTCGGATGAACAAGCGCCGGGCGATGACGGCCATCTTTCATGTCCTTCGCACCGGATGTCAGTGGAAGGCGCTGCCTCGCACGCTGGGAGCCCCAAGCGCCGTTTATGGCCGTTTCCGTGAATGGGCGCAGGCTGGGGTGTTCTCAACCATTTGGCAAAAGGGCCTTTGCGAGTACGACCTCAAGAAGGGACTCGACTGGAAATGGCAGTCGGTCGATGGATGCATGACCAAGGCCCCTCTCGGGGGGGGGGAGCGGTCGGCCCCAATCCAACCGACCGCGCGAAATCCGGCACCAAACGCAGTCTGCTCACCGAGGGCTCTGGCATCCCATTTTAAATCCGTTAAATTATTTATTTTTTGTATACCGAACAAAAATTAACAGTGCAATAAAATATAATAAAATGAGTACCAGGTTAACGTATAAACCTGAATAAATAAAAAAGGCACATTCTTTTGTAATTACATGTTGTCCAATAGAAAACGTGTAATAGGGATATCCAAAATTGAAAAAACGAGCGTCTATAATAAATGATTTATATTGAATTCCACGAGGCGTTAAAGATAAAATAAAAACGATAAAAGGAAATAAAATTTTTGTTCCATTTTTTATCAAGATCGGAAGAGACACGTCTGAACTC
>CAITSE010000340.1 GCA_903894975.1 uncultured Lentisphaerota bacterium
ACTCTTGCTTCGGTGTGTATGTCTTCATAAAAATGAAATATATTGTATCCAATATAAAATACAAGATAAAACGCAAAAAAAATCTGCGGCAAAAATCCCTCCCGTAACTGAGGCATTACACTGACGGCGGCTTTGTGCCCGGCGGCGCGGGGGAGGAGGATCGGTTGCCTGTCCCCAATTAGTTACGGATTTTTTAACCACTAACGAACGCTAACGTTCCGCTAACTAAAATGGCTGGGTAGCGAAAAGAGTCCATGGGGGAGTCCAAACGCCCCCCCCAAACGCCCCAAAGTCAGCGCCGCTGCGATGAACGGTTGATGCTTCCGGAGCAACGGGCTGGTTCGCAGGCGGTCTTAAGTGCTCTCGGCTCTAAATAACCGTCGAAAATTCTCCAAACATGTCCTCAAATTCTCGAAAGCGTCGCCTTTCTGCATCTCATATTCGACGATATACCACTCCGTTCCCGATACCTCCGCGCAGGTCCGGATGATCTCCCCCCACCGCACATCACCCTCGCCGATATACGCGTCCGGTTTCGTCCTAGAATATTCCTTCGCGTGAATGGAATAACCCCTTCCCGGGTATCTCTTCAACAGACCGACCGCGTCCATCCCCGCCTCCTCGGCCAGCCCGAGATCCAGCTGCATGAGGAACTCCGGCCTGGTCAGGGAGAAGAGCAGTTCATAGGGCACCTGGCCGTCCATCTTGGCGAACTCGACAGTGTGATTGTGGTATCCGAGCCTGAGTCCCTGTCCCGCGATCTTCGACGCGATGTCGTTGAGCGTTCCGGCTGTCCTCTTCCAGGCGTCCAGGCTGGACCTGTGCTCCTCCCTGAGCCCCGGAACGATCAGCAGGGAATTCCCCGTCTCCAGGTTGAAATCCACGGTCTTCATGAGTTCGTCGCCAAGAAGCGTTTCGAACGGAATGTGCGTGCCCGCGACCGCGATTCCGCTGTCGGACAGCATCTTCCTGATCTCCCGCGCCGGATGCCCGAAATACCCCGCGAACTCCACCCCGTCGTATCCCATCTCCGCGGCTTTCCCGATCGTCCCCGCAAGGTCTTTTGCGCAGTCATCCCGGAGGCAATACAGCTGAACCCCGAGCCGGGGCGGTTTGGCATTCTTCACGTCCTGGATCCCTCCGGTTTTTTGCGATTATTGGGGTCAAACCTGCACTTTTGATCTTGATTATGGCCTTGGTGCGGTTTTGGGAAGTGGGACGGGGGGCGGAGTTACAGGCGGGAATGGCAGACAGGAATGTCTGCCCCACGTTAGGGGGGTGGAATTTTGGATTTTGGATTTGTGATTTTGGATTGGGAAGGATTGATGCTTGAAATTCGAAATTTGAAACTGGGTTGGGGAAAATCCAAAATCCGCAATCCCAAATCCAAAATTTCCCTCATGGCGTTGCGGCGGCCGCGGGCGCTGGCACGACCGGGGCAGTGGGCGGGGCAATGGCCGGCTCTGCCGCCGGCGGCTCGGCTTCCCAGCCGCCACCGAGGGCCTGGTAGAGGGTGACGACGGCGAGGAGTTGGTTGAGGCGGGTGTTGGCGGCGTTCTGTTCGGCGGGGTAGAGCTGCTGCTGGGCTTCGATGACTTCGTTGTACTGAGCCTTGCCGACGAGGTAGCGTTTGGTGGAGACGTCCACGGCGACGCGCAGGCTGTTGACGATCTTGAGCTGGAAGACTTCGACTTCGCCGTACTTGCGGCGGTTGGTCAGGGAGTTGGCGACGTCCTGGAAGGAGCCGAGCACGGTCTGCTGGTAGGTGAGGCGGGCCTGGCGCCACGCGGCCTGGGCGGCCTGGCGCTGGGCCCAAAGCAGGCCGCCGTTGAAGAGGGGCATGGTGACGATGCCGCCGATGCTGGCGATCTTGCGGTTGCCGCCGGCGAAGGCGTTGAGTTCGTCGCTGGCGCGGCCGGCCATGGCGGTGAGGGTGATCTGGGGGAGGAAATTGGCGTCGGCGACGCCGATCTTGGCGTTGGCGGCGCGCAGGTTCTGTTCGGCCTGGCGGAGGTCGGGGCGGCGTTCGAGGAGGGAGACGGGGAGGCCGGGGGGGATGTCCGGGAGTTTCTGGGCGTTGAGCGGGAGGCCGCGGGCGACGGGGCCGGGGTTGCGTCCGACCAGGATGCAGATCAGGTTTTCCTGGGCGGCGATCTGGCGTTCGAGATTGGGGACGTCGCCCTGGGCCTGGAAGAGGGAGGCTTCGGCGCGGGCGACGTCAAGGGTGGAGGCGACGCCGCCGGCGAACTGCTGCTGGAACATGACGAGGGTGTCGTTGAACGAGACGATGGAACGGCGGGTGATGGCGAGCTGTTCGTCCAGGGTGAGCAGTTGGAAATAGGCTTGGGCGAGGCTGGCGACGAGGGCGACCTTGGCCTGGCGCTGGCCTTCGGCGGAGGCGATGTAGGCGGCGAAATCGGCTTCGTGCTGGCGGCGGATGCCGCCCCAGATGTCAAGGTTCCAGGAGGCGGCGAGGGCGCCCATGGAGGAATTGGCGGTCAGGTCCTTGGCGCCGGGGCTGGGGGAGCCGAGGGTGGAGTTGAGGCCGCGGTCGGCCTGGTACTGGCCGTTGATGGAGGGGAAGAAGCCGGCGCGGGATTCGTCGGCGACGGCGCGGGCCTGGTCGACGCGGGCCATGGCGATGCGGACATCGTAGTTCTGGAGCAGGGCTTCTTTGAGCAGGGCCTGGAGCTGTTCGTCCTGGTAGATTTTCCACCAGCCGAGATTGACCGCTTGTTCCGCGGCGGCCTCGGGGGTGAGGGCGGCGGCGGCTTCGGGGCCGCGGAAGGCGTCGGGGGCGTTGATTTCCGGGCGTTTGTAGTCGGGACCGATGGCTTTGCAGCCGGTGAGGGTTGCCAGAGCCAGAAGGAAGGCGGGAGCGGCGGCGAGACGCCGCGGTGGGACGGTGTGACGGTGGGACGGTGTGACGGTGGGGGCAGGGAGGGCGGGGGAAGGCGAATGTTGAACATCGAACATCGAACGTCGAACGTTGAACTTCTTAATGATCATTTTAAAATGATTCTTCACCTTGACCGCGGCGTCCGCGCCGCTTTGGAGTGCCGGCGGCTGGACGCCGCTTTTTCCCGCCGGTGGAACCGGCCTCCAGCCTGCCATCTCCGCATTTTTCGGTTCGGGCGTGGGGTTTGGCCGGCGCGTGGGAGAGGCGGCTCCGCCGCCGGGGAAAGCGGTGTCAAGCCACCGCACTCCAAAGATACTGCGCATCGGTAC
>CAITSE010000341.1 GCA_903894975.1 uncultured Lentisphaerota bacterium
ACCTCGGTGGGGTACGGCACCGCCTTCGCCGGGCTCACGCCGTTGCTGGCCATGCTCAATTCCTGCGCCCCCGGGGTGACGGTGGTCAATATCGACAACGGCTTCGGCGCCGCCTACGCCGCCAGCCGCATCAACCGAAAAAAATGAATCCTCCGGTGCAAAGCGAACGTGAAGCGTGACATCCAATATTCAACCTTTTCCTTTCCGAGCCCGGAACGTTAGTGACGGGTCCAACGGTTGCCGTCTCCTAAGAAAAATGGTTTTTTTTGACCGGTCACTTTCGCTCTCTACGGTCGCTTCGTTCGCGGCTCGGATGGGCATTGCTTTGGGGAGTTTCTGCGATGTCTCAACGTCATGATGTTTTCTCCTGGGACGAGCTGGCAGCCGTTACCGGCGGCGTATGGTTGCTGCCGCCGGCGGCGGACCGGCCGGGGGTGACGGCCGTTTTTGACGACACCCGGGCCATTCTTCCCGGCAGCCTGTTCGTGGCCATCCGCGGCGAAAGCGTGGACGGGCACGGTTATCTGGACCGCGCCGTGGCGGCCGGCGCCGGCGCCCTGTGCATCGAACGGTTGTCCGATGCCGCTCCGGACGCCTTGGCCGCCTGGCGGGCCGGTCGGGTGGCGGTCCTGCGGGTGCCGAACACGCTCACCGCCTTCCAGGAACTGGCGCGGACGCACCGCCGGCGCTTTCCCGGCCTGCCCGTGGTGGCGCTCACCGGCAGTTGCGGCAAGACCAGCACCAAGGAAATACTGGCCGCCGTGCTGGCCGCGCGCTGGCCAGGGGCCGTGCTCAAGACCGAAGGCAACACCAATAATCATTTCGGCGTGCCGCGCAACCTGCTGCGCCTGGGCCCGGAACACCGGGCGGCGGTCATTGAATGCGGCAGCAACCACCCCGGCGAGATCGCCCTCCTGACCCGCCTGGCCATGCCCACCATCGGCGTCGTCTCCAACATCGGCCGGGCCCACCTGGAATTTTTTGGCGACCTGGCCGGCGTCGCCCGCGAGAAGGGCTCGCTCTACGACGGCGTGCCAGCCACCGGCGCAATCATCTATCCGGCCGAAGCGGCGCATGTCGAGATTCTCCAGGCCAAAGCCGGCGCCCGGCGGGCGTGGAGCTTCGGCACCTCGGCCGCTGACGATGTTTGGGTGCGCTATGGGGGCACCGTGGGCGACGGCGTGTTCGCCTTTGTGCTAGGCTGTCCGAAACAGGGCTGGGAACGCCGTGTCACCTGGGGCTTGGGCGGCGCGCACCAGGCCGCCAACGCCGCCGCCGCCGCCTGTGTCGGCCTGGAACTGGGACTTTCCCCGGACCTGATCGCCGCCGGCCTGGCCGACACCCGCCTGCCGGGCATGCGCATGGAAGTCGCGGAGGATGCTGGCGTGCATTGGGTCAACGATGCCTACAATTCCAATCCCGACAGCGCCCGGGCCAGCCTGGCCTGGTTCGCCGAAATCACGGCCGGCCACCCCGCGGCACAGTGCATCGCGGTGCTGGGCGACATGCGCGAAATGGGCGCCGCCGGCCCGGCGGAACATGTGGATATCCTGCGGCATGCCCTCACCCTCCGCCCCGGCTGGCAGCTGATGCCCGTCGGCGCCCAAATGTCCGCCGCCGCCGCCGCCCTTGGCCTGGAGTCCTGGCCCGATGCCGCCGCCGCCCGGGCCGCCCTTGCCCCCCGGCTCCGCCCCAGTCTGTGGATCCTCCTCAAAGGCTCCCGCGGCATCCGCCTGGAAACCCTCCTCCCCGCCTCCATTGCCATCAGTCATTAGATTTGCCGAATGCGACCGGGGAGCGGTGAGCATCCGAGCCCGGAACGTCAGTGACGGGTCAAAATGAGGATGATTTTCTTTGCGATCTTGGCGTGCTTGGCGAGAGAATAATGCATTTGAAGTCAAACGGGTATAAATCGGGCCTTCAAAAGCGGCAAAGGAATTGCCGCACTCCAAAAACAGTGCCACCTTGGACGGAGAGAAAATATGACGAAGAAACGATGGCAACGTATTTTATTTGCCGTTGTCGTGCCGGTGTTCTTCCTGGTTTCCTGCGTGGGGCCGGCCGGACCGCCGGTCCCGTCCTCCCGGCAGGCGTATTTGCGGGCGCGCGACCAACTGATCCGCGCCGAACAGGCCCGGAACTTTTCGGCCGGCCTCGTCCTGTCGCCGGCGGAGCAGACGGCCAATGCCAGGCTTCTGCAACTCCGCAAACAGGAGCTGCAGCGAACCGCCGGCGCCTTCCCGCCGGCCCGGAATTTCCTGGCGGCCAAGGCGGACATTGACGCCTCCCCGTTGATGCCGATTTTCAGGAAAATGCCCAAGGGCGCGATGCTTCACGCGCACCCCGGCGCCATCCAGGATTTTCACTGGCTTGTCTCCGACGTCACCTATCTGCCCCAGTGTTACCTGTATGCCGGCCCGGATACCCCGGCGGCGGTCAACGGCACCCTGGCCTTCTTCGCCCGGCCGCCCGGCCCGCAATGGAAACCGGTCCAGGAGTTGCGCAACGCGGCGCCAGACCGGGCCGAGTTCGACGCGCAACTCTATCGGAGCATCACGTTGGGGCCGGAGGACCTGGCCAGCCCCGACATCTGGCGCCAATTCGAAAAATGCTGGTCGCGCGTCGATGCCATTGAGAACTATGCGCCGGTGGCCCGTGAGTTTGCCCGCCGGGAAGTCGAAGCGGCCGTGGCGGAGAATGTCCAGGTGCTCGAACTGCGGGCCTCGCTCTGCGGCCCCCTTGATCTTGCCGGACGCGCGGCGGGCAGAGATGCCGCCATCGCCCAATGGCGGGCGGTGCTGGCGGAGGTCCGCCAGCAGCACCCGGAGTTCCAGCTCAAACTCATCGTCAGCCACGAACGGGTTGCCGCGCCCCGCCAAGTCGGCAATTACCTGCGGGAGGCCCTCCGCCTGCGAAAACAGTATCCCGACTTGGTGGTTGGTTTTGACCTGGTGAACGAGGAGGACCGGTCCCATGCCCTAATCGACTTTTTGGACGAATGGCTGGCCGCCAACCGCGAGGCGCAGGCCGCGGGAATCACGTTTCCCTACTTCTTCCATGCGGGCGAAAGCAACCGGGCCGACAACGCGAACCTGTACGAGGCGCTCCTCCTGCACAGCCAACGGATCGGGCACGGCCTGGCCCTCGCCAAGCACCCGCTCCTGCTGGAACAGGTGCGCGACCGGCAAATCGCGGTCGAGGCATGCCCCATCAGCAACCAAGTGCTGGGATATGTGCCGGATTTGCGGACACATCCGGCGCTGTTTTGGCTGCGCGACGGGGTTCCCGTCACCCTCAACCCCGACGATCCCGGCATGATGCAGGCGACGTTTTCCCACGACTTCTACGCCGCCTTCATGGCCTGGGACCTCGACCTCGCCGACCTGAAGCAACTGGCGCTGAATTCATTGCGCTACAGCTCGCTCAACGCCAACGAAAAAGCCCGGGCCATCGCGGCCTGGACGGTGCGCTGGAACGCCTTTATCGTCTGGCTGAACACCCAAACGCCGCCACCGGCCCGGTAATTGTTCTTCCGCCCGAGGCCGGGCGGCTCCCGGCGATAGAAAAACGCCGTTGCGTTTTCATCCGGGCTTGGCGGTTTCTCCGCGCCTCCGCGTGAGACTCGTCAAATTCACTGCGGGCTCAGGG
>CAITSE010000342.1 GCA_903894975.1 uncultured Lentisphaerota bacterium
CCTGTTCTCCATGAAAGACCTGGCGCTGCCGGACCGCCTGCCGGAGCTGTGCGCGGCGGGCGTGGCCTCGCTCAAGATCGAGGGGCGCATGAAAAGCCCGCTCTACGTCGCCGCCGTCACCCACTATTATCGCCGCCTGCTCGACGGCGCCCTACGCGATCCCGCGGAGCGCGCCGCCGCCGAGGCCGACCTCCGCACCATCTTCAGCCGCGCCTCGACGCCCCTCCACCTCCACGTCCGCCGCAATCCCGACGCCGTGGACCCGGAGGTCACCGGCCATCGCGGCACTCCCATCGGCACGGTTGAAACCGCCGGCCGCGTCGCCGCCAGCGGCCTCCGTCTGACCTTCACCACCGCCCGCGAACTGGAGCGGCACGACGGTCTGCAGATCGACCTGCCCGGTGCCGACCGTCCCTTCGGCTTTGCCCTGGACGAATGGCGCGTGCTCCGCGGCGGCCGGCCCGACCCGGTCCGCATTCCGGCCGGCACCGGCCTGGAACTGCTCCTGCCGCGGGAGGCCCCGGCCATTCCCGTCGGAGCTGCCGTCTACTGCGCCTCCTCCCAGCGCGTCAAACGCTCTTTCGAATTTCCCGTGCCCAAGCCCGGCGCGCACCGGGTCCGCTTCCCCGTGGATGTCACCGTCCGCCTGACCTCGGAACGGCTGGAACTGACTGCGGCGCTGCTGCCGGTGAAACTCTCCGACGCCTCGGCCACCGCCACCGCGACCGCCGCCGGCCCGTTCACCCCGGCCCGTGACGCCGCCGGCACCGCCACCGCCGTCCGCACCGCCTGCGAACGGCTCGGCGACACTCCCTTCCGCCTGAACGGGTTCACCCTGGACAATCCCGGCGCCCTGTTTGCCCCGGCCTCCGTCCTGAACCAGGCCCGCCGCGAACTCATGGGCAAGCTCGAGCCCGCCTGGAACCAGGCCCTGGACGCCCGCGCCACCGCCATCCTTCTCCAAAGTTCCGCCCTCTGCCTTCCCCCCACGGACCACAGGCCACAGACCACAGACCTCTCCTCCCCCGTCCCCACCCCACAGACCACAGGCCACAGACCACAGACCTCCCCCTCCTGGTCCTTAATGACCGACCGCCTGGAAACCGTCGCCGCCTTCACCGCCGCCGACTGGGACGCCTGTGCCGAACTGGTGGTCAGTCTTGATTCCGCCATGACGTTTCCCGCCCTGCGCGACGGCCTCTGCGAACTCCGCAACCGCCTGGGGGCGGAACGGCTCCGCCTGGCCCTGCCCATCATCACCCGCGGCTGGGAGGCGGACGAACTGACGGCCAAAATCCGCGAACTCACCGGCCTTGGCTTCCACCGCTGGCAGGCCGCCAATCTCTCGGCGTGGGAGTTCCTCGAACGAACAGAAGACGCAAAGACGCAAAGGAATACTCTTCTTCGCGCCTTTGCACCTTCTGTTCAATCTCTGGCCGTGGATTGGACAATTCCCGTGTTCAATCCCGTCGCCGCTGCGTACCTTCTTGATCTTGGCGCGGAATTGGTTACGCTTTCTCCCGAAGACAGCCGGGAGAACCTGCACGACCTGCTCCGCACCGCCGGCGCCGACCGCCTCACCGTCGTGGTCTGGCAGGACACGCCGCTTTTTATCTCCGAAAGCTGCCCCGCCGCCGCGCTCACCCGCGGCTGTACCGGTCCCGGCTCCGCCGCCGGCGGCGCCTGCCGCGCCAACGGCACGGAATGGGCGGCCTCCAAGGGCGGGCGTTACTACCTCTGCTCCCGCGGCTGCCGCAGCATCCTCGTGGACCGCCGTCCCTTCTGCCTGGCCGCGTACCTGCCCGAACTCGAAGCCGCCGGCGCCCGCCGCTTCCGCATGGACTTCCTCTACCGTCCCTACACCCCGGACGAAGCCGTCACCCTCTGGCGTCAGATCCGCGCCGGCCGCCCCCCCGCCGCCGGCACCCACGACGGCAACTACCGCCGCGGCTTCGCGTAAACCGGTCAGGGGTGGAATTCGCCCCCCCCGACACCCCCGCCGGAGGCTCCCATTGGGAGTGGGCATCTTGCCCACTGGCCCGGTAGGGGGGCGGGCTTCCAGCCCGGCCAAACGGGCTGGCGGGCATCTTGCCCGCCGCATTCCCAAGGAAAACGTGTTGGCCAATGTCCCGAACATTCTTGCTGCGGCGCAGGCCGCGCTTGAGGCAAAGAATTGGGAAAAAGCAAAAGAACAAATAAAAATGGCGCTGGCTTTGAAGCCGGATGACGCGAAGGCCGCGGCGTTGGGTAATGAAATTGATTTCGCCATCGCGCTTGCGGCGGCACAGACCGCGTTCGAGGCGAAGGATTGGGCCAAGGCCAAAGCGCAAGTAAAAGCGGCCATGGCCCTGAAGCCGGACGATGCCAAGGCCGTGGCCTTGGGCCGTGAGATCAACTTTTCCGCCGCACTTGCCGCGGCACAGGCTGCGTTCGAGGCGAAGGATTGGGCAAAGGCCAAGGAACAGGTGAAATTGGCGCTGACTCTGAAACCGGACGAGGCCAAGGCCGTGGCCCTGGGCAAGGAAATTGACTTTTCCGCCACGCTTGCCGCCGGAGACGCCGCCCTCGCTGCGGAAGAATGGGATAAGGCCGAAGCCTTCATGGCCGCCGCGCAACGTATGAAACCGGATGACGCCAAAGTGGTTGCATTGGCGGAAAAATTGAAACCAACCCTGGTGGTCACGGCGGCACAGAACGGAAAAACCGTGGCTGGGGCTCCCGTTATGTTTGGTGACCAAGCCGGGAAAACGCCTGCCAGGTTCAATCTGGAACGCGGCAAAAGCTACAAGGTGTCCGTGACCCTGCCGGGTGATGGCAAGAAGTATGCCCTGGCCACCACCATCGTGAAATGCGACCGGAGCGGGGTGTTCCGTTTCAACGGCGGCACGAGCGGAGAGCAATTGATGTTTATCCCGGCCGGTTGTCTCGCAAAAAAGGAGACAGGGCCGGAGCCGTACACGTCCAGTCGTTGGGCGAAGGCGGTGGTGCATGAAAAGACGGGCATGGAACTGGTGTATATCCCGGCCGGGACGTTTGTGATGGGGTCGCCTAGAACCGAACCCGGGAGGAACGTCTATGAGACGGAGCGCCAAGTGACCCTTACCAAGGGGTTTTACCTGGGAAAGTCCGAAGTGACGCAAGGGCAATGGGAAGTGATAATGGGCGCGAATCCGTCAAGCTGCAAAGGCGCGGAGTTGCCGGTGGAGAACGTGTCGTGGAGCGAATCTCAGTATTTTTTGCGTAAGCTTGGGCCTGGGGCGCGTCTGCCGACGGAGGCGGAGTGGGAGTCTGCCTGCCGGGCGGGAACCACCGGTCCTTATGCTGGAACAGAGGACATGGATACCCTGGGCTGGTACTTGGGCAACAGCGAAAAGACCACGCATCCGGTTGGCCAAAAGCTCCCGAATGTCTGGGGGCTTTATGACATGCACGGGAATGTCTGGGAATGGTGTTCTGACTGGTACGAGCCGCAGTATCCGCCGGGCGCGGTGACCGATCCGCCGGGGTCGTCGTCAGGTTCATTCCGCGTGTGCCGCGGCGGCAGTTTCAACGGCAGTTCCAAGTTCTGCCGTTCCGCCAGCCGCAGTTGCAACGCCCCGTCGTACCGCAACCTCGGCCTCGGCTTCCGGGTCGTTCTCGCGCTTCCGGGAGAATGAGGACGTTCCGTTGTTAACAGGAGTGAACAGAGGAAACGGAGTTTTTGCGAAAATCTCTGTTACCTCTGTTCACTCCTGTTCAAGCCCTGATTGAATCGTGGGGGCAGTAAGCGTCGCTGCTGACCCATCTGGAGCTTGGGATTGTGCTGGGGTATGGTGGGTTCTGTCGCGGGCCGGTGGTCGGCCTGGCGGCGGGAGTTGGCAGGATGTTGAGCAGGACAGAG
>CAITSE010000343.1 GCA_903894975.1 uncultured Lentisphaerota bacterium
CTTGCCCGGCGATTGGCGGATGGGAGCCTCCGCGGGCATGCGCGTCAACTTAAGGGAAAACGAACGTTGAACATCGAACGTCGAACGCTGAACGTTGAAGGGAAAACTGACCGGATGGAGCTGAAGCCTACGGTGTGAACTCCAATTCGACGTTGGACGTTCAATGTTCGACGTTCGCTTTCAGAAGGTTATGGTTCTTAAGTTTACGCGCATGCCCAGCGGGGCGTGACATGCCAGCCCGGGGCAACGCTCCGGGTTAGGGATAGAAGAAGGTTGTGAGCCCAGCGGGGCGTGACATCTCCCGCGGCTTGACGCCGCTGGCATGAAGTGGTACGTTTGTTCGTACCACTTGTTGCCGGGACGGCGAGCGTCCCGGGATTGCCCCGTCTTTTTGGAAACGTAACCGCCTATGTCTGTGATGGATTTATTGCCGCGGCACGCGCGGGTTTTGCTGGACCTGGAGCGGACGATTGCGGCCATGACGGTCGGCGACCGCCTCGCGCCGGAGCGTGAGCTGGCGGAAACCCTCAAGGTCAGCCGGGAAACGTTGCGGCGGGCGCTGCGGACCTTTGTGGTGGACGGGATCCTGGAATCCCGGCAGGGTTCGGGAACCTTTGTCCGCCGGCTGCCGGTTCCTGGCCGCCGCACCGTGACCGCGACGCGCCTGATCGGGCTTTCGGTGCCCACGGTCGAATGGCCGACCATTGCCAAAGTGGTAAGCGGGGCCGAGGAGGCGGCGGGGCTGGGCGGCTATTGCGTCATGCTGGGCCATGACCACGGCCGGCCGGAGGTGCAGACGGCGCAGATCCGCGGCATGCTGGAGGCGGGCGCGGCCGGGCTGATCGTGTTTCTCGACCAGGACAATGTTTCCCGGCCTGAGTGCGTGGCCCTGCTCAAGGAATTTGTCGCACGTTCCCGGAAGGTGATGCTGGTGGACCGGTACATCCCGGGGATCCCGATCCCGTGCGTGATGTCGGACAATGTTCGCGGCATGTATGAACTGACCCAGCACCTGATCATGGCGGGCCGGCGGCGGTTCGGGGTGCTGTCCTGGGGCGAACGCGCCGGGATCGCGGAACGGGACCGCATGACCGGGTTCCGGCACGCGTTGCGCGACCACGGGCTGCCGGAGGAGCCGGTGTTGCACGCAGAACTGGGGTACGACGAGTCGCAGAACCTCAGTGCGGGCAAAGCCGTGACCCAGTGGCTGAAAACCCACGGCGGGAAATTGCCATGCGACGCCATCCTGAGTTTTGTGGACGACATGGCCTATGGCGCCTTTCTGGCGTTGAAGCGCGCCGGCCTGCGGGTGCCGGAAGATGTGGCCCTGACCGGCTTCGACAACACCATGCCCGACGTGTACCATGCGGCGGGGTTGGAGCTGACCACGGTGGAGCAGCCGTTCACCGAGATTGGCCGGGTGGCGGCGCGCCGGTTGCTGGCCATGCTGGAAAACGGCGAATCCCTGGAGGCGGTCAAGCACACGCTGCTGCCGCCAAGGTTGATCGTGAGAACAAGTTGCGGCTATCTGAAAAAAGAGGGGTTATGATCCGTTTCCATCTCCGTTCCTGGTTGTGGTCCATTCTGGCCGCCGGTTGCCTGGGCGCCGTCGCGGTGGCGGCGCCCGCCGCCGCCCCCGTGTCCCGGTTTGAACCGGCGGACGCGGGTGGATTTTTTGTTCTGCCCGCCGTGGAGCAAGCGTTGACCTGGACCACCCGCGCGGCGGAAGGTGCGAAGATAAAATACGCGGTCACCGACTATGCCGGACGCCCAGTGCTGTCGGGCGTGGCGACGGCGGGGGCGGACCGGCGGCTGACCGTGCCCGTGCGGCTGCCGCGCGGTTATTATGAAATCGAATTGGACGGCGAGCGGTTCGGTGCGGTTTCCATGGAGCCGTACGCCGGAACGCCGGACGGGTTTTTCGGCATGGACGCCGCGCTCACCTGGCTGGAACGGCGGCCGGAGATGCGCCGGGCGATGGTGAACGTGCTGAAGCGTTCCGGGATCGGCTGGGCCCGCGAACGGATGCGCTGGATCGGCGTCAATCCCGCGCCGGACAAGTGGGACTGGGCGGAGCACGACCAGGCCCGGGCGGTGCGCGGCATGTATGCGGCGGAAGGGCTGACCGTGCTGGAAATGTTCCATGACCCGGGGCCGGCGCGGGGGACGTACGCGGTGCCGAGCTCTTTTCCCCAGGACCTGGTGCAGCTCTCCCGGTCCTGGCCGGTGATCCACGAAACCCTGAAGGACACTTGGGGCGGTCTTGAGGTCTGGAACGAACCGGAAGGCAGCTCTTACGGCAAGGGGCTGCCCGCTGACCAATATGTGCCCATGGTGAAGGCCATGCGCTGGACCTTTGAGCGGCAGGGCGTCCGCGCGCCGCTGGGCGGCGGCGTGTTCATCGGCACGGAACCGGGTGATTACCACCGGTTCTGCGCGCGGAACGGCCTGCTCGATCATGTGGATTTCGTGGGGTTCCACGACTACCGGCCGGCCGCCGATATGGAATCGGTCATCGCCTCCTACCGGAACTGGCTGAGGGAAAGCGGCCGGGAAGGCATGCCGCTGTGGCTCACCGAATGCGGCTGGCCCTGGGACAAGGGCGGCGGCCGGCCGCCCCCGGACCAGGATCGGCGCAGCGCCATGGAAATCGCCATGAAAGGGGTGGAGGCGAAGGCGTGCGGCATTGTCCGGTACATGCCGTTCTGCCTGGCCTTTTATGAAGAAGGCGGAACCAAGAGTTTTTCACTGATGGGCAAAGAAGTGACGCCGCTGCGCTCCATGGCGGCCTATGTCCAGAGCGTCCGCGCGCTTTCCGGCCGCGAGTATGCCGGCGACCTCGCGGTGTCCGGCGCGGCGCGGGCCCGGGTGTTTGTGACGCCGGGGAATGCCGCGGGTGGGGACGCCGTCGCGGTCCTGTACACCGGCAAGGACGAACCGGTCTGGATCCGGTTCCCGGTGAAACCCGTTCGCGCCGAAGCCATTGACGGTTCGCTCCTGGCGCCGGCGGCCGACGGCGGCGTGGAGGTCTCCGGGGGCATGGCGTACCTGTGGTTTGCGCCGGATGCCGCGACGGCGACGCTAATACGGCGGGACACCGGCGCGATGCGGCTCCTGACCGCCAGTCGGATGCCGCTCCCCGCGGCGACGCCCGCCGGGCCCATGGTCCTGCAGCATGTGGTGGAGCCGGGGCAGGGCTGTTATTCGCCGCTGCGCTACATGGTGGACGCCGCCACGGCGGCGCACCTGCGCATCCGGGTCCGCGTCACCAACCTCTCCGACCGCGAGGAACCGGTGCGGTTGACGGTGGCGGCGGACACGCCGGCCGTAACCGGCGCGGCGCCGTTGGGCGCCGGGCAGGAAGTAACGGTGCCGGCCCAGGCGGCGCGCGAGGTGGAATGGACTGTGGATGCGGGTGCGGCGCTGGACCTGGTGCAGACCCGCGGCCTGACCGTGCGCGGCACCCGCGCCGGCGGCGCCGCGCTGAGCCCGTTGGCGCTGCCCTACATCCTGGAAGGATCCCTGGACGGAGTCCTGCAACATTTTCCGCGGCAGGAACGTCTGGACATCGGAACCCTGTCCCGCTGGGAAACGAACATCGCCGGCCACGGGCGGATGACCATGACCGCCGGCGAGGGCGGGCTCTGGCGGCTGGTGACGGGGTTCGACAAGCCCGGGGACCGCTGGGTCTATCCCAAGTTCCGGATTGACGCCGGCACCCTGGCCGGCGCCGCCGGCCTGGTGCTCCGGATGCGGGCGGAAAACCCGGCCGCCCTGCGGTTGATGCTCTTCGAGCGCAACGGTGGCGGCGGCTATTGGACGGCCGACCCGATTCTGCCGGCGGACGGGAAATGGCATGTCGTGTTCATCCCCGTCGAACAGTTCGGCGCGCTCGGCAGCCATCCGGACAAGGCCAACGGCACCCTGGACCTGGCCGAGGTCACGGCCGTGGCCCCCGGCATGAACGACGGTTCCAAAGATCTGCGCAACGTTTTGGAAATCAGCGATCTCATTGTGGTCGGCAACGCCGCGGTAAAGACCCCGGTCGCGGCCCCGGCGCCGGCGGCGGCCAAGCCGGTCCCGCCCGCCACGGCGGCGGCCCCGGCCATGGGAAGCTACCGGTTGGAGAACGCGCGCCTGCTCGAACCGTTCTGGCGCTCTCCGACAGTCTACGGCGAGTCCGCCCTGTTCGTGCAGGAAAAAACGGACGCCCCGGCGACCGGCACGCTGCTCTTCAAGCCGGCCAAGATCCTGCGGGTGCACAACGCCCGCACCGGCGAACTCTATGAGGCGGGCCGCGATTACGAGGTCGACGCCGCCGGCCGGAAACTGGTGCGCACCTCGACGTCCCGGATCCCGTTCATGAAAGCGGAGGACTTCTACAAGCCCAAGGGCGCGAAACAGGCCATCAAGCAGAAAGCCGATGATCCCGAAACCTGGCTGCTCTATCAGGAACAGGGGTTCCAGGACAAGCAGGTGGAGGTGGACTACGTCCGCAGCGAGGACTGGCAGGGTTATGTGCCACAATCTGCCGGCAGTCTGCTGAAGCGCGTTGCCGATAAGCTCCGGCGCAAGGAAAAGCTGACCATCGCCATCATCGGCGACAGCATCTCCACGGGCGCCAACGCCTCGTCCAAAGTGAACCTGCCGCACATGCCGCCCTACACCGTGCTGCTGGCGCGGCAACTGGAGGCGGTCTACGGTGGCACGGTCGAGCTCCTGAACGTGGCCAAGGGAGGAACCATGGCCGATGGCGGCCTGAAGGAAGTCCCGGCCGTCCTGGCCGCCAAACCGGACCTGGTCTTCATCGCCTACGGGGCGAACGATGTCGCCATCCGCAACGCGGCGAAATATGCGGAGAACGTCGGACGCATTGTGGACGCCGTGCGCGCCGGCGCCCCGGACGCGGAATTCATCCTGGTCACCTCCAGCCGCGCCCATCCCGAATGGAGCTGGACGCCCGCGGCCGAGTTCCCCAAGTACCGCGACGCCTTGGCCAAACTCGCCGGGGAGAAACATGCCGCGCTGGCCGACATGACCCTGCTGTGGGCGCAGATGTTGGAGCGGAAGCGGTTCTGGGACCTCACTGGCAACGGCGTGAACCATCCCAACGATTTCGGGCACCGGCTCTACGCCGAAGTGCTCCTGGCGCTGCTGGTCAACGGGAACAAGATGCCGGCGGCGCCCAGTTCTGAGTGAGCTTCCGCGAAAAGCAAAACTGGCGGATCGGACCGCGGTATGCTATGAGATATCATACCAAGTCAAATCAACCCTGGGTCCTATTCGCGTTCATTGGCGTTCATTCGCGGTTCATCTTAGCAGAAGAATGAAGACCGTCTTTTTACAGCGCAATTAGACAACCGTTTTTGAACCGCGAATGAACGCCAATGAACACGAATAAAGAGACGAGGCGGTTATGCTGAACCCCAAATGCACATTCACGCTTATCGAACTGCTGGTGGTCATCGCCATCATCGCGGTGCTGGCCTCCCTCCTGCTGCCGGCGTTGTCGTCGGCCCGGGCGGTCGCCAAGAACGCCACCTGCAAGTCCAACCTCAAGCAGATCGGGCTGGCGATGTTGATCTATTCCCAAGACGACAACGACCGGATGATCCCGGGGCATATCGACGCGCGTACCGGAGATTCGAAATTTTACACGAACCTCCTGGTCAACAACGGGTATCTGCCCAAGCCGCCCGCCACGGAGAGTGTGGGCTGGGGCGGCATCAAGTCCGGCGTCTGGCTCTGTCCCGCGGTGGAAACGTTCTTGATCGGCGGCGGGTATGGCGTCAATATGACCTATATCAACGTGGAGGCGGGCAGGATTGACGCCGGCGGCAACCCGATCATTCAGACGGGTCTCTCGCAGTTGATCGCGCCGTCCGAGTACTGGCTCATCGGCGACGCCAAGATCAGCACCACGGCGGCGGACAACACGATCAACTACTTTTACTGGTACCTCGACCACTTCGGCGCGGAGCGCCCCAGTGAACGGCATCTGGGATGGACCAACGTCGCCTTTACGGACGGCCATGCCGAGGGGCTGCAGTGGATCCGGATTGGGCCGCAGGTCGGCGTGGGCATGAAGGCCTACACCAGCAAACTGCTCTTCACCCCGGGCTACCGCTAATCCGAAACGCAAGGGACAGGCGAAGCCGATTCGTGTCGCATCCCTGCGGGGCATGCGCGTAAGCTTAAGAACCGTTAGGCATTATAGTTGAATTTGTTATGGACATTTACTGCGGCGGCCCAGCCGCTTTGGAGTGCGGCGGCTTGACACC
>CAITSE010000344.1 GCA_903894975.1 uncultured Lentisphaerota bacterium
AGCAGGTGGATCGAGCTGATGCCGATCAAGGCCATGGACAGCTTGACCTTCATGGTGCTGGCGTTGACATGATCCAGCCAGTCCGGGGGATTTTTTGAGCTGAAGTGGATTTTTGCCACAAAGGTGTGGTAGCCGCCGATGATCACCATGATCAGCAGGTTGGAGATCATGACCACGTCGATGAGGCCCAGGACCATGAGCATGATGTCTTGTGACTTGAAGGCTCCGATCCCGCATACCAGGTGGTACAGCTCCTTGCAGAACTGGAAGACGTAAATGCCTTGTGCCACGATCAGGCCGAAGTAAAGCGGCGCCTGCAGCCACTGGCTGGCGACGATAATGCTCGCGAAGGTGTTGCCAATTCGGGAATTCTTTTCCATGGCCTTTTTCCTCTTTTGGTACATGCCGTGTCCGGCGGGTCAACGCGCTGAAAGCGCGGATTACGTATCGCCTGGGGTAACGCCGAGAGGTCGTCGATGACCTGCTCTGTGGAGCGCTGAAGGCGCGGATTCATCATAGCCTGGGGCAACGCCCCAGGAAGGAGCGACAAAGAACCTGGAGCCCTGGAGGGGCGAACCCTTTGGGGTGGTGCAGGCATCGGCGGCGAAAGGCCTATGGTGGCGCCCCGGTGCGGCCGAACTCGCACCCTAGAGGAGGAGTTGGCAGGAGGATGCCAGCCAGGGCGGCGGCGCCGCGCCGACGGTCGCCTGCCGGGGCGTACGGCCGCCGGGAGCCGGGTCCGTCCGTGACCGCCGGAACGGCGCGCCGGCGACCATGGCGAGGCCCGGGGTGAGGTTATGGCTGCCGGTTGACCGGAAGCGGAAAAAGGACTGGGCCGCAGCGGGGCTCGGCTCTTCCGCGCCGGGGCGGTTGTGGCAATCACAATCTTGAGGGCGGTCACCCGTTGCCCCAAGCAAGAGGTGGACGCTCTGTTCGCAAACGCACGGGGCGTCCGTCTGGCCGCCGCGGTTCGGAGCCTGGCTGCTGGCCAGCCCCAGGAGGGTCAAGACCAGGCCGAAGAAGGCTGCAAGTTGCGGGATCTGCCGTCGGCTCATAATTTTAAATGCGCCAGTCGCCGCGAAGAATAGAAAAAATGGCTGCCCGACCTGGATTTGAACCAAGACAAACTGATTCAGAGTCAGTTGTGCTACCATTACACCATCGGGCAAACAGCGTTTTACCATAATCTGGCGAGCGAAAAACGCAATCGGCCGGCAGTGGAAAATCCTGAGGTTTCTGGTAAGGTAAAGTAGGCAAGCGGGCAATCCTTGCTCTTTTCCTTAAAAAAATCCCGGGCGTAAATCGGCGCCGCGACGCGGGACGACCCCTGGCGAAAGGAATTATGGCGCGGAATGGCATAACCGGATCCGGAATGATGAGGCTGACTCGCTGGGCGGCCGCGCTCTGGCTGCTGGCGACGGCGCCGGCGGCGTGGGCGCTGTTCATCAATTCCTATACCGGCAACGAGGCCGCCTACAACCGCTTCGCCTCCGGGTATTCCTCCGCGCCCGTGAACAACACCAGCACCGCCTTCATCGGCGCCGGGTACGATTGGTCGGGCGTGGGCTGGTCGGCGGTCAACAGCAACCAAAGTGTGGCCATGCTCAGCCCGCAGCATGTGCTCTACGCTGCGCACTACACCCCCTCCACCACCCTTCGCTTCACCGCCGGCGCCGGCACCATCACCAGCGCCACCGTGAAATCCTATTCCGGCGCTCTGGTCGCCGGCCAGGATCTGGCCGTGGGCACTCTCAGCGCCCCGGTATCCTCCACGGCGGGCATCGCCACCTATGCCCTGTGGTTTCAAGGCTACAACGCCACACCCTATGTGGGAAAAAGTCTCCTCGTGTACGGAATGTCCGCCAGGATTGGCAAGGCCAACGTGAACAGTTTCTGGGTCAATACCGGAACCGACCTGTCTCCTGACACCACCACCGTCCGGAAAAACCTGTTGATGTTCACCAACACCCCGGCTACGCAGGGGGCGGGGTATTGCAATTTTCAGGTGGGTGATTCCGGAAGCCCCACGTTCTATACATCCCCCGAGGGCAAGCTGGTGCTGACTGGCGTTCATTATGCCGTCAGTTCCACGGCGTCCGGACAGGCGTCCTATGCGTCCTGGGACAGCATGGCGGCGGGTTTGCTCCCGGAACTTAATCTGGAAATGGCCAAGACCGGCTGGCTCCCGGAAGTCTATACCCCAGCCACCAACACCTGGACCGGCGGCGGTTCCGGCAATAACTGGGGCACCTCCTCCAACTGGTTAGCCGGCCAGCGCGCCGCGGATGTCATGACAACAATCGGTTCGGAAACCCTGGTCTGGACCGCCGCCGCGGCCCGCTTCGACAACAACCAGACCTCGAAGTTCGCGGTGACCCTGAACGGCGTTCGGGAAATCACCGGCCTGATCTTCACCGGTTCCGGTTCCGGGAAATTTGCCTTCAGCGGCAACGCGCTCACCCTTGGCGAGGCCGGCATTCACAACCAGACCACGGTGACCCACACGCTTGGCATGGCCGTTTCCCTGCGGACCGCCCAGCGTTGGAATGCCGATACCGGCGGGCTGGCCGTGACGGGCAGCGTCAACAATAACGGCAACCTGCTCTTCGTCACCGGTTCCGCCAATACCACCATTTCCGGCGTCCTCTCCGGTGCGGGTGGCCTGGGCAAAGATGGCGCCGGTACGCTGTTTCTGACCGCCTCGAATCTGTACTCCGGCTCCAGCTTCGTCCATGCCGGCACCGTGTCCGCGGGCAACGCGGCGGCGCTGGGCACCGGCGGCATTCTGGTCGAGAGCGGCGGCCGGCTGGAGATTGCCGCGGGCGTGACTTTCACCCGCAGCGTCACCTTCCAGGGCGGCGCCGCCGTGGGCGGGCGTGGAACCTATGCGCCGGTGGGCGGGTTCACGGTCGCCAGCGGCGTCCATGTCGCCCCCGGTGCCTCGCCCGGAACCCTGACCGTGGGAAATGTCACCTTCCAGAACGGTTCGTTCCTGGACATCGAACTCGCCGGTGGCATCCCCGGAACCACTTATGACCAGCTCATTTCCACCGGCACCATGACCCTTACCGGCGGCACCATGAACGTGTCTTTCCTCGACGGCTACAAGCCCGCTCCCTATCAGGAATACCATGTCCTGAACTGGGCATACATTACCGGCACGTTCTTCACGGTGAACCTGCCCACCCTGGATTCTGGCTGGACGTGGGACTCGACGAAACTCTATACGACGGGTCTCCTGGTGGCCGTGCCTGAACCCACCGCGGCGCTGCTCTTCCTGGCCGGCGCCGCCGCCCTGGCCGCCCGCCGGCGTCATCGTCCAGGAGCGCCGCCTGATCCTGATCGTTTCCCAGGCCCGGATAAAGCGGGTTGATCGCGGTTTCCGCGCCGTATGGCGAAAGTCGCCGCCTTTTTATTCCTAGTGGGGGTCAATACCCCGACCCTTTGGGTCGCGTACTGTTTTCGGTTGGGTTTGTGTTATGGCCGGCTGTCGTCTGCGGTTCCGTGACGGAGACGCTCGCGAATGCTGGTTGAACAAGGCTTTCAGCCTTGACTGGTTTTGTTGCCTTAACCTGGGGCGTTGCCCCAGGCTAAGTTGATGCTGCCCCTTTGGGGCGACAGCCATCGGACAGTCCGGACCGCCCCAAGGGGGCATTCCAACCTAGCCTGGGGCAACGCCCCAGGTAAAACGGGGGAAACGCCATCAAGGCTGAAAGCCTTGCTCAACAACGCTCCGAATTTTACCCTTGCTCGATTCATGCGGCTCCTGCAATTGCTCCTGTAACGCCTTAATCCTAAACGTACTTCTCTTCAAACGGGATGCCGTATACTTTTGTGTTTTGGGTGTGGCTGTTGGATACCCCGTACCCTTGGGTCGGCGTCACGTTGTATCCGCCTTGGGGGGAAATACATTTTCCTTTTCACCCCGGGGTTTATGATCATGCCGACCGAAGAGACCATGCCCAAAGCCTATGAACCGGCCGAAGTCGAACGCCGGTGGTATGCCGAGTGGGAGAAGCGCGGCTATTTCCGCGGCTGTCCGGACAGCGCGAAGAGCCCGTACGTCATCGTCATCCCGCCGCCGAACGTCACCGGCATGCTGACCCTCGGGCACGTGCTGAACAACACGCTCCAGGACATCCTGATCCGTTTCGAGAAAATGCGCGGCCGCGAAACCTGCTGGGTCCCGGGCACCGACCATGCCGGCATCGCCACGCAGTCCCGGGTCGAGCACATGCTCAAGGAGAAGGAAAAACTCTCCCGCCACGACCTGGGCCGCGAGAAATTCCTGGAACGGGTCTGGCAGTGGAAAGAGCAATACGGCGGCACCATCGTCAAGCAGCTCCGCCACCTCGGTGTGGCCTGCGACTGGGAACGCGAACGCTTCACCCTGGACGCGGGGCTTTCCGACGCCGTGCAGGAGGTCTTCATCCGCCTCCACCGCAAGGGGCTGATCTACAAGGGGCACCGCATCATCAACTGGTGCCCCAAGTCCGGCACGGCGCTTTCCGACGAGGACGTGATCTACAAGGAGGAGCGCGGCCGGCTCTGGCATTTCAAGTATCCGCTCAAGGACGGTTCGGGCTGCATCACCGTGGCCACGACTCGGCCGGAAACCATGCTCGGCGACACGGCCGTGGCCGTGAACCCGAAGGATCCGCGCTACGCCGCCCTGGTCGGCAAGACCCTCGTCCTGCCCCTGGTCGGTCGCGAAATCCCGGTGATTGCCGACGACCACGTCGAACCGGAGTTCGGCACCGGCGCGGTGAAGGTGACCCCGGCCCATGATCCCAATGATTATGAGATCGGGCTGCGCCACAACCTGCCCATGATCAACGTCATGAACGATGACGCCTCCATGAACGAGGACGCCGGCGCCGAGTTCCAGGGACTCGACCGCAATCTCTGCCGCAAGCTCGTGGTCAAGAAAATGGACGCACTCGGGCTGCTGGACAAGATCGAGGATCACACCCACCAGGTCGGGTTCAGCGAGCGCGGCGACGTGCCCGTGGAGCCGCGCCTCTCCGCGCAGTGGTTCGTGAAAATGCAGCCGCTGGCCGAACCCGCGCTCGCCGCCGTGGTCGACGGCCGCATTCATTTCCACCCCGACCGCTGGGTCAAGACCTACCGTCACTGGATGGAGAACATCAAGGACTGGTGCATCAGTCGCCAGCTTTGGTGGGGTCACCGCATCCCGGCCTATTATTGCCAGGCCGAAGGCTGCGGCGAGATCGTCGTGGACCGCGCCATGCCCGTCAAATGCCCCAAGTGTGGCGGCGCCGCGTTCCGGCAGGACGACGACGTGCTCGACACCTGGTTCAGTTCCTGGCTCTGGCCGTTCAGCGTCTTCGGCTGGACCGGCGACGCCGCCAAGGACGCCGCCAATGTGGACCTGAAGAAGTTTTACCCGACCCACACCCTGGTCACCGGGCCGGACATCATCTTTTTCTGGGTCGCCCGCATGATCATGTCGGGCTTGGAATTCATGGGCGACGTGCCGTTCAAGGACGTCTATTTCACCTCCATCATCCGCGACGACAAGGGGCGGAAGATGTCCAAGAGCCTGAACAACTCGCCCGACCCGCTGGAAGTGATGGCCCAGTACGGCACCGACGCGCTGCGCTTCACCATCATCTACATCGCGCCCGTCGGCCTGGACATCCGCTACGCCAACGAGAAGTGCGAGATCGGCCGCAACTTCGCGACCAAGCTCTGGAACGTCGCCCGTTTCCGCCTGCGCTTCGGCGACCTGTCCAAGGACTGGAAGACGCTGGACGGCCTGGCCGCGGCGGACCTGCGTCCCGACGACCGCTGGATCCTGGCGCGCCTCGACGCCGCCGTGGCCGGCGCCACCAAGTCCCTGGAAACGTTCGACTTCCACCAGTACTCCCACAACATCTACGAGTTCGTGTGGAGCGAGTTCTGCGACTGGTACCTGGAATCGGCCAAGGCCTGCCTGAACGCGCCGGCCACGACCGCCACGGAAAAGGCGGCGGTGCTGCGCGTGTTCGACCACTGCCTGGGCACGATCCTGCGGGTCATGCATCCGCTGATGCCGTTTCTCACCGAGGAAGTCTGGCACCAGTTCGGGTTCGCCGCGTCCGCGGCCGACACCATCATGCTGGCCCCCTGGCCGGCGCCGCTTGGCGAGGCCGCCCGGGAACGGCTGGGCGCCACCGCCACCGTGGTCGCCTGCGTTCAGGAGAAGTTTGAGTTGATCTCCGCGATCCGCAACGTCCGCGCCAACTACAAGATTGCGCCGTCCACTCGGATCATGGTGGCCGTGGTGCCGGCCGATGCCGCGCGCGGCGCCTTCCTCCGCGAGGACCTGTGCTCGTTCCAAGCGCTGGCGTCGGCGGAAAAGGTTGAAGTCTGCGAAGCCGGCGGCAAGGGCGAAGGCCCGAACGCGGTGGCGGTCGGCGCCATGGGCACGGCCTACATCCCGCTGGCCGGCCTGATCGACAGCGCCGCCGAAGTCGCCAAGCTCAAGAAGCAGGGCGAGGAACTGGCCAAATACATCCAGGGCATCCAGGGCAAGCTCGGGAACGCCGGCTTCGTCAGCCGCGCCCCGGCCGCCGTGGTCGAAGGCGAAAAAGCCAAGCTCGCCGAAGCCGAACAGCAACTCGCCCGCGTCGAAGCCCAAATCAAAGCATTGGGCTGATGGGAATTTTGGATTTTGGATTGCGGATTTTAGATTGAAGTCCGTGGTGCCGGTCCAAAACCAGAATTTTAACAGAAGGCGCAAAGGCGCAGAGAAGACGGTTTCCTTTGTGCCTCTGTGACTTCTGTTTGTGCTGATGGTTAGAAATCCGTGTAGGAACGTGGTTGCACCACGTTTCCGCGACGTTGCCGAAAACCGCGGCGTCGACCATTCCCCGACCCTCCACCCCCCCTGGGATCGCCGAGCCCCAGCTCGGCGCGAATTCCCGCAACGTAAAACAGACACTCCTGTCTGTTCCCCAACGTACGGCAGGCACTCCTGCCTGCCTCCCTCCCGACCAATAAAAACGCCTGGACGTTCGTCCACGGGTGCGAAGCCGTTATTCAATGTCTCTATCGCTTCGGGAAACCAGTCTCCGTACTTAAAAAGACAGGTTTGACACCCAGCGATCCTTTACGGCGATCGGGGCGGAGAGTATAGTTTCCCTGTCGTGTTCCGCGGGAAACGGTTTTCCGCAGATTTCGCAGCTTGGCGCAGATTATCCGGATAAAACCCCACCATGACCCGCGTCCGCATGACCCGCCTGTTCCTAGGCGTTCTTTTCCTTTCGTTCATCTTTCAGGCCGCCGCCGCGGTCACGCTGCCGCGGGTTTTGAGCAGTCACATGGTGCTGCAGCGGGACATGCCGGTGCCGGTTTGGGGCACGGCGGCGGCGGGTGAAAAGGTCACGGTCACGTTCCGGGAACAGCACAAGATCGCCGTGGCGGACGCGCAGGGGCGGTGGCTGGTCAAGCTCGACCCGCTGCAGCCCGGGGAGCCGGCGACACTGACCGTGGCCGGGAGCACAACCGTCACGCTGAAGGATGTCCTGGTCGGCGAGGTCTGGGTCGGTTCCGGCCAGTCCAACCTGGACACCGATGTGCCAGATTATGTGCAGCACGATCCCGTTCTGAACGCCGCGTGGAACAAGAGCTATCCGAAGCTGCGGCTGTTCCGCAGCGATGTGGGCGCGGGCTGGCAGGAAGCCAACCGCCAGACCCTCGGCCGCTTTTCCGCGCAGCTCTTTTTCTTTGGCCTGAAACTGCAGGAGGCGCTGGACGTGCCGGTCGGCGTCATGGAAGGCGCGGTGCGGGGTTCGCCTTCGGGGCCGTGGCTCAGCCGGCAGGCGTTTCAGACGGACCCGGACATCCGGAAGGCCGTTGCCGCCGCGGACGCCAAAGATCCGCTGGAGGCCCGGATGCGGAAGTACGACGAAGCCCTGAAGAAGTGGCAACAGAACCTGGCGGCGGCCAAGACGGCGGGAACGCCGGAGGACAAGTTGCCCAAGGAGCCGCGGAAGCCGGCGTCGTTCGGCGAGCGGAAAACCGGCGACCTCTATGAAACGCACATTCGCCCGATGATTCCCTACGCCATCCGCGGCGTCCTATGGGACCAGGGCGAGGGCGGCACGGGGCTCGATCCCATCTGGCAGCCTGTGGTCATGACCGCGCTGATCCGCGCTTGGCGCGCGGACTGGGGGCAGGGTGATTTCCCCTGGCTCGTGGTGGAAAAGCCGAGCGGCATGGGCGCCGCCCTGAACCCTGAGGATCCGGTCAATCTGGGTTGCGCCCCGGTGTCGCCGCTGCCCAAAGATCCGCCCGGTTGGCAGCCTGGCTGGCCGCCGCGTTGGGACTGGCTGAAGATCAAGGACATTGCGCCCAACGTCTTCCTGGTCATCACCTCCGATCTTGCCACCGGGGTGCATCCCCCGAACAAATCCGGCTACGGCACGCGCGACTGCCGGGTGGCGCTGGGCGCGGTCTACGGCCAGCCGGTCGAGTTTTACGGGCCGCTGTATCAGGCGGTTAAAGTCGAGGGCGGCAAGCTGCGCCTGACCTTCATGCACGTCGGCAAGGGGCTGACCGTTCCCCCCGGCCAGACCTTGCAAGGGTTCATGATCGCCGGGGAGGACAAGAAGTTTCACTGGGCCGACGCCGTGATCGAGGGACCGACGGTGGTCCTCTCCAGCCCGGTGGTGCCCGCGCCGGTGGCCGCACGCTATGCCTGGGCGCCCTTTGACATCACCTGGGCCAACCTGTTCAACGCGGACGGCCTGCCGGCCCTGACTTTCCGCACCGATGCGTGGTGACGGCACGACAAAGGGAGATTTGGGGTCGTGTCTGTCTTTTTGAGCGCGGATGCTGCGTTTTTGAAAAATCTGCGCCAATCTGCGTAATCTGCGGACAAGAATGAATTTCCCCGGAAGTTTTACCGCTCAGATTAAAACCAGATCAGGCAGATGAGCGGGGGCGCAGACGGTCAGGCTCAGCCCGTCGCGCCGGAGCGGATACGGATTGGCGACATGCGGACAGACCACGAAATTCCGGCCTTTCGGGTGAAGGGCGCGAAAGGCGTCCAGGCCATCCCGCTGGAAACGTTCAGGATTGATCTTGGCTTCAATGGCATGCGCGACGCGTCCCTGTTCCACCACAAAATCAACCTCCCGTTTGGCCGTGTCGCGCCAGTAATGGATCGAGGCGGGCGGAAACCCGGAACGAAGTTCGTCCAGCACCAGGTTTTCCCACAGCCGGCCGCGGTCTTCCTCGCGGATATCATGCCAGCCCCGGACATGGGCGACCATGCCGGTGTCGAAGGCATAGACGCGCGGTTGCCGCACAATCTCCTTCATGCCGCCGCCATGGAAGGGTGGGATGCGGATGACGGCATGGGCGATCTCCAAGGCGTCGAGGTGCGCGGTGACGGTGGCGCGGCTGAGCCCGGTTTCACGGGCAATGTGGCTGACGTCCAGCAATCCGCCATTTTGCAGACAGACCGTCTTGAAAACCGCCAAAAAACCGGCGCGGTTGCGGATGCCGAACAGTTCCTGAATGTCGCGGGCGTAGAAACTGTCAGTCCAGTCCTCGAAAAATTCCGGGATTGGCTGCGCCGCCAGCAGTTGCGGGGGCAGCCCCCCGTGAAGCAGCCGTCTGTCCAGGGAAATTCCTCCGAACGCCTCCCCGCATTCCCGCCACAACACGGGGGGAAGATGGAGGGCGCGCTTGCGGTCTGTCAGCGTGTCGCGAAATTTTCGCGACGCGTCCAGGGTTGAAGAGCCGGTGGCAATAATTTTCCGATCGGGAAAGACATCGGCGGCAATCTTCAGCAGTTGGCTGGGGTCGGCGAGGCGGTGGATTTCGTCCAGAATCAGCGGTTTCCCTGGCGGAAGCTCGCGCAGTAGGAATTCAGGGTCCAGGCATTGCCGCTGGACGGACGGCAGGTCGCAGTTGAAATAGATCGCAGGCTCAAGCAACCGGCAGAGACTCGTCTTGCCGGTACGGCGGACGCCGGACAGCCAGACGATGCTTTTCTGCCGCCACAACGCGTGGATCCGCCCAATCCAGAATGGACGCTGGAGCAAGTTCATGATAATCGTACTTTACATTTAATCGGATAAACTGCAAACTTAGGCGGCATTTTTTGAAAAATCTGCGCCAATCTGCGTAATCTGCGGATGAAAACGAATTTTTCCGGGCAGTTTTACCGCGGATTACGCGAATTTTACGGCTTAAGGTCGTACCGGGCGCTTCTGCCGCCGGCGGCGGCGCGGACGAGGATGCCGAGCTCGACCAGGTGCGCGAGGTCGCGCTTGGCGGTTTCCGGCGTGGTGCCGGTCATGGCGCGGTATTTCCGGTTCGTCAGGCCACTCTCAAAACCGCCGGGGCCGGCGTCCAGCAGGCGGTTGACGACCTTGCGCTGGCGTGTGTTCAAGGATGTCGCGGCAAGGGATTGCCAGAACTCGGCCTTTTTCACGGCCGTGCGGACCTGTTCTTCGGAACGGGCGACGGCCCGCTCCAGGCAGGTGAGGAACCAGAGAATCCAGCCGGTGATGTCGCCATCGCCGCGCTGCGCCTTCTCCAATTCGCTGTAATAGGCGTCCCGCTCTGCGTTGATTTGGGCTGACATGCTGTAGAGCCGGCAGCCCGTGTTTTCGTCCTGGGCCAGGGCCATGTCCGCAATGGCCCGGGCGACTCGGCCGTTGCCATCTTCGAATGGGTGGATGGTCACAACCCGGAAATGCGCCACGGCGGCGCGGACCAGTCCGTCCAATTGCTCGCGTGATGTTTTCCACCAGGCAAAGAAGGCCTTGATCTCGACGGGAACACGATTGGACGGCGGAGCCTCATAGTGAACCTGTTCCCTGCCGACCGGTCCGGATACTACCTGCATCGGCTCGCGGCTTTTCCGGAATTCCCCGGCCGTGATTCGGATCAGACCGGAATATTCGGTTGGAAACAGCGCGGCCTGCCAGCTCTTGATCCTGGCAACGGTGAGTGGATGGCTGTGGTTCCGGGTGGCGTCGAGAAGCATCTCTACCAACCCGTCGACATGCCGGTCCACGGCCGGCAGACCTGCGGTGGACAAGCCCAGCCGTTTGGCCACGGAAGACCGGACCGATTTCCGGTCAAGCTTCTCTCCCTCAATCGCGGAGGTGGTGAACGCCTCTTCAACCAGGACGTCGGCCTCCGCTTCAAGCCGGGAGGGATTGACCTTGCCGAGAAGACGCCCCTGCGCCTTGCGTGCGTTGCCCAAAGCCCGCATCAGCGCCGCATCGTCCCAGCGCAGAGCCGGCCATTCGGAATGTTGCCAGACATACATGGGAGTGCTCCCGGTGACCCGAATAGGAGGCTTAATCGGGTCAAGAAATGACCCAATTATACACCGTAATCGGGTCATGGTCGCTCCGTCGTTTCTGGAGATTACGTTACCGCAGTTGCGTTTTCACCCGTTGCCGCAGGACAGGATTCAACGGTTCCGGGCTGGCTGTGTTACAAACGGAAGAACGGAAGTAACTTCATGGAAACGAGTTCTCCCAAAGTCACGGACAAACGGCTGATCGGCTATGACGGCGCCGTCAACTTCATCCCGTATTACACTACCGACGTGTGGAGCGCGGATGGGAGTTATTTCATCTTCTACAGTTGCCGGGACGGGCGGATTTCGTTGAACCGCTATTACCCGGACGCGGACCGGTATGAGACGATCCTGGACATGGCGGCCTGGACGCCCACCTTCGCGGCAAAGGCCGATCCGTATGCCGCCTTCGTGGTTTCCGGGCATGCCCGGAACTCGGAAACCGTGCTGCTGCCCTGCGACAACCGGCTCTGCCATGTCTCGATCCCGGGGAAATCCATGCGGGTTTCCCAGGCTGAATTCCCCGGTGACGCGATGCTTTCAGGACCGTTCCATGTGAGCGACGATGGCAGGTATTTGACCGGGGTCGAGTACCGCCGGGGCGAGGCCGCGCCGGAAAAGACAACGATTTTTGTCTATGACATCGCCCGGGAAGCGGTCGTTTTCCGGAAGGCGTTCGCGTTCTGGGCAAATCATCCGCAGTTTTTCCGCGACTCCGGCCGGATCCTGTTCTGCCATGAAGGCAAGACAGAAGGGATTCCTGACCGGTTGCATCTTCTTGAATGGGAAAAGAATGTCCATTATTCGATCTATCCGCAACGGCATAATGACCGGGGCGAGCAGAGCGAATGCATCGGCCATGAAATGCCGGCTGGAGACAAGGTGATCGCCGTGCGCTATCCGGTGTCAAAAATGCCGGACTGCGGCATTATTCTGGTCGACCCGCAAACCAAGGCCGGCCAGTTGCTGGACCATGACGATTACCTGCATGTGGCATCCGATGCGGCCGGGTCCCGTTTCGTCATGGACACCTGCTGGTGGGGGAATACCACGCGCAAGGCTGTGAACCAGAGCGATGTGATTCTGTTCGACGACCGGATGAAAACGAAAACTCTTCTCGCCACCGTCTGCTGCGAGATGAAAAACCAGATCTACCACGTCCATCCGCGCTTGAATCCGGCGGGCGACATCGTCCTGTGCACCGCCAAGGAGAGCGAGTGCTCTGACCGCGCCAAAATCCTGTTCATGCGGGTGGGGTAGAGCCCCTTGTAGGAACGTGGTTGCACCGCGTTTCCGCGGCATTGCCAAGAGCCGCGAGGGTGAACGTTCCGATGCCCTGCTGCCGGGGGCCTTTTGCCAACACCGCGGAGTTATGCGGCGCGCGGGAACACGGGCGGCACGCCCGTGCCTACATTCTGATCCGTTTCAGATGTCACTCTGCCCGAAAACGTTCGCGCTTTTTCGCGTGTTTAGCGGGCAAATCCGTTTGTGAATCATTCCGGCTGCGGCTGCCGTAGCCGGAACCGGCGGTACAGCTCCTCGACCTTGGCGCGGGCCCAGGGCGTTTTCCGCAGGAAGGTCAGGCTCGACTTGATGCTGGGGTTGAGGGTGAAGCATTTGACGGGCACCCGCCGGCCCATCTCCTCCCAGCCATAATGCGCCGACAGCTCGGTGAGGATTTTTTCCAGCGTGACGCCGTGCAGCGGATCCTTGGATGAAGGGGACGTGGTCATGGGAGTTCTTCCATGATATCAGGGGGGCGAACGTTGAACGTCGAATCGGGTTTTATTGAACAGAAGGCCACGAAGGGCGCGAAGGGTTGCTTTGGAAACGTCTTTGTGTTCTTCGTGAGTTTCTGTTCAAAAATACCGGACAGGCTTACGGTTTCCTGTGAAACTGAATGGGTGTTACAGCGCCCGGAAGCTGCGGCCTTTGAGTTTGCCGCGGGTTAGCCAGTGCTTGAAGTGTTCGACCTTGTCCCGGGCGATGGCGACATAGGCGTAGGAGTCGAAGATGGTAATTTTCCCAACCTTGTCCGCCGTCAGGCCGGCGTCGCCGGTCAGGACGCCGAGGATGTCGCCGGGGCGGATCTTGTCTTTTTTGCCGCCGTCGAGGGCAAAGGTCACCATGGGCGGCGTGAGCTTGCCGGGACGCGGCGTGAGCGCGGCGATGTCCTCCCACTGGACGGGGCGTTTCTGATATTCTTCAAGACGTTGGATCAGAAAATCCTGCATTTCCAGGCAGAGGCTCAGGGCCAGTCCCTCGTTCCCGGCGCGCCCGGTGCGGCCGATGCGGTGGGTGTGAACTTCCGGGTCGGGGGAGAGCTCGTAATTAATGACCGCCGCCAGGCCGGCGATGTCCAGGCCGCGGGCGGCGACATCGGTGGCCACCAGAATGGAGGTGCTGCGGTTGGCGAACCGGGAGAAAACCAGAGTCCGCTCCGCCTGATCCAGGTCTCCGTGCAGCCCCGCCGCGATGAAGCCTTTGTTTCGCAGGTAGTCCGCCACGTCCTTGCAGCTCTGTTTGGTGTTGCAGAAGATGACGGTGGATTCGGGCTGGTGGTGCGCGATCAGGGTGTACAGCGCCTGGTTCCGTGCGGGCTTGGCCACCCGGTAGAAAATCTGCCGGATGCTGGTTTCGGCATGCTCGGCGTCCGCCGTGATCCGGACAGCCTGTTTCTGGACGGCCTGGCTCATCTCCGTGATCCGCGCGGGGAAGGTGGCGGAAAAAAGCAGGGTCTGCCGTTTTCTGGGCGCGGCGGCGGCGATGTCGAGGATGGTGTCGTAAAACCCCATGTCCAGCAGCCGGTCGCCTTCGTCCAGCACCAGGGTGGTCAGTTCGTCGAGCGGCAGCGAGCCTTTGCGGACGTGTTTTTGGATGCGGCCGGGCGTGCCCACCACGATGTGTGCGCCGTGCTCCAGCGAGCGGAACTGCCCTTGCAGCGGCGCGCCGCCGCACAGGGTCAGGATCTTGACGTTCGGCAGGTAGCGGGCCAGCCGCCGGAGTTCGGCGCCGACCTGTTCCGCCAGTTCATGGGTCGGGCAGAGCACCAGCGCCTGGACACGGCAGGCCGCGGTGTTGAGTTTGGCCAGGATCCCCAGTCCGAACGCCGCCGTCTTGCCGCTGCCGGTCTTGGCCTGGACGATCAGGTCTTTGTGCTTCAGAATCTCCGGCAGGCTCTCCGCCTGGATCGGCGTCATCGCGTCATACCCGATGGCGGCCAGGTTGTGGAGACACGGCGCAGGCAGGGGCAGTTTGGAAAAAGATCTGGACATGGGGCGTACTATAAGGGTGGTTCAACCCTGGGCGGGACAGGGAGCGGCAACTCGCGGGAGGGGACGGTGCCGAAACCGGTGACGGCCAGCTTGTCCGGGTAAACCGCGACTATGGCGAAGGCGTTCTGATCCTTTGGCGCTTCGATCATGCCCTGGAGGGTGAGGTGATGCACGCCGTTGCGGGTGCCATAGCCGCCAGCGTGGTCGTGGCCGGAGAACCAGGCGACAACGTTGCCGGCCTCGTCCATGGCCTGCAGAACCGGTTCGGGCCTGGCGAAGCGGTGTTTCGGGGCAGCTTCCTTCGCGAGCGCGAAATGGCAGAAGCAGACGACTTTCTCGCCGGCGGCCTTGGCCTGGGCCAGGACGCCGCGGAACCAGGCGAGCTGGGCGTCGCCCATGGCGCCGTAGTCGCCGTCATTGCCGTCTAGGACGACAAAGCGCCAGCCCCGGGCGCCGGGCAGGGTGAAGTCGTAGTAGAACCGGTCCAGGCCGATGGCTATCTTGAGCTGATCCGGGCCGGCGGTGAGGTCGTGGTTGCCGACCACGTTCCGGAGCGGGGCGCGCAGTTCTTTCAGGACGGCGAGCATGACTTCCCGTTCTGCCTTGGTGGCGCCGGCGTTTTTGACTTGGCCGTCGGCCAGGTCGCCGAGTTGGACGACGAACCGCAGGTCGTGGCGGTTGAGTTCGGCGACGGCGGCGGCCAGTTTTTCCTTCGCGGCGCGGTACTGCCGCGGGCCGGAGGGATCCTTGTCGGCGTACTGGACGTCGGCCACGGCGCCGAAGCTGAACAGCGGCGCGGCGGGTTCGGCGGCACGGATGCAGGACAGGCCCAGGGTCAGCAACAGGCCCAAAGCGGCGGCGACGGTGGCGCGCATACGCGTCAATTTACGGATTCTTTTAAACGGATTCTCCGCCTTAACCGCGGCGTCCGCGCCGCTTTGGAGTGCCGGCGGCTTGACGCCGTTTTTTCCCGCCGGTGGAACCGGCCTACAGCCTGAGTTTTCCTTCCGCCGAGGCGCGGGAATCAACTGGCGCGTGGGAGAGGCGGCTCCGCCGCCGGGGAAAGCGGTGTCAGCCGAGCGAAGCGAGACTGGCGGCAAAGCCGCAGCGACCTTGGGAGCGACAACCCACCGCACTCCAAAGATGCGGCGCATCGGTACAAGGAGCCCCAACTCCTTAAATTGACGCGTCTGGGCGGCGGCACGATGGAAGCGGTGCATGGTCTCTCCTCCTTGGCGGCGGCGGGGGACCGCGGGGCGCGATTTTTCCCCGGAGCCGTTCTCCTCACCCATGACTGACAAGCCCGGAGCAAAAAAGTTTCCGGCGCGTGCGGACAGATCCCCGATCCTGACCAACCCGTTTTGAACAGAAGCTCGCAAAGAACACGAAGCTTTTCAAGTCAAACCCTTCGTGACCTTCGCGCCCTTCTGTTCAACGAAATTCGAACGGGGCGTGAATTCTTCAGGCCCGCTCACGCGAAGAACTGTTTGGCGAACTCCAGCCGCGCGAGGGTGCGCTCTTTGCCGAGGATCTCGATGGTTTCATAGATGCCGGCGCCGATGGTGGTGCCGGTGACGGCCAGGCGCAGCGGCTGGTTGAGCTTGCCCTGCTGGACGCCGCAGGCGGCGGTGCAGCCGTGGATGGCGGCCTCGGCGGCGGCGGCGGTGAAGGCGTCCGCCGGGGTGTCGGCCAGGTCCTGGGTGAGCATGGCCAGGGCGTTCTGCACCGGTTTGTCGGCAAAGGCTTTGCGACAGGCCTTTTCATCGTAGGCCGGCAGTTCCTGGAAGAAGGTGCCCCAGCCGGCGATGTCGGCAAAGGTCTTGGTGCGGATCTGCATGAGGCCGGCGACCTTGGTGAAGAGCGCGGCGTCGAGACCGGCGCCCCAGGGCTGTCGGGCGGCCCATTCCTGCGCCAAAGGGACAAACTCCGCGGCGGGCATTTCGGCCAGGTATTGGCCGTTGATGTCGGTGAGTTTGCGCAGGTCCATCTGGGCGGCGGAGCTTTTGCAGCGGTCGAGGGAGAAGGCCGTGACGAGTTCGTCGCGGGTCATTTTCTCGCGGTCATCGCCGGGGGACCAGCCGAGCAGGGCCAGGTAGTTGAAGAGCGCTTGGGGGAGGAAGCCCTTGGTGCGGAAATCGCCGACATAGGCGTCGCCGTCGCGCTTGCTGTAGGGCTTGCCCTGGGCGTTGACGATCATGGGCAGGTGCGCGTACTGCGGCGCCGTTGTGCCCAGGCAGTGGAAGAGGAAGAGGTGGCGGTAGGTGTTCTCGACGTGGTCGTCGCCGCGGACGATGTGGGTGATCTGCTGGGTGACGTCGTCCACGACATTGCCGAGATGGAACACCGGGGAGCCGTCGGAGCGGACGATGACGAAGTCGGAAAGGCCGTCCAGCGGCTTGGTGAGTTCGCCCTTGACCAGGTCGCGGTAGGTGATGGTGCGGCGGGTGAAGCGGAGTTTGGCGGCGCCCTTGCAGGTTTCGCGGCGGGTGCCGGCGAGGACGGCGGCGGCCATCTCGTCGTCCAAGCGGAGCAGGATGGCGCCGGCGGTGTCCAGAATCTCCAGTCCCTTGAATCCGGCCAGGCATTTTTGCACGGGCATGGGTGTGCCCTTGCCGGAGATCTGGGCGAAGTTGATGCCGGTCTTGTCGATGACGATTTCATGATCGGGATGCACGGGCAGTTCGGCGGGGCCGGCCACGGCCACGCCCGGGACCTGTTCGGCGTCCCAGGGGATGCGGAAGAGCACGGCCTCGCCGCCGCTCGCGTCGCCGCCCTTGGCGTGCCGGTAGGCGTGACCCTTGGCGAGAAGCGCTTCGGCCGCGGCGATATGCTTGAGCTTTTGCGAGGTCTGGTAGAGGGGCGCCTCGTCGAAGTTCAGCCCGAGCCAGTCCATGACCTCCATCAGGGTGCGGATCGCCTCCGGCGTGGAGCGCTCCAGGTCGGTGTCCTCGATGCGCAGCAGGAACACGCCGCCGCAGTGCCGGGCGTGCAGCCAATTGAAAATGGCGGCGCGGATATTGCCGATGTGAACGTTGCCGGTGGGCGACGGCGCGAAGCGGAGGCGGACGCTCATGGAGTACTCACCTGTAAAGGTCACGGAGACGGAGGAACTCTTTACTATAAGCCGGGGAGCCGCGCCTGGGACGGAGAGGACGGAGAGGACGATGAGGACGATGCCTTTGGGTGTCCGTGCCAAGTCCTCTGTGTCCTCCGAGTCCTCATCGTCCTCCCGGAAATTGCAGTATAGTTCCCCTGTCCCGGCCGGGATGTCCCTGCCGGGAATCCGGTGACGGCCATGAATGGGAAGGAATCGGGCGATGACCTTTGCGATCAAGCGCGGGACCAATATTTCGCACTGGTTGAGCCAGAGCGAGGCGCGGGGCGCGCCGCGGCGCGCGCGGTTCGTCCGGGAGGATGTCCGGAAACTCGCGGAACTGGGTTTCGACCATCTCCGCCTGCCGGTCGATGAAACGCAGATGTGGGAGGTGAACGGCCGGCGCGAACCGGAAGCGTGGGAATTGCTGAACGCCGGCCTGGACTGGTGCCGGGAGTGCGGCCTTCGCGTCATCGTGGACCTGCACATTCTCCGGTCGCATTATTTCAACCAGGAAAAAGTGCCGGACCTGTTCACGCAGCAAAAAGAGGCGGAACGGTTTGTTGAGCTGTGGCGGGATCTGTCGGACGGGTTGCGGCAGCGGCCCGTGGACCAGGTCGCCTACGAGCTGATGAACGAGCCCGTGGCCCGGGATCCGGAGGACTGGAACCGTGTCTACCGCGGCGCGTACGACCTGCTGCGGGCGCAAGAGCCTCTCCGGGTGGTGGTGATCGGGTCCAACCAGTGGAACAGTCCGGCCACATTTGACAAGCTGTATGTGCCTCCGGGGGATCCGCATCTCCTGCTCACGTTCCATTATTACAATCCCATGCTCATCACGCACCACCAGGCCCCCTGGTGGAACATGGGAAAGCTCTATTCCGGGCCGATCCAGTACCCCGGCCAGCCGATCCCGGCGGCGGCGTGGTCGGCGCTTCCCGGGGACGTCCAATGCCAGCTGGCTCCGCTAAACGTCCATCATGACGTGAGCACCATGGAGCACGATCTGGCCCTGCCGCTCGCGGTGGCGGCGCGGACGGGGCTCGCGCTTTACTGCGGGGAGTTCGGGGTGCTCAACACGGTGCCGGATGCCATCCGCACGGCCTGGTACAGGGATTTCCGCTCCGTTCTCGAACGTCATGGCATCGCCTGGGGGAATTGGGATTACAAGGGCGGGTTTGGCCTTTTCGGGGCAGACGGCGCGCCCACCGCCGTCTTGGCGGCGTTGCGGCAGGATGGATAGTCCCCGGCCTTGTCCACTCCGTCCACATCGTCCACTGATTCCAATTGCCGATCAAAATGATTCGCGTTCATTCGCGTTCATTAGCGGTTCAAAAAAAGGGATTTTATTTTACAGAGAAATTATATAACACGTTATTTTTTAACCGCTAATGAACGCGAATGAACGCGAATTGGATCTCTTTGCACGCGAAAGGCGTTCAAGCAATTTTGACCCCGGGGCTTTGTCAGGCTCCGCGCGGCGGGAATCAACGCGTGGCGGCGGGGGCGGCCAGGGTGGCGGCGATCGGGGCGGGGTTGGCGGCGCCGGCGGGGGAGCGGGTTTCCTGCCAGACGCCGAGTCCGATCAGGAACAGGAGCATGGCGGCGGTGAAGAAGAGCCAGGATTCCGTCCGTCCGGAGGAGTCGGTATCGCGGCGGCCATACGAGAGACGGCGCCCGCGCGTCCCGCCGCTGAAATACCGGAGCTTGCGCCGGTCAGAGGCGAGACAATCCTTGGAAAGTTGGTATGAACGGCCCCGGAGCATGGTTCCTGTTCGTGAACGGATGAGGCGGAGGAGAAACGGCCGTGGATGCGGGCCGCGGGACGGCGCCGCCACGCGGGGCGGCGGGTGCGAAGAGCTTCGTCACCCCGTTGGCAGATACTTTAGCCGGATTTCCCCTGTTTGAAAGAGACGGAGAAAATAATTTGGCCTGAATGATTCACAAGCCCCAAACGCTCATTGAACAGAAGGCCGCAAAGGTCACGAAGTGTTTGCGGTGGAATGTGCTTCGTGTTCTTCGTGAGCTTCTGTTCAAAAAGGGGTTGACAGGGTTGTGATCATCTGTAAAGCTGTTCACACCCGTCCCATGGGACGCCTGGGTTTGTGTTTCGGGAACGGACCGGAGATGAAAAAAACGTTACGCGGGCTCTTGCGGGAACGGCTTTCCGCGTTATTTTACATCTCCGTTCTCCGGCTTGCTGGAGAACTGTAGCGAAGCGAGTGTAGCTCAGTTGGTAGAGCGCCACCTTGCCAAGGTGGCTGTCGTGGGTTCGAGTCCCATCACTCGCTCCATTTTTTAGTAAAACCCCGCCGGTTCGAACCGCGCGGGGTTTTTCATTCCACGCGGACGTCGGCTTCCACGCCGTGTTCCCGGAGGAGGTTCCCCAGGTTGTCGGCCAGGGCCTTGCCGATGCGCTCCTTGATCTTGGCCTCGATCAGGTCGGCGGGGGCGAACGCGGCGAAGGGGCCGGCGTGGCGTTTGGCGACTTCGGCGTGGTTTTTCACGTCGATGGAAATGCGGATGTCGATCATGGCGTTTTCCTTTTATACTCAGAGACGCTTGCAGAACTCCATTCTGATCGTAACGGGTTCAGGGTTCGGGGTTCAGGACTGACGAAAACGCATCCCTTGGACCGAAAAGGTGTCGCACGTCCCTCCTCTTCTGCTTCCTGACCCAACTCACCTGAACCCTGAACCCTGAACCCTGAACCCCACGATGAGGGACTTCTGCAACAGGCTGTTGATGAATACTCCAAGCTGGTTTGAGTTCAAAACAGTAGCCCGGGCAAACCGGCACAAAGATTGCATAGCACACAAAACTTAGCTCCGGCTTGGCCGGGCTAAGGGATGAGCCAGATCCAGAACAGGCGGCCGAGGGCGGCGCGCTGTTCCACGGCGGCCTTGAACGCCGGGTAGTCCGCCGCCGGGGCGGCGAGCGTGTCGCGGACCTGGCGGACGGTGAAGCGGGTGCGCCCGCCCTCGGCCGCGGCGGTGAGTGCCTGGAGCTTGAGGGGCGGCCGGTCCAGGGTGAGGTCGTCGCCGCCGGCGGCGCGGCGCCAGCCCTCGGGGACGCCGATTTCCACGGTGACCGAGTCGGCTGCGGGCCCTTCCCAGAAGAGCGGCAGCCGGCGTTCGCCGCGGCCGGTCACGGAGGCGTCGGCCGCGAGCCAGGGCAGGTTGAGGCAGGCCAGTTCGGGGCGGACGTCGGCAAAGCCGGGAATGGTGTAGGTGAGCGCGAGTTCAAGAGGCGAGGTGTTGGCGGCGATGTCGCCGCGGAGTTCATGGTGAATGCCGGTGGCGCGGGCGTTGATGTCGCGGGCCAGACGTTCGACGCGGAGACGGATCTCCTCGGCGGTAAGCGAGCGCCAGGCGCGGAGTTCGCGGGCGCGTTCACCGCGGAAGGTGAGGGTGTCCCGCACCGCGGCATTGCCGGCGCGGTCGAAGTCGATGCGGACCACCCGGTCCAGGCCGGGGACGGGCGCGTCCGGGGGCGCGGCCGCCGGCGTCAGGCCGTGCGCCGGATCCAGGAACAGGGCGCCGGTGTTTTGCAGGGTGTCCTCGGCCAGGGTGCCGCGGTCATCTCCGGGGACGGCGACGGCGGCGGCGCCGCCGCCGTTCCGGGCCAGGCGGACGGCGGGAGTCTGGAACGCCAGCAACGACGGGGCGCCGCCGGCCGGCCGGCCCGCGGCGCGCGGCCGCAGCCAGGTCCACTCCACGTCCGGAATGTTGGCGGCCTTGAGCCAGCGGTAGAAGAGGTAGCAGCGGTCCAGGGGCGCGGCCCGGCGCAGGCGCAGGGTTTCCCGGGGGTCGGCCGGGCGGAAGCCGGTGACGGATGGCGGCAGGGGAATTTCCTCGATCTGACGGGAAACCGCATCCCAGATGCCGGCCGCGTCCGTGGCGGGTGGCGGCGGCAGTTCCGGGAACTGGGCGTCGGCGGCGCGGATGGCGTCGGCTGCGGTTCCGGCCAGTTCTTCCCAGGAACGCTCGGAGGCCGTGACCACGAGCCGGGGCACCACGTCCGCCACGGGCGGCTGGAGCGGTTCCGGGAGCAGGCGCGGCGCGTCCAGCCGCCGCCACCGGTGCAGGACGCCGCCGGCCGTGGTTTCCGCGGTGTGCGTCACGACTTCCTCGGGGTCGTTCACCATCTGCCAGCGGAAGGGCACTCCCGGCGGAACCAAAATCTCCACCTCGGCGCGGTGCGTGGGATCCTCGCCGCCGAAGAGGTATTCGCCGAAGAACGGCTGGTCCGGCACCGGCGTGACCCGTTCGCTGTGGACGGCGGCGTCAAAGAGGTTGCCGGGCTTGCCCTCGGGAAAGGCGAAGCGGCTGCCGGTGACGCGGTCATAGACGGGCAGGGTGGCGAAGGGGGATTCCTCCTGCACCGCGTTGTCGTCCAGATGCAGGACGGCGCCGTCGGGGCGGATGGTGACGGCGTGACGGATGGCGAACGTGCCGGCGTCCTTGCGGAAGAAATGGCGGCGCACCGTGATCCGTTCGCCTTCCTCCTTGAGCATGAGGCCGATGAAGCGTTCGTCTTCGGTCCAGGTCTGGGCGGAGCGCAACTGCACGGCGGTGCGTTCCAGCAGGATCAGGACGGTGGCGGTGGCGTGGCGGGCGGCGAGGGCGGGCAGGTCGCGGCGGAGTTCCTGGAGTTCGGGGTCGGGGATGGCGTCGGCCTGCGGGATGCCGTCCCATTCCCGCTGCTGCTGGAGGCGGACGCGGAGGACGGCGGCGCGGGGCCAGACGGTTTCGTCCGTGGCCGAGCCGGAGCGGCGGAAGGTGATGTCAGAGGCGGTGGCGCGCAGGAGGGTGCCTTGGTATTCATGGCCGTCGCGCAGGACGACCAGGTCGGCGCGCGCCGGACTGGCCGCCAGCAGCAGGAACGGCAACAGCAGCGCGGCGGCGGGGAGCGGGCGGAAAACGTTCATGGGGCGGGGCTCCGGGTCGGCGGAAGAGGAGGTCATACGAACGTTGAACATCGAACATTGAACGTCCAACGTTGAATCGGAATTCAGGTTGTAGGCATAAGCTTGAACCGGTCGGTTTTATTTCGACGTTCAACGTTCGATGTTGAATGTTCAACGTTCGCTTTTTTACCTGCGGCGGAGACGTTCGCGGGCTTTTTCGAGGGTGCGGCGTTCTTCGGCGGTGAGGCTGCCGAGGCCGTCCTTGCCGATTTTGTCCAGGATGCGGTCGATCTCCCCCGGTGGGGCGCTGCCGTCCTCGTCCGGGCCGCCAGTCTTCCGGAAGCGCGCCTGCGCGACCCGGCTTCGGAGGCGGCCCCAGGACCGGCCCAGGATCGTGTGGATCTGGAAGCTTTCGTCGAACCGGCGCATGTAGAGGAAGCCGCCGAGCAGGCCGCCGAGATGCGCCAGGTGGGCGATGCCACCGCCGCGGTGGTTGGTGGAAATCCAGAGCTGGCTGACCACTTCCACGCCGGCGTAAATCATGACAAAGGTTTTCATGCGCATGGGCACCGGCGGGATGAGCAGCATGATCCGCTCGTTCGGGAACATCATGGCCGCGGCCATCATCACGCCGAACAGCGCGCCGCTGGCGCCGACCACGCCGCCGACCACGCCGCTCTGCCAGTTGAACACCAGCCAGGACAGCCCGCCGATGAGCCCGCTCATCATGTACAGGTTGAGGAAGTGCGAGGGGCCGAGGCGCTCCTCCACCATCCGTCCGAACACATAGAGCCCGAACATGTTAAAGAAGATGTGGGACATGCTTCCGTGGACGAACATGTAGGACCACAGCCGCCAGAGCTCCCAGTTCCGGATGCCCTCGCCGTTGAGGGAGAGGTAGAGGGAAACCCGGTCCGTGGGCATGCCGCCGAGGCTGCCGGAGGTGAGCCCCTGAAAGAGGTAAAACACCACCGTGATCCAGATCAGCAGCGTGACCATGGACGGGCCGGTTTCCTGCCGGCGCCAGCGGTCTTGAAAATAGGAGCGGTTGTAGGACATGGGGTCAGAGTATTCCCAAATCAAGACGGTCCACGAATTCCACGAATGGCACGAAACATTTTAAATGACAACGTGTTACGCAATATGAATGGATGCCATTCAAAACGCTCCATCTCTCGTTCGTGTAAATTCGTGAAATTCGTGGAAGAAAATCGCGTCGGTTTTTCGCGTCAAAGTCAAAACTATACCACATGCCAGATCGAACCGGCGGCGGGCAGCGGGTGCGCGTGCCAGCGGTGGCCGGTACGGTGCACGTCGAAAGGCGTGCCGAACACCGATCCCAGCACCTCCCCGGTCAACACGGTCTTTTTGGATCCGGACGCGGCAGTCCTGCCGGCGCGCATCGCCAGCACCTGGCCGACGGCCGGGATGATCTCCTCCAGATGATGGGTGACCAGGATCACGGTCATGTCCGGCCGGGCGCGGATCAGGGCGTCGACGGCGCCGAGAAAGGCGTCGCGGGCCACGGGGTCCAGTCCGGTGCAGGGTTCGTCCAGGATCAGCAGCCGCGGCGAGCGCATCAGCGCCCTGGCGATCAGCACCCGCATCTGCTCGCCCTGGGACAGTAGGCCGAACGGCAGTTCCCAGCGGGCCAGGCAGCCGACGGCGTCCAGGTGCGCCTTCACGTCTTCCAACTCCGCGTCTGTGGGGTCTTCGGAGATGCCGAGGGTCGCACGTTTGCCGCCCAGCACCGCGCCGAGGGCGATCAAGCCTTCCGGGATCATGCCGAGCAGTGCGTTTGAGACCCAGCCGATCTCCTTGCGCAGTTCCTCCATGTTGCACTCGCCGAAGGTCCGGCCCAGCACCCGGACCCGGCCCTGGGACGGAAACAGCCAGCCGGAGACGATCTTCAGCAGCGTGGTCTTGCCGCAGCCGTTCGGGCCGATCAGCGCCCAGTGTTCGCCGGGCCGGATCGTCCAGTCGATGCCATCCAAAATCATGGTCTCCCCGCGCCAGAGCCGGACGCCGGAGAGGGAAATCACGGGAGCGGGAAGTTCGGAGGACATGGGAGGCTCAGGGGGATAGGTGGTTAGGCTGTAGGAGAGTCACAAGAGCCAGGAATCCATTGAACAGAAGGCCGCGAAGGTCACGAAGGATTGGCTCTTGGTCATGGATCGGCGGTTGCCCGCCGGACAGTCTGATACTATAATGATTGCCGGAGGTCCGCATGGGAGATGGGCTCCTTGACCGTCGTTTTTCTCTCACGGAGGCACGGTGACACGGGGAAAGACGGATGAGGAAGAGGGAAGTCCGCGGACAAGATCCGGCATTCTCCGTGCCCCCGTGTCTCCGTGAGAAACAACACAAAACAAACGCAAGTGCAAGGGGGTAAGGGTCATGGCGAAGAAACGCGTGGTCAAGACGGCGGCGGGCACGGACGCGCCGGCGGAGTTTTCGGGGGCCGTGGTCCAGGAGGCGCTGCAAGTCACCTGGACCCTGAACGGGCAGCTGAAAAACACGCAGATCGCCTACATCCGCGTCGGCGTCCTGCTGGCCCGGGTTCGGGACGAAAAGCTCTACGCGGCGCTCAAGCATCCGGACATGGAGAGCTACGCCCGGGAACGGCTGCACCTTGGACGCAGTTCCCTCTACAATTATCTCCGGGTCCATGACTGGATCTGCCAGTGCCACCAGGAATGGCTCGAGCCCAGTCCCAAAGGGTTCATCCCGAACCTGGCCGAGGCCGCCGACCTGATCTGGATCGAGGCCGAACTGACACGAACCGACCTGGACGGGAAGAAGCGCGCCGCCCTGGAGGAGTTGCGGACCCTGGCGCTGGCGGGAAAGCTGGAGGATGGCGGCCTCGACAAGTGGCGGAAACAGGGGCGGCCACCGGCGGTGGCGAGCCTGAAGTCGTTTCTTTCGGCACTCCGGGGCTTGCGCAAACGTGGCGCGAAATTGACGGAGTTGCCGGCAGAAGTAATCCCGCACCTGGACGCGGCGATCGATATTCTCGGCCATGCCCAGGATCTCCGGGTGGCCGGGCTGGATTTCGGTGAAAATGGCCCGGAAATTTTTTGGGACCAAAATGTTTTGGTGTAATAATCTAAAAATGAATTGATTACGACAAAGTCCAACAATTGGATTTTATTCCCGCTGGGGGCAATACCCCGACACTCCGGGGCGCGTACGTTTCGGCAGATCGGAGCGCTGAAGGCGCGGGTCCATAATAGCCTGGGGCAACGCCCCAGGGTGGAACGGAAATGAGATAGGAGCCCTGTAGGGGCGAACCATGTTAGGCTGCGCGAGCGTGGTGCCAAATCCCTATGGGTCGCCCCTTCAGGGCTCAACCGGTGTTGAACGGAATCCTGGGGCGACGCTACGCTCTGCCCCAGGCTGTTATGGCGCGCCCCCTTGGTGCTGAAAACGGAACGCGTCCGTGCCTCTTGCGCTTGGCTGTTGGATACCCCGCACTTTTGGGGCGGGGTTCTTCATTCTTCGGCCTGAAAGGCCGCGGCCGCGGGGTCATTTCAGGTCGAAGAGGCGGTCGAGGCCGGGGTCGGCGGCGACGCCGAGTTCGCGGGCTTTGCGGTAGAATTCGCGGGCGTCGTCGGTGCGGGGGGGATTGCGTGAGGCCAGGAGTACAGCCAGGTTGAAGGCGGCTTCGCCGTCGGCGTGGTTGATCTCCAGGGTGCGGCGGAACTGGGCTTCGGCGGCATCCATCCAGCCGAGACTGCTGCAGGCGACACCGTAGGCGCGGTGGACGTTGGCGTCCTGGGGACGCAGGGCGGCGGCGCGGGAGAGCATGGAGACGGCGAGGTCGGCCTTGTTCTGGCGGACCAGGCTGTAGCCGAGGGGGACGAGGACGTCGATGTCGTCGGGGTCTGCGTAGAAGGCGCGGCGGAGCCAGAGTTCGGTCTCCTCCTGGTTGCCGGCGTTGGCGGCGAGGAGGCCGAGGCGTTTGATGGCGAACTTGTTGTCGGTCTGGAGGTCGAGCACTTTTTTGTAGGACCAGGTGGCGGCTTCGGCCTTGCCCTGTTGTTCGGCGGCGGCGGCCTGCTGGAGGAGGGAGCGCACGGTCTGGTCCCGTTCGAACTGGGAAGTTTTGGCGGGGCCGGCCATTGCGACCGCGACGGATCCCGGGGTGGCGGCTGATCCCGCGGCGGGGAGGGGGGTGGTCGGGGTGATGGCGGCGGTGGTGGCGGCCTGGAGCTTGGCGCGGGCCTCCTGGAGGGCCTGGTCCAGGGTTTGGGATTTTTCTTTTTCCTGGTCGAGCTCGCGGACGAGCTGGCGCATTTTGTCGAGGACCGGGGCGCTGTCGGTTTGGCGTTTGCCGCGTTCCGCGGCGAGTTCGTCGCGGATTCCGGCGAGTTCTTTGCGGGCTCCGGCCAGTTCCTGGTCGCGAGCTTCGAGATCGGCGGGTTTGGGGCCTTTGGCGGCGGCGGCGAGTTGGTCTTTCTGTTCCTGGCCGGTTTTCTCGTAGTCCAGGATGCGGGTTTCCTGGCGGCGGGCGAGTTGGAGTCCTTCGTCATAGCGGGTG
>CAITSE010000345.1 GCA_903894975.1 uncultured Lentisphaerota bacterium
CCATCGGACAGTCCGGACCGCCCCAAGGGGGCATTCCAACCTAGCCTGGGGCAACGCCCTAGGTAAAACGGGGGAAACGCTATCAAGGCTGAAGGCCTTGCTCAACAACGCTCCAAATTTTACCCTTGCTCGAGATGCCGTATACTCTGGTGTTTTGGGTTTGGCTGTTGGATACCCCGACCCTTGGGTCGGGGTTCTTCATTGCCGCCCGTGTTGGCCAGGAAGGGCGCGTAGTCAGACGGGGCCGACCAATCCGACTTGTCCGCCCCAATCCCACAACTCCGGATCCGGACGAGTGCCAGCGCGCCGGCCAGATTAGGATAAACATTCGATTTTCATGCAAAAACTTGGATGCTTGTTGAAAAACCGGCGTCCGCCGGCTAAACTGCATACTTTACCCGCACTGGCGCCGGGGCTTCCGGCCTCCGCCGGGACCGTCATTTTCACATCCGAAACGAGGAGTTCGCACATGCTTCGCAAATTGCGCATGGGAATGGTCGGCGGCGGCAAGGGCGCCTTCATCGGCGACGTGCACCGGAAGGCCTCGCGCCTGGACGGCCAGATCGAACTGGTCGCCGGCGCCTTTGACATTGTCCCGGAAAAATCCAAGGCGATGGGCGACGAATTGTTCTTGCCCGCCCGCCGCGTGTATGGCACCTACCAGGAAATGATTGCCGGCGAACTGGCCCTGCCGGCGGCGGAGCGGATCGACTTTGTCACCATCGTCACCCCGAACAAGAGCCACTTCCCCATCGCCAAGGCCTTTCTTGAAGCTGGATTCCACGTCTACTGCGAGAAACCGATGACCATGGACGTGGCCGAGGCCAAGACCCTGCAAGAGATCGTCAAAAAATCCGGCAAAGTGTTCGGGCTCAACCATAACTACACCGGTTACCCGATGGTGAAACTGGCCCGCGACATGGTTCGCACGGGCGAGATCGGCGCCATCCGCAAGATCGTCGTCCAGTATCCCCAGGGCTGGCTGGCCCGCGCCGAGGAAAAGGCCGGCTCCATGCAGGCCTCCTGGCGCACCGACCCCAAACAGTCCGGCGCCGCCGGCAGCATGGGCGACATCGGCACCCACGCGGAAAACCTGGCCGAATACATCACCGGCCTGCGCGTCTCTGAAATCTGCGCCGACCTGACGGCATTCGTCCCCGGCCGCATGCTCGATGACGACGGCAACTGCCTGCTCCGCTTCGAAAAGGGCGCCAAGGGCCTCCTCCACGTCAGCCAGGTTTCCATCGGCGAAGAGAACGGCCTGGCCATCTGGATCTACGGCGAGAACGGCGGCCTGGAATGGCATCAGGAACACCCGAACTACCTGCACGTCAAACGGATCAACGCCCCGGTCGAGGTCTGGCGCCGAGGCAATCCCTACGTCGCCGCCAAGAGCCCCGCCGCCGCCAAGGCGACCCGCCTGCCCTCCGGCCATCCCGAGGCCTTCTTCGAGGCGCTCGCCAACCTCTACTCCGGCTTTGTCGACGCTGTCCGCGCCAGCGACGCCGGCACGAAAGTCGCCGACGACGCCCTGGACTTCCCCACCGTCGCCGACGGCGTCCGCGGCATGCAGTTCATCGAAACCGTCGTCGCCAGTTCCAAGGCCGGCGCGGTGTGGGTGAAAATGCCGTGAGCTAAAGAATCTGACGGATCCGACTGATCGGCCCGATCTGACTGATCACCCGAAACGCCAAGGAGAATCCCATGTCCCGTCCCGTCACCCTGTTCACCGGCCAGTGGGCCGACCTGCCCTTTGAAACCCTGTGCAAGAAGGCTAAGGCCTTCGGCTACGACGGCCTGGAACTGGCCTGCTGGGGCGATCATTTCGACGTCGATGCCGCACTGGCCGACAAGAGCTACGTCAAGAACCGCTGGAAGATCCTGGAGAAGCACGGTCTGACCTGCTGCGCCATTTCCATGCACTTGGTCGGCCAGGCCATCTGCGACAACATCGACTCACGCCACCAGTGCATCCTCCCCGCCGACGTCTGGGGTGACGGCAAGCCCGAGGGCGTCCGCAAGCGTGCTGCCGCCAAGATGATCCAGGCCGCCGAGGCCTGCCGCAAGTTCATGGACGCCAAGCCCGACGGTTCCGGGAAAAAGGCCGCCGGCACGGTCAACGGCTTCACCGGCTCCTCGATCTGGCACAGCCTCTACGCCTTCCCGCCCACCAGCCAGGAATACTGGCAGGCCGGGTTCGACGACTTCGCCAAACGCTTCATCCCGATCCTGAACGCCTTTGACAAGGTCAACGTCAACTTCGCCCTGGAAGTGCATCCCACCGAAATCGCCTTTGACATCGCCTCCGCCCAACGCGCCCTGGAGGCCGTGAAGAACCACAAGCGCTTCGGCTTCAATTACGATCCGTCCCACCTCGGCTACCAGGGCGTGGACTACGTTAAGTTCATCCGCACCTTCGGCAAGCGCATCTTCCACGCCCACATGAAGGATGTCTGGTGGGGTCATGGCGACGGCACCGTCGGCGTGTTCGGCGGCCATGTCAACTTCGCCGATCCGCGCCGCTTCTGGGACTTCCGCTCCCTCGGGCATGGCGACATCAACTTCGAAGAGATCATCGTCGCCCTCAACGACATCGGCTACCAGGGCC
>CAITSE010000346.1 GCA_903894975.1 uncultured Lentisphaerota bacterium
CCCGAAACCCTTGACCCTAACCCCTCTTTCGTGCGGGGGGGGGGGCAGGGGCATGCGGCATGCGGCATGGCATGTACATGGGGTTAGAACCCCCTGAACCCTGAACCCTGAACCCCGAACCCATCCCCGTCCGGCAGCGCCGGCACTGCGGCCAGCAGCGCCCGGGTGTAGGGATGGCGTGGGCTCCGGAACAGCGCCGCGGCCGGACCGCTCTCGACGATCCGCCCCAGGTACATCACCAGCACACGGTCGCAGAGATGTTCGACCACGGCCAGGTCGTGGGCGATGAACAGATAGGCCAGCCCCAGTTCCCGCCGCAGTTCCGCAAACAGATTGATGATCTGCGCCTGGACGCTGACGTCCAGCGCCGAGACCGGTTCATCGGCCAGCAGCAGCCGCGGATTTACGGCCAGGGCGCGGGCGATGCCGACGCGCTGGCGCTGGCCGCCGCTGAGCTGGTGCGGGAAGCGGTCCGCATGTTCCGGGCCGAGCCCGACCCGGCGCAGGAGTTCGCCGATGCGGGTTTCGCGGCCGGTGGCGTCCAGCGCCTCGTGATTGGCGCGCAGGACTTCGCGGAGCATGGTGCCGATGCGGTGCCGGGGATTGAGCGAGCCATACGGATCTTGGAAGACCATTTGGACGCCGCGGCGCAGCCGTCGGAGCGCGGCGCCCCGGGCTTGCAAGACTTCTTCCCCCTGCCAGCGCATGGCGCCGGACGCGGCCGTTTCCAGGCCGAGCAGAGTCCGCGCCAGGGTGCTCTTGCCGCAGCCGCTTTCGCCAACCAGGCCGACCGCCTCGCCCTCCGCGACCGTGAGGGAAACGCCGTTGACGGCATGCACATGCCGGGTGCGGCCGAACAGGCCGCGGCGCACCGGAAAACTCACGGTCAGGTTGTCGATTTCAAGCAGGGGCATGGGAGGTGGGGTTGAACAGAAGGCGCAAAGGCACGAAGCCCGTTTTCCGGGAAGAGTTTTGCCGCAAAAGAGTGCAAAGAACGCAAAAATATTTCACGAATGAGGCTGGTCGCCAGCCTCAGTCGTGAAACGGGCGAAGATCACCTGCCAGCGGAGTTCGCCGGAGGCCTTGCGCGCTTCGAGCCAGGCGGCGGCCGGCGCCGGGGGCAAGTCGGCGAGTTCGCGGACTTCGGCGTCGGTGCAGCGGCAGAGCACGGCCAGGGCGTGTGCGCCGAAGGCCGGCCTGAGCCGGTAGCGCGCCGCGGCGAACTCCGCTCCGGTCTGCCAGTGGCGGAAGGCGAGGCGTCCGACCGTGCCGCCCACGCCGAGCCAGAACAGCCAGACCGGGATCCAGGCCAGGAACAGCACTTGGGTGAACTGGGCGCAGACCAGCAGCAGCACGGAGGCGAGCAGGATAAAGCTGTCCGATTGCGACCGGAACACGCTGCCGAGCGAACGTCGGAACGCGGTTTTGGCGGTCTGGTAGGCGAAGCGTTCCTCGAAACGTTCGGCGCGCAGGGCGTTGCGGGCGACGTGGGTCAGTTCGTGGGCCAGCAACTCGCGCCGGTCATAGAGGAACCACCGGGGGCTTTTGGCAAAACTCTTGCGGATGATGAACAGGGTCAGGAAATCGTCCGGGTCGAAAAAGGCGCAGCCGCCGAAAAGCCAGGCATGGTGCGGGTCGGTGTAAAAGCCCGGCACCCAGTCGACGCGGAAGGCGAACAGCGAGTCCGTCAGTTCGCCGGCCTCGGTGAAGAGGACGGGATCGATGCGATCCTCCGGCTTCAGAACCAGGCCGGAAAGTTCGTAGCGCCCCTGTTCCCGGAGGGTATCCTCGACGCCGGTCAGGTTGCGGTCCAGCATTTCCAGACGGGACGCAAACCCGGCCGCATCCTCGCCGGGCGCGGGAAACAGGCCGCGGGCGTCCAGCGTGGCCAGCAGCGTCGCATCGCCCGCCCGCACCAACGCTAATTCCGATTCGGTAAAAAGTGCCATCCCGTAATCTATCCGCCGTTGCGCACTCCGCGCCTCGTGGTAACATTACGCGGGTCAGGGGAGGGCGTTCTCCCCGCCCCGCCGCAATCCGTCCAGGGCGTCCTGTCGTTCGGAATATTTTTTCTCACGGCGGCACGGAGGCACGGTGGGGGAACGAATTCGATACGGATTTCTCCGTGCCCCTGTGCCGCCGTGAGAGCCGTCCGCATCGGCGGAGTATAGTTTTCGGAACTGCCCCCCCCTTCAGTCAGGAGCGATCCCGTGCGAAATGCCCACGATCTTTGCGCCTCCTTTCATATCGACCCGTTTTACTCGGAGGAGCGGACTCCGGCCGGGCCGTTTCCGGCCTGGATGGCGGATTCCACCCCGGTCGCCGCGCCCGCCTGGGTCTACCGCCGCGGCGATCCCGCGCGTTTCCTCCTGCAACGACTGCGCCACGAAAATTTCCGGGTCTGCATCGAGGTCTATCACCCCGGGCAGTTCGCCGGGTTCCGGCAGCAGATCTTTCTCCGGCGCAACTTCCGTCTGGACGCCGTGCCCGCGGCCTGTCCCGCCCTGTTCCGGCATTCCGGGCAGATGACGGTCAAGGTCAACGGCCGCACTGTGGCCACCTTCGCCGCGGCCGCCGCGCCGACCCGGAATGAATTGGACCTGGCTTCCGATCTCCGGATCGGGGAAAATCAGATTGTGGTGATGCTCAGCCGTGCGGACGAACCGCCGGCCCTGTGGCTGGACTCGCCGGTCGCGAAAACGGACGCGGACTGGGAAGTCTCCGACGACTGGCAGCACTGGGACCGGGCCATGGCCGAAACGCTGCCGGATGCGACCGACGGCGGCTTCCCGCACCAGGACCGTCTGCCGCTCCGGCATCTCGAAGCGTTTTCCGAGCCGGTGCATGGCGTGTATGAATTCCCGGAACTGATTTTGGCCCGGCCGGAGATTGAAGTGATCGGGGGCGCCGGCACCCTCCGTTGCCTCCCCGGCGAATCTGTGGCGGAGGCCGAAAACCGCAAGGAACGCAGCTTCGAGCAGCATGTGGAGACGTGCGAAGTCCGCGCGCCCGGCGTGGTCGGGCCGGCCGGCAAGTCCGCCTTCCGTTGGCTGCGGGTGGAAACCACCGGGGACGTGCGCCTCGGCCGGGTCGGGGCCCAGGCCGAAGTGTATCCGGCGGCCTGCCACGGCGCCTTTGCCTGCTCGGACCCGCTGCTTACCCGCATCTGGGCGCAGTCGGCCTACACACTCCGGCTCTGCATGCACGAGTTCTTTCTCGACGGCATCAAGCGCGACCGCCTGCCCTGGGCCGGTGACCTGGCCGTGGCTATTCTCGGCAATGCCTTCACGTTTGCCGATGCCGGGATTGTGCGCCGCACCCTCGGCGTCCTGGCGCCTGAGGATCCGGGCTCCTGTCATGTCAACGGCATTCTGGATTATTCGCTCTACTGGATCATCGGCCTGTACCAGCACCACCTGCATTTCGACGACCTCGAGTTTGTGCGGCACTTGTTGCCGCAGGTTCGGAAGACCTTGAACGCCCTGGCTGCGTCGGAGGACCGGCAGGGCATGGTGCTCCCGCGGCCCGGCGACTGGGTGTTCCTGGACTGGGCGGAAATGGCCAAGACCGGCGCCGTCGCCGCCGAGCAGATGCTCTACGTCCAAGCTCTGGACGCCGCCGCCGCCCTGGAACACGCCGCCGGAAGCGCCGCGGCCGCCGCGCCGCTGGAACGCCGGGCGCGCCGACTCCGCGCCGCCTGCCGCAAGCTCTTCTGGAACCGGGAACGCTATGCGTTTGTGGAAAACGCGGTGGACGGCGTCCCGGGCGGTACCGTCACGCGCCATGCCAATTTCCTGGCCGTGCTTGCCGGGGTCGCCGATGCCGGCCGGCGGCGGGCGATCCTGGACGGGGTGCTGCGGAATCCAAAGTTCACAGAGTCCGGCACGCCGTACATGCGCTTTTTCGAGCTCATGGCGCTGGCCCGGCTGGGACGGACGGAAGAAATGCTGGCGGGGCTGCGCAGTTATTGGGGCGGCATGCTGGAGGCCGGCGCGGGCACCTTCTGGGAGGCGTTTGAGCCGGCGCAGAGCGGTGCTGCGCACCTGGCGTTTTACGGCCGTCCCTTCGCCAAGAGCCTGTGTCATGCCTGGGCCGCCGGACCGCTGACCTTGCTTTCGGCCGAGCTCTTCGGCCTGCGTCCGCTGGCGCCGGGCTGGCGGCGGTTCACGGTTGCGCCGCGGCCCGCGCCGGGGCTGGACTGGGCCTGCGCCACTGTCCCGACTCGATTCGGCCCGATCCGGCTGGAACTGGACGGCGGCAAGCTTAAGGTTGTCGCCCCGCCGGAGTGCCGGCAGGAACCAGGGTGACCGGGGCTTGCGCCCTCGCCGCCAAAAGTCCAATTGTTGGACTTTGTCACAACTAATTACAGGTTAGTTTGTTATAGCAAAACGGTTTGTCGCCATAATTTTTCGGTCCCCCCGCAGGCATGCGCTTCAACGTAAGGATTCTGGGCCCCTTGTACCGATGCGCGCATCTTTGGAGTGCGGTGGCTTGACACCGCTTTCCCCGGCGGCGGAGCCGCCTCTCCCACGCGCCAGTTGATTCCCGCGCCTCGGCGGAAGGAGAACGCAGGCTGTAGGCTGGTTCCACCGGCGGGAAAAGCGGCGTCGAGCCGCCGGCACTCCAAAGCGGCGCGGACGCCGCGGTCAAGGATGAGAATCAGTACAAGGTGTTTCTGCCCACGCGGCGGATTTGGCCGGCGCGCGGGAACACGGGCGGCACGCCCGAGGCTATCAGTTATCCTCATGTCCCGGGGGGATGAACGCCCTGGCACACGTCCGGCGCTACATTATGGCATTTTCCTCCCGTATCCGGCCGCAGCCGTGGAGCAAGCGCATGGGTTTGAGCAAGGTCAGACTGGTCGAACTGCCGAAGGTCACCGACGCCGGGGCGTCGCTCACCTTTGTCGAAGGCTCGCGACACCTGCCGTTCACCATCCGGCGGGTCTATTATCTCTATGACATTCAGGACGGCGTGCATCGCGGTGGGCACGCCCACAAGGATCATGAAGAACTGATCCTGGCCGTGCATGGCAGTTTCGACGTGCGCCTGGACGACGGCAAGGGTTCGATCACGCATCATCTGGACCAGCCGAACGTCGGCATCTTTTTCCCGACCTTTGTCTGGCACGAACTGACGAATTTCTCCCCCGGCACGGTTTGTCTGGTGCTGGCCTCTCATTGCTATGATCACGAAGACTATTTCCGGGAATACTCCGAATTCCTGGCGGCAGTCAAGCACAAACGGTCGTAGTTTGATCGGTTCATGAACAGATTCACACCGGGTGTCAATCCCGGCAAACCGTTTTTGAACAGAAGCTCGCAAAGAACACGAAGGGTTCTCCGGTCCAAACCATTGCGCGCCCTTTGCGGCCTTCTGTTCAAAACTGCATCCCTTTGTGATTCTTGTGTTTTTTTGTGGCAAAAAAGGTTTTCCGTCTCATGAGTAGCCCAAGCAAGCCGCAGATCCCGTTTCTTGAACTGCTCCCGACCTATGCCGAACTGCAGGCGGAGCTGGACACGGCGGTCCTGCGCGTGCTCCGCTCGGGCTGGTACATCCTCGGCGCCGAGGTTGACGCCTTCGAGGCGGATTTCGCCGCCTACACCGGCGCCGCCCACTGTGTCAGTGCCGGCAACGGTCTGGACGCGCTCAATCTCGCCCTGCGCGCCCTGGACATTGGTCCCGGCGACGAAGTCATCGTCCCGGCGCACACCTTCATCGCCACCTGGCTGGCCGTGAGTTATGCCGGTGCCGTGCCGGTGCCGGTGGAAGTGCGGGCGGACACCTGCAATCTCGACCCCGCCAAGCTCGAAGCCGCCATCACCCCGCGCACCCGGGCCGTCATGCCGGTGCATCTCTACGGCCAGGCCGCCGATCTCGATCCGATCCTGGCCGTGGCGCGCCAGCACGGACTGAAGGTTGTCGAGGACGCCGCCCAGGCGCAGGGCGCCAAGTACCGGGGCCGCCGCGTCGGCGCCCATGGCGACGCCGTCTGCTGGAGTTTCTATCCCGGCAAGAACCTGGGCGCGTTCGGCGACGCCGGGGCCGTGACCACGGACAACCCGGAAACCGCGCGCCGTCTGCGGATGCTGCGGAACTACGGGTCCGAGGTCAAGTACGTCCACGAGTTGAAGGGCATCAACAGCCGGCTGGATCCGATCCAGGCCGCAATCCTGCGGGTGAAGCTGGCGCACCTGGACGAGTGGAACGCCCGGCGTCAGTCCCTGGCCGCGCTGTATCTCGAACGGTTGGCGGGGATTCCGGGGCTGGAATTACCCGGCGTTCCGGCCTGGGCCGAACCGGTCTGGCATCTGTTCGTGGTGCGGACGCCGCAGCGGGACAAGCTTCAGGCCTTTCTCAAAGAGCGCGGGATCGGCTCGCAGATTCATTATCCCATCCCGCCGCACCGGCAGCAGGCCTATGCGGAAATGAACTTAGCCGAGGGCGCCTTCCCCCTCTCCGAACGCATTGCCCGCGAATGCCTGAGCTTCCCTATGGGCCCGCATCTGAAGCGCGAAGACGCGGAACGGGTCGCCGCGGCGGTGGCGGAGTTTTTTCGGGGCGGGCGGTAACGCGAATCTGTTTTTTAACAGAAGTCGCAAAGGCGCAAAGGGTGGATTCTGGCACTACGAATTTTGCCCGCGAAAAACCGCGAAAGGGCACGAAAACGTTCGGGTTTTTGCCGCAAAAGAACGCAAAGATCGCAAAGATGGAGGTTGCATGGACGCTTGTCTTTCCCGCTGTGGTGGGGGATAGTATTTCTTACAGATCATAAAGCCGGTCAAGAAGATGTGGACCGTGAAGCATGGCAAACATTAACGACGAAATCAGGAAAGCGGTATCCAGTCTATGAATCAAACGCGGAGTCGGTCTCGCGGATTGTTGGAGAATGCTACGGGTTCGAGTACTATCTTGTGCAGAAGCATTTTGATTGGCTTGTGTGTGAAAACCATCACAATGCGCTTATCGGTATCGGTACTGTGGTGGAGGCGAGAATTACGAAATTAATGGAACAATCACGGGGTGTATGATACCCGCGTCCCGTGGCGTCTTGCCGCATGCCCTCGGGCGTAGAGGTCACGCAGAAGCCCCAGCGGGGCGCGACATACCAGCCCGGGGCAGCGCCCCATATTCGCTAACATAAGAAGCGGTACGCATGATTGAACCACGGATTCTCTGTATGGATTGCGGCGTCAGCGCCGCTTTGGAGTGCCGGCGGCTTGACGCCGCTTTTTCCCGCCGGTGGAACCGGCCTCACGCGTAACGGCTCCGCCATCTTTCGGCCTGGGCGCGGGAATTGGCAATGCGTGGGACAGGCGGCTCCGCCGCCGGGGAAAGCGGTGTCGAGCCACCGCACTCCAAAGATGCTTCGCATCAGTGCAGGGGAACTCAATTCGCGCCGCCGTCCCATCCGTCCCATAAGTCCCATGCGTCCCATAGGTCCCATTCCCCAACTCGGCGGCGCGCTTTTGCCGCAGGCCCGCAACCGCACCGCTATATTGCGGGTCTGACCTTTTTATCCGGGCGCGGCAGGCCGCCGCGCCGGCAACCTGGAAATGGATGACGCATGAAACGGTGTATGGCGCGGATTTTTTCCGCGGTTGTTTTGGGGTTGGGTTTGCTTGCGGGCGGGCGGGCGTTTTCCGCCGGTGCGGCGGAGGCGGCCGCCGCGGCGGCGCCGGAATTGCCGCGCGTGATCCGGGTGCTGGCGCCGACCGTCCGCGACGCGGCGCAGGATGACACTGGCCGGGTCTGGGCGGTCACGGACCTGGGCCTGGCCTGGTGGAGCGGCGCAGGCTGGACCTCCGTGCCGGCGTCCGCCCTGACTCTGCCGGCGCCGGACTTGGTTTTGAAGCAGCTCGTCCGCGGCGATGGCGGCGCGGTGCTCGCACTCTGGCAGAAGGCGAACGGCACGCCGCCGGCCATGGTCACTCGCCATCGCGGCGACGAAAAATCCCTCGTTTTCCGCTTTGACGGCAAGCTGCCTGCCCAGCCACGGGTGTGGGAGTTTGACGGCCGGGTTTGGATCACCGGAAACGGTCCGGAAATTCTCGCTCGCACCGCGGCTGACGATGCGCCCGCCATTGCCTACACAATTCCCGCCGGACAGGGTTTGGAGACCCACAACGACGATGGCCGGCCGGCGGGCGTGATGGCGGCCAGGGACGGCCAGGGGCGGGTCTGGTTTTGGGTCGAGTCTGCCGGCGACCGGCGCAACCGCGGCCCCATCGGCTTCCTGGTCTGGGAGGCGGGCGCGTTCACGCCGATCCCGGACATGCCGGGGCTTCCCGACAACACCGCCGTCCAATTCGCCGCACTCAAAGATGGCCGGACTCTGTTGGCCGTGCTGGGGCGTTCAGACCTCTATGAGATTGACACCGAGTCGCGCCTCGCCGTCTTGGCGCCGGTGCATCCCTTGCAGTTGCAGCAGGGCTTCCTGTGGCTGCGCTCCCTGCCGGGCGCCGGCGGGGGTGCGGCCGAGACCGTGACGGTCACCCGCAGCGGTCAGGTCTGGAGCTGCCGTGCCGGCGAATGGCGGCAGGTGACGCAGTTGGATAATGTGACCACCGGCGCGGATCCCCGGCCGTTCTGGGTGGCGCGCACGGAGGGGTGCCTCTGGCTCGCCGGCTTCACTCCGGACGTGCGCCTTCTCCCGGACGGCACGGACACGGCCGTCAGCCTGGGCTGGCGCCAGGGGGTGCCAGCCTCCGCCGCCAACCGTATTTTCAAGCTGCCGGACGGGCGCATTCTTTTCCTCTCCACCCTGGATTTTCGCGGCGCCTTTTCCCTCGCCGGCGGGGCGGCCATCGCCCGGGCGCCGGTCGCGGACGTTCAGGTGTTCACCGCGCCGGGACGGCTGTTCCGGGATGGCGCCGGCCGGATCTGGCGCGTCGGCGGGCCGGCCGGCCGGGTGACACTCCAATCCTGGACCGGCTCCGCCTGGCAAGATCAGGCGCCGCCGGACGGGGAACGGCTCAACAGCGCCTTTTTTACGGCCTTTGATTCCCGCGGCCGCATCTGGTGCCTGGCCGAAACCAGCAATGCCGTCCTGGTCTTTGATCCCGCCGGCGGGGTCTGGCGCCGGTACGGCGATTCCCGGCGCTGGGATGAAAACTTTCTCCGCGCCGTTCTGGCGGAACGGGCGCCGAACGAAGCCTTGCGCGTGGGCCAGCCGGAAGATGGCGGCGCCCTGGTGACACTGCCCTTTGCCGAGACCCTGGCCAATGGCTCCCGGACCGTGACCGTCACCGATTCGCGCTCGATTCGCATCCATGACGGCAAGGAATGGCAGATCTGGCGCCTGGGTTCCGTGGCCGGGCAGGAATTCCGCACCCTGGACAGCTTGGCGGGGCCACCCGGGTTTGATTCGACCGGACGCCCGATGCTGACCTATCGCACCGGTCGGGTCTTTTGTTTCCAGGAAGACAAGAGTTGGAAGGAACTGTTGGAAAAGGAGCGTCCGGCATCCGCTAAGCCGGCGGCGCCGCCGCCGGTTGCCGTGCCTTCTGGTTGCGTCACGGCCACGCCGGAATCCCTGGTCCGTGACGGGCAGGGCCGGGTGTGGCTGACCTGGAACGGCATGCTGTACCGCATGCCGGAAGCCGGCGGCCCTTGCGAACCTTATTTCGCCCCCAACGCGGCGCAGCCGTTCCTGGACGGCCGGCGCCTTCGTCGCGTCGTGACCGATCGCGCCGGCGGAGTCTTTCTCGACACCCAGGCGGGCGCCGCCGAATGGGTCTATCTCCCGCCGCCGAAGCCCTAGCCCGGTCAAGCCGGAACCAAGTTTGTGGTGCTATACCATCTTTGCGGTCGGCTTACCCGGGCTACTGGTTATGTCACCACAACGAACACAATAAAAGTCGCCGCCGGCCGTTTTAGGTTTATTCACTTGCTCCATACCTGCCCCTCGTGAACGGGGGCGGAAGTCGGCAGGGTTCAGGGTTCAGGAAATCAAAAATCAAAAAATGCCCGCATCCTCTTTCCTGAACCCCGAACCCCGACCCCTGAACCCCGAACCCCTATCCCGACCCGAAGCTCGCAAAGGGCGCCCACATGAATGCAACTCCTTCCTGGCGTAAGAAAAAAGCCAAAAAACCGGAAGGCATCCCGCTCGCTCCGGCCCAGCGGGCGCTTCGCCTGGTCACACTTCTGGTCGTCGGGTTGGCGGTGGTGGTGTTTAGCCGCGCCGCGCTCCGCGCCCACCGCTGCCTGGTGACGCTGGACGTGCGGGATGCGGATATTGCGTCCGTGCTCAGCACCATCCGCTGGCAGACCTGGGAGAAGATTGACGCTTCCAAGGATCTGGCCGGCAAGGTGACGCTTACGGTGGAGGACATGCCGCTTGAAGAGGTTCTGGAAATCCTTTCCACCCAGCTTCCCTGCCGCTGGAACGCCGTGTATCCGGTGTATGCCGACTCCGCCTCGCTGCGTCGTCTGCGGGCGGCGATCCGGGGAACCGGCACGGCGGAGCAAAGCGGCTGGAAAAGCTGGCAGAACCGGGGCCGTGGGCCCATGGGCGGCGGCGGTGGTGGCGGCATGTTTGCCAGCACTGCGCCCGGCGCGAACCGTCCGGTTACGATGGAGGTGGAGCAGAAAGACGCCGATTTTGTCGCCCTGGCCCTGAGCCGGGTCTCCCGCGCCATTGTGGTGGTGCAGGACGGGGTCGCGGAGAAGCTTTCTTTCAAGCTCGACAAGGTGACCTTGCCCGAGGCCGTCAAGGTTCTGGCCGGTGAGCTGGGCATGAAATGGAATCGTCTTTATGTGTTGCGCGGCAACGGTGGCGGCAACCGCCGCGGCGGTCCGCCGGTCGCCGGGGAAGCGCCGATTGACGAACGCCGCGGTCCGCCGCCGGACGGCGGTCCGCGGGAGCCGATGACGCCCGAACGTCAGGCCGAAATGGACAAACAGATCGAGGCCATGGAAGCGACCATGACCCCCGAGGAACGCGCCCAGTTCGAAAAAAACCGCAAGCAGATGGAGGAAATCCGCAAGCTGCCACCCGAAGAACGCCGGGCGAAGATGGAAGAACTGATGAAAGATCCCGCGGTCCAGGCCCGGATGCAGGAACAGATGCAAACCCGGATGGTCTCGCGGCTGAAAAATTCCACCCCCGAACAGCGCGTGGAGCGTGACCAGCGTCGGCTGCAAAGGATGAAGAGTCAGGGGAACAACCCCAGCGGCGGTGCTTCCACCCAGAACCGTGCTGCCGGAAACGCCAAAGGATCGGGCAAATGAAACCGAAACCCTTTCATCTTTGCAGCTTTACGCTGATCGAACTGTTGGTGGTCATCGCCATCATCTGCATTTTGGCCGGACTGCTGTCGCCCGTGCTGGGTAAGGCCCGGAGCAAGGCCCAGACCGCGAGTTGCATCGGCAATCTCCGGCAACTCGGCCTGGCCGTGGCCGCGTATGCGGACGGAAACAGCTCGCGGATGCCTTCCGCGGAGCGACAGCCGACTGCGCCCATCGACCCGGAAAATCTCCTGCCGCGCATCTGCGACGTCCTGGATTTGCAGGGTTCCACCAAAGTCTTCAAATGTCCCCAGGAGAACCTGGGTTATTTTGAAAAAGAAGGCTCCAGTTACGAATGGAATTATACCTACAACAACCAGTTGATCGACAGCGTCATCCGTGGGACGTCTTTCATGCAGTTCCAGATCCGATCGGAGCGGGTCGCGCTGATGTACGACTACGAAAACGTCCACCCCGCCACCGGCGGTAACACCAAGAACGTCATCTACGCCGATGGCCACGCGGCGTCGTTGCAGTGACGGGGGAGGGAGAGGTCTGTGGTCTGTGGGCCTGTGGCCTGTGGGGGGAAGAGGCGAAGAAGGGGATTGGGAGACGGAGGCGGGGCGGGCGATGCCGCTCCCTCATGCCGGGCTCTTTCATTTTACTTCTACGGACAAGTGCTTTGCCTCGAGATAGGATCCTGAATAAATCAGATCGCGGACAATCGTAGGCCGGAGGTCATATTCGAGCAGCTTGGCAAGCGGTAGCCAATGTTGAGAAAGATGAGGCTCTTTACTGGTCACTTCGGTGGTATCGATATCAACCTCAAGATAGTGTTCCAGTGCCTGAATGAGCTGGCCGGAGTGCATGAACCGGTTCTCGACCACAAACAGATATTTTGAGGACAGAACCTTTGCGGTAGTCTCCTCTTCAAATTCTAATTTAATCCTGCTCTCGAAAGTGTCTCCAACCTCATACTCGCCGCCGATTAAGGCGTAGCAGGCATGGGCGTCATCTGTTGGCCTTTGAACAAGAAGCTGGCCGTTGCGAATCACGATAGCTGCCACCCGAATTCGCGGTATCTGGCGACTTGCAACAGCGTGGAAGAATTCAGCCTCTCTCGATGTGGTATTCATTATTTCTGCCGAACTTGTTATTCAACGGTTTTTCAGTCTTTGCCGGAAAACCATACCCGGCGGCATGTTGGAAAGCAAGCCGTTATGTGGAAGCACGTTGTCTTTGCCGGAATTTCGCCTTGGGGACACGCCTTGGGGACAGGTACGTTTCTATGTGGCCGATGGGAAAAATGTGACGGCGGGCGGTGGAGACGGGTGGGGGGAGACATGGGCGATGGTGTCCCCAAGGGGGACACACATGTCCAGCCCAGGGGCGCGTGCGCCCCTGGGAAATCAAAGACCGCCGGCCTTCGTCCCTGGAGGGGACGCACCAGTTCCTGGCGGCAAGAGTGATGGGCTTGGGACTTGCCTGATTCTGTGGCACCCCTGCAGGCATGCGCGTAAACTTAAGGATTGGTTCCCCCATCGTCCCGTACGGGACCGGGACCGCAAAGGCGCTAGGATCATGTCCAAACCTGAAAGCCACAGAAGTCGCAGCAGATCGTGAAAACAATTTAATCATCTTGATCAGAATAAGTAATGGTTATTAAGTTGACGCGCATGCCCTGCATGGTGCAAATCAGGGGCTCTCATCTTATACCAGGGTTTTCAACCCTGGGCTGGACATGTGCGTCGCCGTTGGCGACGAAATCGGGTCTCCCCTCCCCTTGTGCGTCTTCCCCCCACAAGCCCACAGACCACGGACCACAGACCTTTTTCACCCCGGCGGCGTAATCTGGAGTACCGCGGCCGGGGCGTTGCCGGCGGCTCGGAGCCGCAGGCTGGGCATGGCCGCGGGAGCAAGGAAAACCGCGAGCTTGCCGAAGCTTTGGGCAGGGCCGGCGCCTGTCGTTTCCACCGCGCCATGTTCGACCAGGAAGAACCGGATGCGCCCGTCGCCGGGAAGATCCGCGGCGGTGTCTGCGGCTAGTGTGACGCGGCGGACCTCGAAGCAGCCGGTTTGCGCCGGGCCGACTAGCCGGTCCACGCGGCAGCCGTTTTCTTCCCGTTCCACGACCGGCGCGATGCGGCACTCGCGGGCGATCTGCGCCACGCTGCGCGAGGCGTACTCGAAGATGTCCAGGCAGAATTCCAGGCCGCGCCCCATGAACCGGGCCGCCGGCGGGACGACGATTCCTTCGCGTTCGAATTCGCAGCGGACCACGAGATCCGTGGGTTCCATGACCTCGAGCATGAGCACGCCTTCGCCGATGGCGTGGGGCATGCCGCCGGGGACGAGCCAGACGTCGCCGACCCGGAGCGGGACGCGGTCGAAGCAGGCGTCCATGGCGGCGATGTCCTGGGTTTCGACGATCCGGCGCCATTCCTCGCGCGACGGCGCACGCTGGAACCCGAGCCGGAGATAGGGTTCGACGCCGGGGCGCACGGCGAGGATGACATACGTTTCAAGCTTGCCGTAGGGCGAGCCCAGGTGCTGCCGGGCAAAGGCCGCGGTGGGATGGGCCTGGACGTGCAGGCGGATGGCGGAGTCCAGAAACTTGGCGAGGAAGCCCAGGTCCCGGCCGAAGCGCCGGACGTGCCGTTCCCCGAGCATGCCGGCGGGATCCGCCGCGATCAAGTTCTGCAGGAACGTGATGCGTCCGTCCGGAGTCTGGACGCGGGTCAGCCCCTCGTCCGCCACCGGATACTGCCCCGGATTGACGGCGCGGACGGTGGAGGCGATCCAATCCTCGGGCCGGTTCGAGTCCTGCGGCACAGGAACGCCCTCGCGCGCCTCGATCATGGCGCCGCCAAGATAATTCCGCCGGACGCGGGTGGGCAGGATGGTGTAAAGAAATGTGTTCATAGGATCGTTTTTTGAACCGCTAACGCACGCTAACGTAACGCTGACGGGACGGTGTTTTTTAGCGAACGTTAGCGTGCGTTAGCGGTTTAAAATGAATGAATTGGTGGTTTACCAGGCTAACAGCGTCACACCGCCGGGGGCTAGGGTCAGGGAGAGGCGGCCGTTGCGGACGTCCAGGGTCCGGCCGTCGGCAAGCACGGTGGCGGCGCGGGTCTTGCCCAGGCCGCTCAGGGTGACGGCGACTGGCTCCGGGCCGAACGGGATGAGATAGGCCAGACGCCGTCCGTCCGCGACGGCGTGGATGCGGACGTGGGCCGGGCCGGAAAGCTCCGCCTCGAAACCCTCGGGTGCGGCTTCGCGGCAGACGTCGCGCAGGAAGGCGCACAGTTTCGGCGGGAGCCCCTTCTGGAAGGTTTGCCCCATGTGCGCGGCGAAGTAAAAGGTGCGTCCCCGGTCGAAGTGGTGGTGTACCAGCATGGGTCGGCCGTCGGCAGTGCTGGCGAGGGCCTCGGCGCCGGGGAGCAGTTCAAGCTGCTGGGTGAGATAGGCGCCGGTGACGGTTTCTCCGGCAAAGGTGAACTCGACAGGGCCGGCGGTGTCCCGTTCGCGGCAGCCGAAGACTTCCTGTAACACTGTTCCCGGCGGACCTTCGGCGCGGACCACGCCGAAGTCGTCCACGGTGTTGAGGCGTGCGTCGGCGATGAGGCTGCCGCCCTGTTCGACATAACGCCGGAGCCAGACGATTTGGTCATCAGCGAGGGAGAGCACGGAGGGCAGAACGAGGACCGGCGTTTTCAAGTCGGCCTCGGTCAGCCGCGCCAGGTCGGCGGGTTCGGTGGGAATGCCCAGCGACCAGAAGGCGCGGTACCAGCCCTTGAGCGCGTCGGGATGGGTGCTGCCGGACCAGTTCTGGAAGCAGTCGTGGATCAGGCGCGAGCGGTAGGAGAAGAGGATCTTCACCGTGGGCGGCACGGGGCGGGCCGCGGTGATGAGCGCTTCGTGCCGGCGGAGTTCGCGGACCAGTTCCGTGACCGCGGCGGCGCGCGGGCCGGGGGTGCCGTCGAGCGTGGTCAGACCGCGGCCGGTGGACTGGTAACCGTGCAGGAACGGGCGCTGCCGCCAGAGCTGAAAGGCGTTGGCGCCCTCGGCGATGCCCATCCAGATCCAGGCGGCCAGTTCCGCCGGCGCGACCTCGGAACCGGGAGTGAGCGCGGACTGGGTGTGGGTCTGCAGTTCCGTGATCCAGAACGGCTTGCCGGCCCGGCGCGCCGCGGTGGCGGAACAGAGGTAGTACAGTGAGAGCACCCACGGCTGGTCGGTCAGGTTCCGGCCCCAGCTCTTGGGGTAGTAGGTGCCGCCGAAAATGTCGCAGGTTTCCGCGGTGGCGTATTCGTCGTTGTTGCGGCCGGTGACGTCCCCCTCGAGAAGCTGGCCGGACGTGCCGTCGATGAGCATGGGATGGACGGGGTCGAATTCCTTGGCGTAGCGCACCCAGCGGGCGCAGACCGCGGTGAGGATTTCGGAGCGGAACTGCTCATACTCGACGGACGGCAGGATGCTGCTCCAGACGCTGTACGGCGCGTTGCGGTCGGCCGGGTCGATGCCGGCGAAATCGCGGTAGCGCCGGTACCAGCGGGTGTTGAGATTTTCGATCGAGCCGTATTTCTCCTGGAGCCAGTCGCGATACAGGGCGATGGTCCAGGGATCGTCGGTGCGGAGATGGGCTTCGTTGAACAGGTCCCAGGCAACGAGGGCCGGATGATCCTTGAGTGCGGTGATGGCCGCGCCCAGGTAGCGGCGGACCGCGGCGTCTACCTCCGGATGGTTCAGATTTGCCCAGAAACAATTATGCCAAGTCTGGCGGCTGCCGGTGGCGCGCGGATCGACTACGCGCATCTCCGGTTTCATCAGGCAGTCGGGCAGGTATTCCTGGCTTTGGTTCTGGCCAATGAGTTGGAGGATGGCCTTCATGCCGCGGGCGTGGATCAGGTCGAGCAGGCGGCGGGTGTCCTCGAAGCGGAACTCGTCGGGGTGTGCGGCGAGCCAGGCATTGGCAACAGGCCAAACGGTGACCAGGTTGTAGCCCTGGCTGCGCATGATGTCGAGATCACGTTCCATCTCGGCGAAAGATCGCCCCTGTTCCAGCAGATAGACGGCGCCGAAGGGATAGGCGGTGGTGGCGGTAACGGACATGGGGCGAGGGCTCCCGCGGTTGCCGGAGGCGTGGTGGCCGTTTTACGGTCCCGGGAGTATAACGCGTCCAAACAAGTTTGGCCAGCCGGCACACCCGTGGCGAAGCGGTGTCGTTCCCCTTTCCCACCCCACCGTCACACCGCCTTCATTCGGTTCCTTCTGCGAAGGCCCACAACCGCCGCGCCCAATCCGATAAGACCGATTGCGGAGGGTTCGGGAACCGCCGGATTGCTTAAAACAAAACCGGGGCGGGGGACGCGTCAAGAGTCGGTCGGTTGCATTCATTCCCGCCGCCATCACATTCCCCGCAACCGTTGCGGAGCCCCGGCATGCCCGGCCGCGTCAAGTCGGAGTCGTCATAATGAAATTTCTCCCCGGTTTTTGCGGTTTTCTGCTTGCGATGCCTTTGGTTTCAGCTCAGGACGTTCCTTCCTGGACGGAGATCGACAGTCGCGTGACCTGCCGCGAGGTCATGTATAAAATCGTCGTCAACGGCGCTCTGCCGCTTTTTTGTTTCGAACCGAAGGCGCCCCGGGACCGCAGCCTCCCGGTCCTAGTGCTGTTCCATGGCGGCGGCGGGGCTCCCGACCAGTTCTTTCCGCTGAGCCGGTACCTGGCCTCCCGCGGCATGGCTGCGATCTCGGCCGAGTACCGTTTAAAGCCCGGGAAAACGACCCAGGCGGAATGCATCCGGAACGCGAAGTCGGTCCTGCGCTGGGTGCGGATTCATGCCACGGAGTTGGGCATCGATCCGGACCGGATCCTGGCCGGCGGCGGTTCCGCCGGAGGACACCTGGCGGCATGCACGGTGACCCTGGAAGGGTTCAACGAACCGGGCGAGAACCCGGATGTCAGTTGCAAGCCCTCCGCCCTGGTTCTGTTCAATCCCCTGCTGGATACCACTGAGACCGGGTTTGCGCCGCTCGCCAACGTGCTGCGCGGGCTGAACCTGGACCCGCGGGATTTTTCACCCGCCCATCACATCCGGAGCGGCCTGCCGCCGACCCTGATCTTTCACGGCACGGCCGACCATACGATCCCCTTTGAAAACTCGGAACGGGTCTGCCGGTTGATGAAGGATGCGGGAAATTCGTGCGAATTGGTCGCGTACGAAGGAAAAGACCACGGGTTTTTCAATTTTCAGGAGAAAAAGGATGACCCGAACGAACTCTTCTGGGACGTCGCCGAAAAGATCGACCGCTTTCTCGTAAAACTGGGTTGCCTGAAACCCGCGGGAAAAGAAAACTCCCCTGCCGGCTCAAAACCGGCAAGGGAGTGACGACAGGGTTCCCGGAGAGTGCAGACTCGCTCCGGGAGGGAGATTGCGGAGCCCTTATTTCTTTTTGGCACTCTTTTCCGCATTGCCCAGCGGCTCGATCTTCTTGATGCGGATGTGGTCATTCACGAACCATTCGATCTTGACGGGATCGTCGACCTTCAGTTTCGCGAAGACCGTCAGGATCTCCTTGTCCGGACCGCCCTTCGCTCCGCCTTTCCACGGCGCGACGTAACGGGCCGTCTTCCCGCTCTCAGACGTGACCTCGACGAAATCCCTGCCGACCTGGGCGACCTTTCCCAGCACAGTTCCCTGGTCGGAGATTTTCCGTTCATCCCCGTTGACGATCGTCGCAGGCGGATCTTTGGATTCGACCTTTTTCTCCGCGGCGGCCGTGGCGAATGAAATTCCGCCGATGACAACTCCCGCCAGACACATCATTTTGAAAGCGTTCATCGTGACTCTTCCTCTTCGTTTGGAGGCCGGTTTCAGGCGGGGGAAATCCCTGCTTTCTCTGACCACGCCAGTTTCCCTTGGTTCCCGGCTTCCCCGGCAACGGTGCCAGAGCTAGTTCTTGGTTTCCCTCGGGTCTGCCTTGTTCGGCTTGGGGCCGTCCTCGGGGGTGGCGAGGTCTTTGCGCTGCCAGACGCGGACGTAGTCGATGATGAAGTCCTCCGGCAGCTTGGCATCGTCGATCTGGGGCAGGGTCTTGTCCCAGCCGCCGGTGACCACGTCGAACATGATGTATTCCTGCAGGTCGCTGATCCGTTCGTTTTCCCAGCGGAGGACTTCCTTGCCGTTGCAGTAGTAGATCGCCGAGCCGGGCGTCCAGAGCAGGCCGGAGGTGATGTACCCCTCCTTGTCCGGGCGAATATAGATCTTGGTGGAACCGAGCTGTTTGCCACCCTTGCCGTACCCGTCCCAGAGCATGGCGATGTTGTAGCGGTAGGGGCCCCAGCCGGAGAGGGATTCCACGATGTCGAACTCCATGCCGCCGTTGCCGGTATCGACACCCGGTTGCAGCGCCGTGCCGACACGATAATGGCCCTTGTAGGAGGACCCCTTGCCGCGGTCTGGCATGAGCCAGAAGGCGGGCCAGAGGCCGGGGGCCGTCGGCAGTTTCACCCGGGACTCGAAGTAGCCGTAGCGCTGCGTCCACTTGCCGTAGGTGTTGAGGAAGCCGCAGGCGTAGTCAGTCTGGCCGACGGTTTCCTTGTCAGTGGGGTCGTCATTGTGGAAGCCGGTCTTCTTTTCATAGCGCAGGATGGCTTTCCCGTCTTTCAGGATGAGGTTGTCCTTGCTGAAGTGGGTCCGCTTGTCCCAGAAGTTCCTGGCGTAGATGTTCCATTTGCTGTAATCAACCGCGGGCCCGTCAAACTCTTCGGTGAAAGTCTGGACCCAGTCGCCCTCGACGGGCGGCCGCTTGCCGAGCCAGGCGGGGAGGTCCGCCAACGCCACATCGGCGATGATGGAGGTGATAAGCAGGCTTTTGGCCCCGGGCGTCGCGTCGGAGAGGATGCTGAACTCCTTGACCTTTTCACTTTCAAGATCCGTGCCGGTTCCCGGCAGGACTCCGTTTATGCCGACTTTGATGTCCTTGGCGCCAATCCCGACGCCGGAGACTTCCGGGATAAAAGACAGCGCGATTTCCGCCTCGGCTCCGGGGGCGAGGGGCGTTTTTACGGGCACCGTGTTCGGGCCGATGGCCACGGCCGGGGTCGCCGGGGTGTCGCCGAGGTTTTTGAAGGTCACCCGGATCTGGTTGGCCTGGGTCAAATTCCAGACGCCCATGGCCGGCTTGATTTTGATCGTCTCGGTCTTGCCGCCCGCAAAATTCACGGCGAGCGCGCCATTGGGGCCGGCGGCGACTTTCGCCCCGTTGGCGATTACCTGCTTGGCCGGATCGAACGTCACGCCCTGGCCTAGGATCACGCCGTTCTTGGGGATGGCCACCACCGCATCCGGACTGAACGGCGGTTGCTCCCCGACGGCGCCCGCGGCTTGCAGCCCCTCGATGCGGAAGGACTGATCCTCCGTCGTCTTGGCCAGGAACAGGATGAGTTTTCCGACCTTGGCCGATTCAATCGCCGCCGTCGGGTGGTAGCCCCACGCATAGCCGAAGATGACTTTGAGGACTTTGCTTTCGCCCGGCTTCACGCCGATGATCTCGGTATTTTGCGTCGGCGCGCCTTTGCTGACCCCGTTCAACGCCATGGTGAAGCGGATGGGCTTGCCGCCCGTGTTGGTGATTTTCGCCTCGATGTGGCCGTAGGGGGAGAGATCCCAGGTGTCCCCGGTCGCCGGACTGATTTGGATGCCGGGATAGTTGGCGCGGGCGGCGGGCAGTTTCACCGTGATGCCGGTCGTGTCCACCGTATAGACCGGATCGCCATAGTTCGGTTTGATTTGCTTGATGGCGTCCGGCGAGGTCAAGTCGATCAAGGGTTTCGGGGCGACGGCCGCACCCGTTTCCGCCGCCTGTGCGAGGCAACTTCCAGAGACGGTCAGAAACAGGAGCGCGGCCAGGAGGCCAGCGCCTGACGGGATGCGGAATTTGCGGAGGGAATGCATGGGGTTTTTTCCAGAGTTTAGCCGGACCTGTTCATGAGACGGTCAATCTAACGTCATGATTTCGTGTTTCTCTCGGCATTTTTCCATCAGAACCGCGCACGTCAGTAAGCGGACTTTCCCGGTCGCAAGATTTAAGATCAAGAGTCCGTTTGGTTACCCGCGCGGTTCTGACGTGACGGGAAAATGCCGAGAAGAGACGAAGTCATGAAGAACGCAGGTTAGCGCTTATCCGTAAATGAATCGCCCGTCTGTTGGCCGCAGGTGGACGAGCTCGTTGCGGATAACGTCTTAGTTATTCCGTTCGTTGGGAATTCCCTTGTTGGGTTTGGGGCCGTCCTCGGGGGTAGCAAGGTCCTTCCGCTGCCAGACGCGGACGTAGTCGATGATGAAATCATCCGGCAACTTGGCATCGTCCAGAGGCGGGTTGTCCCAGCCGCCGGAAACCATGTCGAACATGATGTATTCCTGCAGGTCGCTGACCCGCGGGTTTTCCCAGCGCAAGGCCTCCTTGCCGTTGTTGTAGATCACCGCCAGGCCCGGCGTCCACAGCAGGCCGGTGGTGATGTACCCCTCCTTGTCCGTGCGGACATAGATGTTCTGCGAACCGACGGCCTTGTGTTCCTTGCCATAACCATCCCAGTGGCAGGCGATATTGAACCGATAGGGCCCCCAGCCGGAGAGGAATTCCATGATGTCGAATTCCATGCCGCCGACGCCGGTGTCGACCCCCTCCTGCCGGCCGGTGCCGGGAGCGGCTGTTCCGGCCGCGGTCCGGCATGAGCCAGAGGGCGGGCCAGAGGCCGGGGGCGGTGGGCAGTTTCATGCGCGCCTCGAAGTAGCCGTAGCGCTGGGTGAACTTGCCGTAGGTGTTGAGGAATCCGCAGACATAATCGGTCTGCCGGTGGTCGGCCTGAAAGTCGTTGGGATCGTCATTGTGGAAGCCGGTCTTCTTTTCGTAGCGAAAGATCATTTTCCCATCCTTGAGGATGGCGTTGTCCTTGCTGAAGTGGGTCCGTTTATCCCAGAAGTTGTTGCCGTAGATGTTCCACTTGTTGTAGTCGAGAGTCGGCCCGTCGAACTCTTCGGTGAAGGTTTGCACCCAGTCGCCCTCGACGGGAGGCCGCTTGCCGAGCCAGTCGGGAATGTCCGCAATGGCCGCATCGGCGATGATGGAGGTGATGAGGAGGCCTTTGGCTCCGGGCGTGCTGTCGAAGAGGACGTTGAATTCCTTCGCCTTGTTGCTTTCAAACTTCGTGCCGGTTCCAGGCAATGCCGGGGCGCCGTTGACCAGGACCGGTTCGCTGGAGAAGCGCGGGACGACGTCGGGGATGAAGGAGACCGTGACCTCCGTTTCCGCGCCGGGGGCGACGGGCGCCGGGGCGGAAACTTTGTTCGGACCGACGACAACGGTCGGGGTCACCGGGGCCGCGCCGGTGTTCTTGAAGGTCACCCGGATCTGGTTGGCGTCGTTTAAATTCCACGCGCCCATGGCCGGCTTGAAGCGGAGCGATTCCTCCTTGCCGCCAGCCAGGGTCACCGCCAGGGCGCCATCGGCGGCCGCAGCGACTTTCGCGCCGGTTGCCACCACCTGCTTCGCCGGATCGAACGCCATGCCTTTGCCCAGAATGATTCCGCGCTCCGGCTTGGTCACGACATAATCCGGATTGAACGGCGGCTTTTCTCCCGCGGGGCCGGCGCCTTGGAGGTCTTCGACCCGGAACGACTGGACCTGATCCGACTTGGCCAGGAACAGAATGATCTGCGTGATCTTGGAAGAGTTAACCGCCTGATTGCCAGGATGGAACCCGAAATTGTAGCCAAAGATGACTTTGAGGATTTTGCTCTCGCCCGGCTTCACGCCGATCACCTCGGTGTTTGACACAACGCCGTTCGCGACCGGACTGTCCACCCGCATGGTGATGCGGAAGATCGTGCTTCCGGTATTGACGATCTTCGCCTCGATATGACCGAACGGGGTGAGGTCCCAAGCGTCCCCGGTCGCCGGGATGATCTGAATGCCGGGAAAGTTGGCGCGGGCGGCGGGCAGGCTCACCGCAATGCCGGTTTTATCCACCGTATAGACCGGGTCGCCATAGTTCGGCCGGATTTGTTTGATGGCGTCCGGGGAGGTCACGTCAACCAAAAATTTCGGGGCGATGGCCGCGCCGGTTTCCGCCGCCTGTGCGAGGCAGCTTCCGGAGGCGGTCAGGAACAGGAGCGCGGCCAGGAGACCGGCGCCTGACGGGATGCGGGATTTGCGGATGGAAGGCATGGGTTTTCTCCGGAGTTAGTTTAGCCTGAATTATTCATGAAACGCAGAGAGTGGGAGCGGAGTCCGTGTGGATTGGAGCCCCGGCGGGGCGGCCGTGAGATAGGGGTAGGGATAAGGCTTTCGCCCTACCCCTCCCTCCGAACCGGACTGGCGGATTTCCCGCATCCGGCTCTCCAGTTGATGGTTACCTTCGATTCAAGGACTGGCATTCGACGGCATGGGCCATGGTTAATGAGAAC
>CAITSE010000347.1 GCA_903894975.1 uncultured Lentisphaerota bacterium
AGCAGCTTGTCCACCACGATCAGCAGCTTCAACTGCCCCGGTTCCTCGATGAACTTCTTCTTGGCCTGCTTCTCGAACTCTTCGGCCTTGTTGACCGCCGTCTCGGCCGGTTCGTTGAACCAGTCGGCCAGCATCTTCTGGTAGATGCCGTACTTCTGCAGGTTGTCGGTGTCCCCCTCGCCGGTGGTCTCGCCCTTGGTGTCCGTCAGCGATGGCTGGTAGCTGGTGACGATGGCGCATTTGCCGGCCAGTTCCGTCTTGGCGAACAGCTCGTAGAACTTGCACGCCTCATAGATGCTGCCGGCGACCAGCATGGCGTTCCCGCGCCCGTCCATCAGCCGCGGCCGGGTGTTCATGTCGAGCAACAGGTCATTGACGATGCTCTGCAGGCGCGACTGGCTCGACAGCACCCGCTGCATCGTGCCCCAGCGCTGCTTGAGCTTGGCCTTGGCCACGGCGGTCAGCCCCTTGGTCTTCGCCGCAAACCACTGGTCTACCTTCTCTTCCGACGTCAGGTTCTGGTCAATGTCCCGCGCCTCATAGCGCAGGTCCAGCACCACCCGGTCCTTCACCGCCTCGTCGTACTTGTAGGTGTGGATGTAGCGGCCGAAGACCTCGATGCTCCGCTGCCTGTCCGCCTTCAGCAGCGGCGTGCCGGTGAAGCCGATGAAGACCGCCCCCGGCAGGATCATCTTCATCGCCTTGTGCAGGTCCCCCGACTGCGTCCGGTGGCACTCGTCCACGAACACATACAGGTCGCCCTTGGCCCGGAAATCCTGGGGCAGCGCGCGTTTCAGTTCCGTGACATAGCCGGCGACGTCACTCTCCGCGCCCTCCCCCGCGCCGAACTTGTGGACCAGCGAGCAGATCAGCCATGGTTCCGTGGCGTTCAGCCGGCCGATCAGGTCCTCGCCGCTTTTCGTGCGGCAGATCTCCTCGTTCACCCCCTTGAACACCTTCTCGATCTGTTCGTCCAGCTCGGTGCGGTCGGTGATGATCAGCACCCGGGAATTGGTCACATGCTCCCGGATCCACTTCGCCAGCCAGACCATGGTCAGGCTCTTGCCGCTTCCCTGGGTGTGCCAGATGATGCCACCCTCGCGCCGGCGGATGAAGGCCTGCGACGCACGCACACCGAAATACTGGTTGTGCCGGCACAGCTTCTTGATGCCTGCATCGAACACCGTAAAATCATGAATCAGCTCCAGCAGCCGCGCCTTGCCGCAAAGTTGGAGAATGTGCCGATCCAGGAGGGTCAGCTTCGCCTCACCCGCCGACGGCAGGTCCGCCGCCTCATCCTTCCACGCCATGAAATACTTCTCCGGCGTCCCGATCGTGCCGTAGCGCAGCCCCTCGGTGTCATTACCCGCCATCACGAGCTGCATGGTCGAGAAGAACGGCTGGATGAACTCCTTTTTCTGGTTGTCTAGGTTCTGGCGGATGCCTTCGGACACCGAGACCGTCGAGCGCTTGAGTTCCAGCACGCCGAGGGCGATGCCGTTCACATACAGCACGAGGTCCGGCCGTTTCGCGGCGGCCTTGGCGTCGGCGCCCTTGACTGTCACCTCCTCGGCGATGGCGAACAGGTTCTGCTCCGGGTGTTTCCAGTCCACCAGCCAGACCGTTTTCGTGTCCTCGCCCACGCCGGTCTTCACCTTCACGCCGTAGCGCAGCAATTCATAGACCGCCCGGTTGCGGTCGTACAGGTGCTGGGTCTGATTGTCGGCCACCTTGCCAAACGCATGCAGCGTCCGCTTGATCAACGCCGCGTCATGGCCCTGATTGAACAGGAACAGACGGAGCTGCTCCACCTCGATGTTCCGGTTGCCCTCGCGGTCGCCCCAGTTGCCGAGGAAGTCATACCCCAGCCGGTCCCGGAACAGCGCGATCACCCGGTCCTGAGTGGCCCGTTCAATTTGGCCGACGGTGGTCATGACGCGGGCTTTCTTTTCTGCAACAATGCCAGAAGGATGGAGGTCATGCACTTTTCGAGATTTTGTCCATGACCGAGTGTTTAAACCATGCCGGGATCTGATTGCATTTCAATTCAAGCTCGCGACCATCGGTTATTTCGGCGATCCAGGTGTGGTCCTTCGTTTCGCTGAAGCTTGAATTGTCAAAGATGTACGCGCGGTTTGTATGCCGAATGGCGGCATTCAACAGGTCAAGGGAGCCGTGGTAGCGGGACCTGATCCGGTCTTCCGGCACATCGTGACCGCCCTGCTGCACCCGGTTGCGCACGCGGGAAATGTTGATGGCCGGATCTTCGGTGGCGACATAATACAGGTACGTACGGTATCCCAGCCTCTGCGCCTGTTCCAGCAGGTCCACCTTGCTGGGATGCGACATCACCGTTTCAAACGTGAAAGACACGCCTTTCTCCAGAAGTTTCTGCTGGATAAAATCCACCGCCACGGCGGCAAAATACGAGTTTACCTTGATCTCTCCAAACCGCAGGCGGCTCCCGTCCATGGTCAGCCCATCCGCCATCCCCTTTTTCAGCCTGGTGGAGTTTTGAAAGTACTCCAACACCTCTGCCACCGCAGGCGTCACCTGATATGCGGAAAAATCCAGAAAGCCATGTTGCCGGATTTTGTCTTCCACCTCATCGGGGTTGAGGTAGACACCAAGCAGTGGGGCAGACAAGTACTTCTTGAGCTCACTTTTGCCAGAGCCATTCGGCCCGGCAAACATACGCATCCGTGGCGTGCCCGCGCTCACCAGAGTTTGATCTTCGTGCCGGGAACCACGGGCGTGGGGCATTCAAGGGTTTTCACCGTTTGGCGATTCCCATCGGGGTCGATCCGGTAAAGCGTGTTACCGAAGCTTTCCACCACACTCAATCCCGCATCCAAGGCCCGTTTGCGGGCGGCCGCGAACGCGTCTCCGGACAAGGCCGGGAACTTGCTTTCCAAGATTTGGATTTCGTGGTCTGACATGGAAGCACCCTTCTTTATAATTATAAGGCATTGAGGGAACATAGCAAACGACTTCACGGGAAGCCTCTCGCCGGAATCGGACGATTCGCGCCACATATCGGACAATTGTCGGACGATTACACGGTGGCTTTAATCCTGAGCGTAGCAACGATCAAGGAAAGTCCGGATTTGGGGGTTAGTCCAGTCGGCGGCGGCGTCAAGAACGAGCTTGCGCAGGTACTCCTCGATGTCCGTGTTGCTGACCGGGTAAGGATTTCGCTGATCCTCGTCATCCACATACCAATCCTCGCCCTGCGGAGTCTGCAACCACACGGCCTCACGCTCAAGGTCGGAAAGCTCTTCGGCAAGTCCATCCACCAGAGAGGCAACCGTAGTCTCGTAGGCACCCCAGGAAAAAGATTCTTCGCCTTGAACCTGAACGCAAATCTCATCCCACACCGTCTTCAGGCCGGAGTCTTCTCCGGACAACAAGGATCCGCCGCAGGTTTCCGGCCCCATCCGTTGAAGCTCCCGGATGACCTTGCGCGTCACGCGCCGGCATACGGTTTCCGCCAGGGCGCAAACAATCCTGGATTCCGAAAGCTTTTTTATGTAAGTCATTCCAGCTCTCCCGATGCGACGATCTCATCGTCACCCCAGTTGCCGAGGAAGTCATACCCAAGCCGGTCCCGGAACAGCGCGATCACCCGGTCCTGCGTGGCCCGTTCAATCTGGCCGACGGTGGTCATCTTGAGATTCCCCAAGCTCGGGTCTTCGCAATCATGGTTTCACTTCGGATGCGGTGGAAGAAGCTTGTCGACTCCAGACTTCTCGTACCATTCACTGTAAATGCGAAGAAGCCGGGACCGAGTGGCCTTGGCAAAATCCTTGGCAGCCATCTTATCATTCATCGCGACTTCCTTTTGGGAGAATCCTGCAATTTCGTCTCCGTCGACGAAGCTGTCTTTGCAAAGATTGGCATCTCCCCCCGCAAGTTTATCCTTCAGGCTCAACGCCTGATCCGATCGATTCAGCTCAAACGGCCAGGCGCGGAAGTTTCCGATGCAGTTTCCCCATTGGCGGCAGAATGCAGCGTATTTGCCTTGTTGATGATAGAAATAGGTGTGGGGGTGGAGATGATCGTAGTCCCATGGCCGGTTATGTCCCGCCCACAGGCTTTTGTTGGCAGGGTCGTAGTCTTTGAATCGCCTTGCCAAATACTGCCGCTGGGCATAGAGCAGCATCTCCCTGTTCCAGGCAACCCGGCCGCGGAATGGATGCCACCGTTTTTCTCTGTTTTGTTGGATTGCCGGATCCTCCGTCCGGGTATCCCACTGCCATTTTTCTATATCTAATTCACTGAAAGTAAGATACTTGTCAACCTCTTCTGGATGGAGAACTGGACACATCCATGCTTCTTTAATGGATGCTTCCAGTGCAGACCGTATTTTGGTCAAGCATATCCCCTCGTGGCATTCCGCAAAAATCTTATTAACCACCTTGCCCCTGTCATTCGAAAACCATTTCAACAAGGTGACCAGCCCTGGAAGGACAGAGGTCCACTCAGGATCCTCCATTGCCGGATTCCGTTTGCACCGATCCGAGAAGTACAGCAGAAGCAGATAAGTCTCATCGGATTCCCGTGCAATACTGGAGACAAGCACGGGCGGCAAACCATGATTTTTTTTCTCTAGATCTAGACTGAGCCATTCTTCCACCTTATTGGAGGCTTCGACCAACCGAAAAGAGGGATTCTTGACAAAAAAGAAGTCCGAAATTTGAGCATGCTGTTTTGAGATCGTATCGTCTTTCGCCGAGCCTACCGGGGCAGCTGCAATTCGTCTCAGAGCCGAAATGCTGACCGGTCCGCGCAAGCCTTTATCTTCTGGCTGGGTGAGTGCAGCCCGGACTCCGAGGCTGACCAGGCGAGATGCTGGAACTCTGCACGTCTTAATTTCCTCAACCACATCGGTGACTTTCGGCCAATAGGCCTTAATCATGGAGTAGGCGAGTTCTTCGCCTGCCAATGGTGTTCCCTGGCGATTAAGACGTTGAAACAAATGCTCAATGCTGGAGATGTTTTCGGTGCCCATGTCGCTACGGCTATCCTGTTCCTGCCGGGATTCGGCGAGGATATCCGATGGTGCTTCCAAGAGGACAATTCTGGCCTGGGCGGCCGCACAAAGCGCCCGGTAGATCCTTGTCCGTCCCACCGCACTTTCAGGATTGGAGATCTCCTCTGACGTGCGCTGGCACCATTTCAGTTTCCCGGACGCCTCCCGAAGCCTGGCCTGTACAGCCTCCCAGAACTCTGGTTCCTCACGGATTGGTTTATTCGCCGTAGTAAGCTCCAGCATCAACCACGCCATCGGAATGGGAGCGTTTGCTTTCCAAGGATAAAGCCCCTTGGGAGCGGGGCGTTTCGATGACCTTTCCTGCACAATATTAGGTGTTTTTTCAAGCCCAAGAGCGTCCCGCACTTCGGAGGCTCTCAGCGGCCTTGCATTATCGTCAGGTCCGTACCCCCAGGGGTGCGGCGATGTGGTAACACGGGTAAGAAACTGCCGGGTACTGTCGGAGGGAATGAGGTTTCCGGGGGCAATATCCAACCATAGAATTGAATGGGATGAATCACCCTTGATCTCTTCCGCCTGTACCGAAAATGGGTCGTGGAACCCCAGCGTAATCGCGTAACAGCGCTGTTGCCCATCGAGCAGATGATGTGTGATCGTATCAGGCTTGCGGCTTTTCTCCTGATCCTTGTGGGGCTGGCAGATGACCAGACTGCCGATGGGGAACCCTCGGAGAATCGAGTCCCACAGAAGTTCAATCTGCTGAGAGTCCCAGACCAGTCCGCGCTGCAAAGCCGGGACGCTCGCTTTAATTCCCCCCGTTTCCTGCGGCAGACAGTCAAGGTTCCAAGCCGCGATTTGCTTGAGGGTAAGAGCCGGCACAGAGGAGGTGGAGATATTCGTAACGGTGTTACACATTAATAGTTTTCCTATGCCACAACCTGTTCCCGTCGAAGTTTAATGCATTGCACGATTCACCGATCATACCATCCGTATCCTTCCGGTCAGCAACTCCTGCATCATTCCCGGCTTGAGGGCGCGGATCTTGTCCCGGCGCTGCACTTGGGGCGCTGATTCTTTGCCACTCCTAGGGGGGTGTCATGCATTGCCGGTTCAAATCACGAATCAATTCGACGATGGTCTGGTTTTCGGTGATTTGCCGGATTTTCCCCGAAACTTTTTCGACGAATATGGCGGTTTCATTAACTGCCATCCATGCAATGCGTCGCTGCCGCAGGATCGGATCCGCCTCTTCTCCAAAGGGATTAAAGTATGGAACCGAAAAGATGCTGCCTTCCTCCTTGCGATTCGCACGATTTTCTTCCGCCCCTATGAGGGTGCGGAGCGGTTCAAACGTGTTGGATTTGAGCACTTCGAGTGCCCGTTGACAGATTTGTTGGTCGCGCCCCCCGTGAAACAGGTGGAGTTCGAACTCTCGCCATCCGAGTCCAATATTTATTGAATCCTTCTGATCATCAAGATACCACCGGGTCTCCCATGGAACTCCCCATGTGCAGCATTTCCATGATGGGCTCGAATGGTCGGCGAAATCCTGCCGCAGGGCCGTGGCACCGGTCGTTAACCAGCAATCTATGATCTTGTCGACTTGCTGCTGGATCTCGTAAAACGCGATCCAGCGGTCGATGGAATTGAACACGTTATGTGCTTCTTCGATTAGGTTGCGGCTCATGTGGTCCATAGCTCCTGGTATTGGGAAAGGAAAGAACGCAGACGGTGATTCTCGGGTGGAATACGGGGAATCGCATTCTTCTCCCAGAGCGCTATAAGTTCCGCGAGAGAGCGAGTACAGGGCTCTAACGGCACGCGCTCAAAGTGATTCACCGTCGCTAAGCCAACCGGCCGTTCCATGCTATGTGATTCAGGAGACTTTCCTCCGCCCGTGGTCAGATAGACCACATGAAAGTTTCGTTTTCGCTCCCCAACCTTTGCTTCATCCGTGGATTCCCACAGCTCCGGTTTCCAAAGGAACATCTCCTGATGCCAATACCGATAAATCTGGTTCGGCTGATCGACGGCACCATTGGATTTGTTCTCGATGATGACCGCACTCTGCCGCGGAGGCTCGCGCCAGATCAGAATATCCACCCGCCCGGCCTCGACCGTCACATGCCACAACCCATCCTCTGGGTACGGAATTCCCAATTCCTCAAGAAGTGGCAGCAGGAACAGGTTTTTCTGACCGTGGGTGCCGTTTGGGTCTAACAGATCGCCCAAGATTCGGCTATGCATCGTTTCATTAATCTTGAGACGGGGCAAGGGGTTGAAGTTTGTGCCGGTAAGGCGGTTGGTTTCCGCGAACCGATTGCGGTTCAAAATCCAATCGTCCAGCAAGGGCCCAATACTCTTAATCTGGCCCAGGAGATACTCATCCTTCAGCCGCAGGTAGTCGTCCATGACTGCGCCGATTTCCGACCATTGGCTCCCGGATTCCGGGTGTACAGCGGATTGGATCTGGAGTCCCTGATGGATCATATCAGCCGGATCCTTCCCGTCAGCAACTCCTGCATCATGCCCTGTTTGAGGGCGCGGGTTTTGTCCTGGCGCGCCTCCAGCGCCGCGATCTCCGCATCCATGTCCGACAGCACCGCCGCGATTGCGATTTGCTCGGGAAGCGAGGGCAATACGACCGAGATATTCTTGAGAATTTGCGTGTTTAGGCATGGCATCGTTTGGCCAACAGCCACATCACGGACTGCGCTCTTGAATGTCTCTCCGTGAAACTGGTGACTAAGGAAAGGTGAAAACGCCTTAAGTGTCTCCGGGCGAACACGCAACAAGCGACCAGAAAACAACCATCCAGCCTCATCGGGGCGAATCAATGCATTTCGGTCCACTGAGCCAACACGGCTGAATACGATGTCGCCGATTTCGAGCGAGTATGACCGCAACCGCTGGCGATCGAAATTTGATACCAATGGCAGATTGATGTGCATAACTCCAAACTCGCCGAGATGCTCAACTGTGATGATTGGAGTCCCGTCTCGAACATAGTCACTCTCATGCAAAGATGAGCCAAACGGCCCAGTTTTCACATCAGCCACATCCCCCAGTCTCTTCACCTCCCACTTTCCGGTGAATCCCGGCAAGCGTTGTTGGCCGGTGAGGAGGCATTGCATGGCCGCCTGCTTGAGGTCGCGCTTCTTGGCGAGGAGTTGCTCCTGCTTCCCCAGCAGCGCATCCACATCGGATAAGGCTTCTGCGATGGCGCGCTGTTCAACCTCACCGGGCAGAGAAACGAAAAGTTGTCGAAGTGACCCAAGCGAAACGAATTTTTGAATGCCGCCATCCAAATTTCCCGTCAAATACTGCTGGAAGATCGGAGAACTGATAAGATGAACTAGGAATGGCGGGACAACCTTCCGAGGTTTTAGCAGAGCCACGTTCTTGATACAAAAATTCGGTTCGCAATCCACCAGAACCACACTTCCGATTGTGCCGATCATCGACATCAGGATATCGTGACGATCGACTTTTGACCGCTTGTCGAACTCCACGGCGTCAGTCTTGGAGATATAGCTGACGTTGGCCAAATCGAGACGTCCATTCACAATGTTTTTAGAGGTCACAAAAGGGACGCCGTGTTCGAAGAATTGTGGAGATTCGTGAGTCCCATCCCTAACATCGCAGACTAAACCAAGACGTTGAATCTCCCACTCCTTGGGAATGACCCCGATCTCAGTCCGTTTGTAGCCAAGCGGCACTGCGTGTGGGGCGGCGGGCGCAATTCCCGAATCGGACTGATCGGACGGATCTGACGGATTGGACGGATCGGTTCCCGCGCCTGCCAGCGTTGCGACCTTGGCAAATTCGACCACGGGCGGCGCCCCGATCCCCGGCAACTCTTCCTGCCGACCGTTGTGCTTGCGACGCGGGCTCATGCCGGGGGCTCTTTCTGGGCGAGCTGCTTGAGGACGCGGTCGAAGTCGGATTCGAAAAGGCGGTCCTGGACGATGCGGTATTTCTCAAACTCGCTTTCGGCAAAAGCCTTGGCGACTTCCTGGCTGACCTTGCCGGGGTTGTCGAGGATCTCCCGTTCGTTGAACTGGAGGAAGGCGTTGAGCTTCTTCGCCCAGTCTTCCATGGTCATGGGAATCTGGCGTTCCGCCTGGCTCTCGGCGTAATCGAGATACATCGTCACGAAACGGTCGAGGGAGCGCAGTTCCTGTTCGGTCAGGTAGTTCTTGGCGACGACGACATCGGGCTTGAGGATCTTGCCCTGGGGCGCGTTCCTCCAGGTGGTCAGTCCCATCTTCTCTTTCTTGCTGTCCGCCCGGGCCACGATCAGCTCCGCGGCGGTGTGGCCGTGGATGGCGAAGTGGAGCTTGTTCTGCACGGCGGCAAAGAAGGCCTGGGTGGTTGCGGAGTCCGCGCTGTAGTCCATCGCCGTGGCGTAGATGTCGGTGATCTTCTGGTAGAACTTGCGCTCGCTCGCCCGGATCTCGCGGATTTCCGTCAGCAGGTTCTCGAAATACTCTTTGCTGAAGAAGGCTCCGTTTTTCAGCCGCTCCTTGTCAAGCACATACCCGCGGATGGCGTAGTCGCGCAGGACGCCCGCGGCCCACTGACGGAACTGGATGGCGCGGGCGGAGTTCACGCGGAAGCCGACGGCGATGATGGCGTCGAGATTGTAATGTTCGACCTCGCGGGCGACCTCACGCGTGCCTTCCAACCGAACTATCCGGAAATTCCGGACAGTTGCCTCCCGGTGCTGTTCGCCGTCCCGGTAAATGTTGCCCAAATGCTCATTGACCGTCCGCACGTCCACGTCGAACAGCGTCGCCATCAGCTTTTGCGTCAGCCAGACGGTTTCGTTCTCGACGCGGACTTCGATGCCGTCCTCGCCCGCCTGCCGGGTGAAGATCAGGAACTCGGCGGTGCTGTTGCGGATCTGAAGTTTCTTGGTCATGGCTAGGCTCCCTGGTCGAGGTCGCGGGAGAACTCGGCTTCCAAAGCCTCAATCGTGGGGAGGCAGGTATCGAGCGGTTCAGGCAGCGCACGGACAAGCTGGTACTCGGCCACGCCCATGGGCTTGTCGATGCCGGAAAGCGCGTACTCCGCGACCAGGCGTTTCTTGGTCTTGCAGAGCAGCAGGCCGATGGTCGGCTTGTCGTCGGGGGCCTTGATCCGCGCATCCACGGCGGCGAGATAAAAGTTCAACTGGCCGGCATGCTCAGGCTTGAACGCCGTGGCCTTGAGTTCGACGACCACATAGCATTTGAGCCGGGTATGGTAGAAAAGCAGGTCGATGAAAAACTCGTCCCCTTCGACTTCAAGGCGGAACTGGCGGCCGACAAAGGCGAACCCGGCCCCAAGTTCCAGCAGGAAGCGGGTGATATGGCGGACAAGGGCGTTCTCGATGTCGCTTTCGTGTGCTTCATCGCCGAGACCGAGGAAGTCGAAATGATAGGGGTCCTTGAGGATTTCCCTGGCCAGCCCGGCTTGCGCCGGTTCCAGGCGCCGCCCGAAATTGGTGATGGCGGCGCCCTGGCGGAGGTGAAGCTGTTTTTTGATCTGGAGGCTGAGGATGTCCCGGGGCCAGGAATGCTCCAGCGCCTGACGGGCATACCAGTCGCGCAGGATGGGGTCTGACACCTTGGTGATGAGGGTGACGATGTGGAACCATGGCAATTGGTCAGCGGTCTGCTGACCAATTAGGCGTTCAGGGCACTCCTGGGCAAAGAATCGCATGTATTTGAGGTTCGACGTCGACAACCCCTTCATGTCCGGGAAGGCGGCCCGAAGGTCGGCGGATAGCCGGTCAATCACCTTGGCGCCCCAGCCTTGCTGGCTCTGACGGTCCAAAATGTCGCGGCCGATGTCGTGGTAGAGCCGGATTTGCGCTTCGTTAGCCGCCAGAAGCGCCCGTTGCCGGGCGCCGGCAATGCGTCGCTTCAGACTGGCAAGCCAGTCGGCATAGTCGGAGGGAAGGATGATGGCGGTTTTACTCATGGCTCAAACCCCATCTTTTTGAGGTGTCCGGCCACACGGACGGCGAGCGTGTCCACGGCGGCGGCGAGCTCGGGCAGCGGGGTGGCGTAGCGCTCGGCCAGGGTGCGGATGCGGCCGGTGAGGGCCTGGGAGACGCGGTCCAGCTCGGACTGCACGGCGGCGGCGAGCGTGGCCAGCCATTTGTCCTCGACCACCAGTTGCTTGATCTCGGCCGGGGCGAAGGTGGCGTACTTGGCCGCGACCTTGGCGTCCAGCGTCTTTTGCGCGTCTTTCGCCTGCTTGCCGGCGGCGGATTCCTGTTCGATGAGGTCGAGGTAGGCTTCCAGCAGCTTGCGCTCGTCCTTGGCGCCCTGGTCGCCCTTGATCTCACGGAGCCGGTCCTTGACGCTTTTGGCGGTGAGCTTGCCTTTGTCGGTCTTGGCGGCGGCCAGGAGGCCGTCTTCGCCGCCGTGCTCTTCGTCCAGTTCTTCCATCTGGCGGGTGATGGCGTCGCGGGCGGCTTCCAGTTTTTCGACGGCGGCCTGTTCCGCAACGAAGTGGCGGGCGATGACGAGGGCCGGGGGGATCAGGTCGGTGTTGGGCTTGCCGTCGAGCCTGGCGGTCCAGCCTTCGTGGACGATCTGCCAGACATCGTCCTGGAGAGTCGCCTCCCAGTAGTCGAGGAGGTGCTGGTACACGTCGTAGGCGTCGAGCAGCGGCGCCGGCCGGAAGGTTTCCAGCAGGCTTTCGGACAGCGCCTCGATGAGCGCCTTCGGCTGGTCGCCGGACGCGATGCCGGTCAGCCGCGGGGTATTGGCCGCCCGCCACTTCCCGAACAGGGCGGTGACGGTACGGTTGAAGGCGGTGAACTCCGCATGGCCGAAGATGGCGCTCTTGACCTCGCCGGCCGCGACCTGGAGGCGGCTGTAGCCGGGACGCGCCGCCGGGGCGAAGAGCACGGCGCGGACGCCGGGGAAGACTTGCCAGTAGCGGTCGAGTTCGTCGATGTCGCGGCCGGGGATGCCGCCCTGGAGATGGGCTTCGATGTCCTGGAGGTCTTCCGGCTCGGTGCTGTCGATGTAGCGCGGGAGGTTGAGGTTGTAATCATTGCCCGCGATCTCGGCCAGCGGCACCAGGCGGGCGTACTTGGGGATCTCCACCTGCCGGGTGAAAGTGTCCACGATCCGGTGGATGTCCTGGGCGCGGAGGCGGTTCTTGGGGCCGTCCTTGATGAACCCCTTGGAGGCGTCGATCATGAAGAGCCCCTTGCGGGCGGGGGCATTCTCCTTGTCCAGCACGATGATGCAGGCGGGGATGCCGGTGCCGAAGAACAGGTTGGCGGGCAGACCGATGATGCCCCGGATAAAGCCGCGCGTGACCACCTCGCGCCGGATGACCCCCTCGGCGCCGCCGCGGAACAGCACGCCGTGGGGCAGGATCACCGCGCCCTTGCCGGTGCTCTTGAGGGAGGCGAGAATGTGCAGCAGGAAGGCGTAGTCCCCGTTCTTCTCGGGCGGGATGCCGTAGGGGAAGCGGTGGTACGGGTCCTCGGCGGGGTTGAGACCGCTGGTCCAGGCCTTGGTGGAGAACGGCGGGTTGGCGACCACGAAGTCGAAGGTCTTGAGTTGGCCGGTCCGGGCGTCCGTGAAGTGCGGGGTGGACAGCGTGTTGTCCTGCCAGATCTCGGCCGTGGGGCAGTTGTGCAGGAACATGTTCATCTTGGCCAGGGCGGCGGTGGCGTTGTCCATCTCCTGCCCGTAAATGGCCAGGTCCAGGCCGGTGCGGCCCTTGGCCTCGTCATGGGCCTTGAGGAGCAGCGAACCGGAGCCGCAGGTGGGGTCGTAGATGGTCTGGCCGGTATCGCCGGCCTGGCCCAGGCCGATGACCTTGGCCATGATGCGGGAGACCTCCGCCGGGGTGTAGAACTGCCCCTTGCTCTTGCCGGACTCCGTGGCGAAGTGGCGCATCAGGTATTCGTAGGCGTCGCCCAGCAGGTCATCGCCCTCGGCCCGGTTGCCGCTGAAGTCCAGCAGCTCGAAAATGGCGATCAGCTTGGAGAGGCGGTCCACCATCTCCTTGCCCTTGCCCAGCTTGTCGGGGTCGTTGAAGTCGGCGACGTCAATCACGCCCTTGAGCTTGAGATCGCCGTTGGCCTCGGCTAGGCTGGCGATGATCTTGTTGATCTTGTCGCCGATCTCCTTGTCGCCCTTGAGCGCCACCATGTCGGCGAACCGGCTGCCGGCGGGGATCTCGATCAACGCGTCCTTCTGGCCAGCGTACTTGTCGGACACGTACTTCATGAACAACAGCACCAGGACATAGTCCTTGTACTGACTGGCGTCCATGCCCCCGCGGAGTTCATCGCAACTGGACCAGAGCGAGCTGTAGAGTTCCGACTTCTTGACCGGCATAGGATCCCCTGTCACGCGAAAAGGTCACGCGGCCGCCCGGCGGAACCGTCCCGCCTCCGGCCGCAGGAAACATTCAGGCTGGCTGAAAGATAGCCATGCCCCGGCGCACATACAACCACAGACGGAGCAGGTCCTTTCCGGGGAAAGCCCCAACGCTCCCCTTCGGGGTGAATTTGGGGATTAGAAAACGTTAGACCTGCCGGCGACACCCGCCCCGCCCTGGCCGTTGAGGTTAGTGGATTTTTTGAATATCCCAGATCTCTTTTGCCGCATTGACGATCTTAGTTTTGCGACGTTTGATGGCATCGATATCCCAACAGGGTTTGGTCTTATCGGAAACAAATTCCGCAATCTCTTTCTGCTGATTCAGGACATTGTTGATGCCGTACGACAATATCTTGCCTGAGAACGGCTTGTTTCCGATGGAACTGTTGTGCGACAGCGAAATAAGCGTCAGATTGCCGATGCAATTGAGCCACCCTCCGCTTACAATGCCGAGGTCCGGATTGTCTCTGTTCTTGTATTTTCCATATCCGCTTGCGAGCGGGTTGCCATTTGCAGGGGGTTGAGGGGCGATATGCTCAATGCATTTGTATTTAATCAGGTCTTGGAAGGTCACGCGGTGCGGCAGTGGGTGATTCGGATTGGCAAGATGCAGTTCGTATCGCCACAGCAAGTAATGGTACACCCGGTCTTGACACATCGGGCCATTCAGCCAATAGAGCATTTCGGCGTCCGCCCAGGACGACCACCAGTCGTCGTTGGTGATATGGTTTTTAACCGTCTCGATGAAGGTTCCAACAGTTTCCGGACCCCGTAGCATTTCCAACACCTTATTGAGCCGAGGCTCGATGTCAGCCCGTCCGCCCCGGAGTAGCGACCGAAAGGTGATGTTCTCAAGCAGATTTGTAAGGCGCGACAGATCGGCTGGTTGCATCCCGTAATGATCGGCCCGCAACAAAAACGGCCAGGAAAGTGCCATGTGGTTCAATGAACGCAGGTGGCAGACCCATGGGTCAGGGCTCGACTCAATCCTTTCGACAAACTGGAATGCCCGCGCGATTCCTCCCGAAAATTCCTTGATCCACCTGATGCGGTCTTCGCTGTTTAAGTCCAGGATCGTTTTCTTGATTTCGGCGACAGCGTCCCTGGAATACAGTCCACTCGGACCTGTCGCCCGCCAATAATAAAGGAGGACCTCGTCTTCTTTCAGGGATTCAATTCTCCCGAGTTGCTTGCAGGCCGTGGCGAAGTTGTTTTCAATATACCGGAGGTCCTCCGCGGCTTTTTCGCTCAGTTTATCGGACTGTTCCCGCGCCGACGTACTGCAATCAGACACGAATTCCTCAAACAATTCTCCGAATGTGCCAGGCATGGATTCTCTCCTGTCTCGATGATGTGTGGAGCGATGAGTTCGGATGTTAAATAGGCGCCAGCAGGGTCCCGGTTTGACTGGCAAATTCGGGCAGGGAGGATGTACGGTGTTCCTGCATCATGGCCAGCAGGACTTGTCCGGCTGCGGCGGCATCTTCTCCGGCATGGTGATGGTTGAAGTTGTGGCCGAGGCGGGCGCAGAGCGCGTCCAGTCCATGTGGCGCGGCCGGCCACACCTTCTTCGCTGCCTGCAAGGTGCAGAAAAAGCTGGCATCCGGCAGGGTGAGCTGATAAACCTCGGCCAGCCGGCACAGGACCCGTCGGTCGAACCAGGCGTTGTGCGCCACCAAAATCGCGTGGTCGAGGTAGGGCAAGAGTTTGGGGTAGATCGCATCGAACTCCGGTTCGTCGCAGACATCAAACCAGGTGAGCCCGTGAATCTCGGTAAAGCTCGGCAGGAAGAAGCCCAGCCCTTTCTTCGGCCGGAGGCGCCATTCCTGGGTATGCGTCACCACGCCGTTGTCCACACACGCGATTCCCACGGAACAGGCGCTGGCCGGGTTCAGGTTCGCGGTTTCAAAGTCAATACAGGTGATCCGCATCAGGGATGCCCTCCGGCGCCACCTTGCGGCCCAGCCGCCTGCGCCTGGACGGTCGACAGCGCGACGCGGAAGCCCTGGTTGTCGCCCCGGGCGCCGGCACCGCCCCGGACCCGGTAGGCCGACCGGCAGAGCGACGCGAGGCTGAACCAACTGCCGCCGCGAAATGGGCGGCGCGGGCTCGAATCCGGCTTGGCAGGCGTCACGACATCCGTGGGAGAAAGGTCCTCCGCGTCCGCACACCATTCCCAGACGTTTCCATGCATGTCGTACAGCCCCCAGCCGTTCGGAGCTTTCTGCCCGACCGGGTGCGTCTTTCCCCCGCTGTTGTCATCATACCAGCCCATGCTGTCCAGGATTCCGGTTCCCGAATACGCCCCCGTGGTCCCCGCCCGGCAGGCATATTCCCACTCCGATTCTGTCGGCAGGCGGAAACCAGCCTGCCGACAGAAATCTTGGGCGTCATTCCAGGAGACCGTCTCCACGGGGAGGTTTTCACCTTTGAAATGGGATGGATTGGACTTCATCAGCCGTTCCCATTGCCCCTGGGTCACGGCGTGCTTGCCCAAGTAGAACCCGCAGGAGATTGTCACTGGGTGCTGAACCTCCTCCTGCCGATACCGGCCGGCCTCGGATTCCGGCGACCCCATCACGAACGCGCCGGCCGGGATGTACATCAGTTCGATCCCAGTCGTTTCATGCACGATCTCCTTTGCCCAGCCCGAGTTTGTGTACGGCTCCGGGGTGGTACCCGCCTTTGCCTGGCAGCCCGCGGGCACCAGCAATTCCAACAGTGCGTTCATAGTCTGGGCGTCCTTTATCGGGCAAAATCATAGGAGTGCCTGGTGATCAGGCGCAACCGATTTCACCTTGTCGCCCACTACCATGCCAGCGGCAGGGGGACAAAAGACGTCCGGGGTGCGAAAAACCTTTAAGGACTCCCCGTTATCCCCACTGATTCAGGATGTAGGGGAAGTTCAGTCGTGATCGCCAAAGGATGTAATGTCAAACTCCTCTGCATCCCCTTCTGGGAACATCGAGTCAAGCTCCCCTTTTATAAACTCGTCTTGTGCGCTCTCCGGCATATGGGGACAATCCCAGTTCGTGCAGTCTTGACATGCGGAGCCATCATATGCATCCGGCGCGTCTTCGCCATTTGCGATCCTGGGGCAGTTTCCCGGGTTCAAGATTTCTTCTTCCATATTTGCCTCCATGCGACATTGTAGTCCGAGTTCTCCCGCCTGACGAATGCGTGCCCGTGCTAAATCGGAGGATTGTTCATGGCCCGGTCAATCCATTTATCCGCCAGGCGCTTGTTTTTGGGCACGCCGCGGCCGGCTTGGTAGCACGAGCCAAGGCTGAACTGGGCTAGGCAGTAGCCCTGTTCCGCCGCCTTGCGATACCATTTCACGGCCAGCTTTTCATCTTTGGCCACGCCGTACCCGTCCAGGTAGCAATCGCCAAGCCGGTTCTGTGCCCAGGCGTCGCCCTGACCGGCCTTCAGGCGGAACGATGCCAGGACTTTGGCGAACCAGCGTGCGGCCAGCCTCCGGTTCCGGGGCACACCCCGGCCATGTTGATAACAGCGGCCCAGGAAGAAAAGGGCGTCTTCGCCCCCGTTTGCCGCCGCTTTGCGGTGCCGCTCCACATCCTCTTTCTCTGCTTGGGCGTCGTCGTCGTTCACGTTCTTGCGTGGCGAGAGACGTTTCGTGGCGGTCGTTTTATCGCACCGGGGCGTCAGCTTGACGGAATTTGATTTGTCGGCACTCATGGTGTCATCTCCTTATGACGGCAAGTTAAAACCAACCCGGCGCGTCGGCAGACCGCTTTTGGCGCCAGCCTCGGCGGCAAGGGCGTCCAGGAGCTTGCGATGGGTCATGGAGGTGCGCGGCAGGAAGGTGAACTCCTGCCACACGACCTTAAAGTCACCAGGGGTCAGGTGCTCCAAACGGTGTAACTCGGCCAGTTCCGTCGAGGCGATCGGCTCTGCCGGCAAGTCGCCGAGGAAGCGCCGGTAGAAGACCTCGCATCCCTCCGGGGCCAGATAGTCGAACTGGACCTTCAGGTTAAACCGGCGCAGGGCCGCCGGATCCAGGTTTTCCTTGAAGTTCGTGGCGCACAGGAGAATCCCGGCGAAGGATTCCATACTGGCCAGCAGTTCGTTGACTTGGGTCACTTCCCAGCTCCGGACCGCCTTGGCCCGGGTAGTGAGCAGGCTGTCGGCTTCGTCCAGAAAGAGAATTGCCCGCTCCGCCTGGGCTTTCTCAAAGGCGTCGCGGATGTTCTTTTCCGTATTCCCCACATAACAATCCAGCAGGTCACTGGCCTGATGTACTGCCAACGGGCGCCCCAGTTCCCGGGCCACATACTTGGCGAACTCCGTCTTGCCGCTGCCGGGCGGACCGTACATGAGCAGGTTCATGTTGCGGATGCCGGCTTTGGCGGCCAGGCCTTCTGAAAGATGTTGGTCGAAGCCGCGCAGGGCGCCCAGCATGTCGGCAAGGGAAGGCTCACCCTTGATCTGAAGTCCGTCCAAGGAATAGCCCTTGGCGTTCTCGGTGGTCTTGTCGAGCTTGAGTCTGGGGTTGACCAGCTTGAGATGGGATTTGAGGACGCCCGCGACGGTTTCCACTGCGAGCGACTTGCCGGCTTCAGGCGAGTTTTCCTGGCACAGCGCACGCCGGACATTGCGCACCGCCAAGTCAATACCGCCGGCATTGATGGCATACCGGCTGGCGAGTTCCTGGATTTCCGCGTCGGGAAAAACCGTCACTCCATGTTTCGTTAGACACTGACGCCACACTCGTTGCCGCTGTTCCTGGGTGAACGCGGAGAACCTCACTGCATAGTCAAAGCGGCGGCAGGTGGACGGGTCGATGCCGCCATGATCATTGGTGATCCACACCACGGCCCCCCGGTGCTTGTCCATCAACTCGTTGATGGTCCCCTTGTCCCCGTCGTGGGTCGGCGTAAACTGTTGGAAAAAACCGCCACCCTGCCGGCGGCTGTTGAGCATTTCGTCCGCCTCATCCACAATGATCAGGCTACGTTGCAGGTCCACGGATTCAAGGCAGGCGCTAAGTGCGGCATAGCGAAAAACCTCTTTACGGTCATCTGCGTCGGCCTTAATCTGATTGATTTCATAAACGGTAAGACCCATGGCTTGGCCGAGCGACCGGGCCAGGGCGGTCTTGCCGGAGCCGGGAACGCCGTATAAGAGCAAATTCACTCCTTCCCGGCGTGGATCCCGGTTGCGAATCATCATCTGCATCATCCGGATGTCCTCCTGGAGTAGGGAGTGCGCCTCCAACTCCAAGGCGTCTTCGGTGCATTTTCGGAAGTACCGGGAGGAAAGAGGCTCTTCCGTCAGCCCGTTGAGGAACTCCGCGCAGGTAGAGGAAAGGTCAAAATCATGGTCCACAAACCCATACTTTCGCAGAGGAGCGTCGGCACCCATCTCCGCCTTGATCACATGGGCTGGCATGTCCAGCATCGAGGTAAAAAGCTGGCGGCGGCCGGAAAGATTGTTCATGCCCCGGCTTACGCAGAGTGCCCGCTGGAAAGATTGGTATTCAGCTATCAAGTAGGTAGCGGCCAGGCATTCGCAGGCACAAGGGCTAAGGGAGAACAGGTGGAGAATCTCGTTCAGCCGCAGCAAATAGGAGTCGTTTTTAGTGCGTTTTTTAAGTAGGGTTTTCACCTTGTTATCGTAAGGTTTCAGGAACATTGCCTTCCATGTTGCCGAAGCCCCAGTGTTCCAATAGCGATCCAGGCGGCTGAGCATTGCACGGAAGGGCGGAACGTAATCATCCTTTGGGCATGAGGCGGGGAACTCCGCGGGCAGGACGGCTTGCGGGAGCTTGGAAAGCGGTAAGTAGGTATCGAGCAGTATGAAGATGTCTTCATCGAGCCGGAGCGTTTCGCTCCGAAGCAAGTTGAGGCTAAATTCCAACATCTTGGCGCGAAGATAGGCGCTGGTTTCCGTTCTCTTGGACTTGTCTTGGCGTGTGCGGGGCATGACGGGTCTCCTCATGGCTAAGCGGTTTTCATATCTAAAAGAACAGCTTAATCATTTACCCAGGACATATTCTGTCCGGGGTGTGAGAATATCTTGTTTTCAGGTTTAATTGAAGTTGGAGACAGGTCATGCACAACAAGCAGATGCGACGGTTGGTCCGGTTCGTCGAGGAACTGAAGCGCAACCGGTTCCCCAACACGGAGAGCTTTGCCCGGCGGCTGACGGAGCTGGACCTTTCCGAGAACCTGCCGCTGGCGACCTCCTCCAAGACCGTGCAGCGCGACATTCGTTTCCTGAAGGACGAACTGCACGCGCCCATCGACTACAGCCCGGAGGACAAGGGCTATTACCTCACCGACCCTGACTGGCAGCTACCTTCTCTGAGCCTGTCGAAGGACGAACTCTTTGCCGCCTTGTTCTGTAGCCACATTGGGGAACGCTTCCTGCCGTCGGCCTCCATGCGGCAGGAATTGGAAGAGGTGAAAAATCTTCAGCTTGCCGCCGGGGAGCCGGGGCGTCTGGATCTTGGCGTCATGGAATCCCTGGTGGTGGCCACGGGGGCGTCCCTGCCGCTGGACCACGCCCTGACGCCGCTCATCCTCCAGGCCTGGAAAGAGGCACGCTCCCTGGTCATCACCTACAACCGCGGCTATGACAACGAAGTCGTTGACCGCACCATCGACATCCACGCGCTGTTTCTCACCGCCGGCGCCTGGTATGCCCGCGCCTACTGCCATTTGCGCGAGGAGATGCGTTCCTTTGCCCTCCACCGGATCAAGAACGCGACTCTGCTGCCGGCGACCTTTGCGCGTTCGGCCGCGGTGGTGGCAGAGGTGAAGCGCGGCGAGGTGTTCGACTACGGGTTTGTCCGGGACATCCGCCTGGAGGTCAAGCCCCATCGCGCCCTGTACTTCAAGGAGCGCACCTGGTTCCCCGGACAACAGATCCAGGAGAATGCCGACGGCTCCCTGACCGTCCAGTACCCGGCCATCCCCGAGCCGGCCTTCTTCCCCTGGGTCTTTTCCTTCATGGGCTCCGTCACGGTCCTGGCGCCGGCCAGCGCCCGCGAAACCCTCCGCGCCTGTACCGCAAGCATGGCCCAGGCCCACGGCGGGGGATGAAAATTGCGCATCACCCGACCATTTTCAGAGGCTGGCCACGGAAAATAACGCCCCCTCTTACACGACAAAACTTCCGTGGAGGATAGAACTCGCCTAATTTAAGTTACAACAATTTCAACCCAAAAATGTTAAGCGTAGTTTTTTGTCAAAGTCCAAGCATGACCCACTGTCACACCTACCAAGAATTGTGGTATTTTGAAAATTTCAGATTCTGGCGCGGCGCGTCTTGATCTTTCGTTAGAACAAAGAGTTAGATATTAAATGGACTGTGGTATTTTTGTGGTATTTACTCGCCTACATTCATACTTTTTCATGCTCACTGATAGTTTCTCATAGCTTTGCCAGATCAGGACTTCAGCACACTTCACATTTACTTGCAATATAAAGAGTTAATATGGTGGGCCCGGAAGGGATTGAACCTTCGACCAAAGGATTATGAGTCCCCTGCTCTAACCGCTGAGCTACGGGCCCGGATGAATATGATAAGGCGGTCGGAATATGGCCGGATTGAGGATGAAAGCAACCGGAATGGCAGGGATCAGGGGACGAAAGGCGGCAGCTTGGGGGTATAGCGGCGCCACTCGTCGGGTTGCCAGAAGACGCGGGCCAGGAAGAGTCCCTGCGCGGGCGCCGAGTCGGCGGCCGCGCCGCGGTTGCGGGCGGCGAGAACCTCGTGGACAGCGTGGGGGGGACAGGAGCCGCGGCCGACATGCAGCAGGAAACCGGCAATGGCACGGACCATTTTATAAAGAAAACTCTCACCCAGAACGTTGAGATAGACCCAGGAACCGTCCCGGATGACCTCGACTTTCCACAGGCGGCGGACGGTGTCCTCGCGGGCGCCGTGCTTGTCGTTGGCGGCGAAGGAGGCGAAGTCGTGCTCGCCCACGAAGGCGGAGGCCGCCTCGGCCATGGCCGCGGTGTCAAGAACGCGGTTGGGATAGATCCAGGCATAACGGGCGGCGAAAGGGGATGTCTGATCTTGGTTGGAGATCACATAGGTGTAAGCCTTGCCGATGGCGCTGTGGCGAGCGTGGAACGCGGGTTCCCGGAGTTCGGCCGCCTGCACGCGGATGGCGGCCGGCAACCACCGGTTGAGAACGTAGCGGACCTGTTCCGGAGTCAGCTCCGGCAACACTTCCAGCTCTGGCGGCAGAGAGAAGGTGACGTGCTGGTCCAGGGCATGGACCCCGGCATCGGTGCGGCTGGTGGCCGCCAGGCGCAGGGCGGGGGCGCGAAAAAGCAGGCGCAGGCGCTTCTCCAGTTCGCCGTGGATGGTAGGCGCGTGCGGCTGAACCTGCCAACCGCTGTAGGCCGCGCCATCATAGCTCAAGGCCAGATGCCAGACGGGTCGTCCGGCGGATCCGGCCGGAAGCGAAGCGGCGGCGCGATCCGGGAGCTTCATGACATCCACATCCGTCATGGCAGAGGCTTCGTCCCGGACCGCGGTGGAGGTTATTCCTCGACAAACAGGAGGCGACCGCAGTTGGCGCAGGCGGGGAGCTGGCCCTTGACCGCATTGACCCGGATCTGGGCGGTGACATTCATGTTACAGCCGCCGCAGGTGCCGGAACGAACCGGCACCAGAGCCCGGTAGTTCGGATCCTGGGCGCCGCGGCCGGAGCGCATGCGTTCGTAGCGGGAACAGATTTCGGGCGGCAGGGCTTCCAGGAAGGGCTTGCGGGCGGCCCGCATTTTCTCCACTTCCAGGCGGCAGTTGCGGGCGCGAGTTTCCAAATCTTCAACGGCGCTTTTGACGCGCTGACGGGTGGCCTCGAGCTTGTGATTTTCCTGCTCAAGCGTGTACTTGGCTTTTTCCAAATCACCCATGGCGACGAGCTGCTTGTCTTCCAAACCGACAACCTGCAGGCGGCAGGTCTCGATCTGGTGAAGGGCCGCCTTGTACTCATCATTGCTCTTGATCATGGCCGACTTGGACTGGAAATCGCGCATCCGGATGCGGACGGTTTCGATGTCAAGTTCGACGCTCTTGACGATCTTTTCCGCCGTACGGATCTGATCGCGTACGGTGGCGAGGCCCTGTTCGCCGGCGAGAAGTTCGGTTTCGGCGCGCTTTTTCTCGACGGGGACGGCCCGTAGTTGCGCCTCAAGCTTGGCCAGGCGTTGATCGCGGTCCTGGATTTCCAGCAATTGACGGATCGAGTCCAGCATAATAAAGGCGCGTCCTGACCAAGGTGGGGTGCCGGCCCGGGACAGCCGGGAAAAGGTACTATAGTCCGGGGAGTCCGGTTGTCAGGCGCAACGGGCAGGAAATCGACGATTTTGTCCGTTTTGCCGGAAACCATGGGTGGATTATAGTAAGTGGTTTCGTTTCCTCACCTCTCAAAACCCCCAACGAAAGGGTCATCCCATGCCCGCCGTCGTCAGCAAAGATAAATGCACCGGTTGCGAAGCCTGCGTCAACACCTGCCCGGTCGAAGCCATCAAGATAGAAACCGGCAAAGCCTGCGTTTCCGACGCCTGCGTGGACTGCGGCCAGTGCGTGGACGCCTGCCCAGTCACCGCGATCGAGATGAAGTAAAAAACGCGACATCGCGTTTTTTTTTTCAACTAAAAAAGGCGGCGGGTGCAGACCCGCCGCCTTTTTTGTATTTCCGACGGGCCGTATTTTTTCGCAGCGCCACAATAACGGCGGAGAAGTTGACGTTCTTAAGGATAAGAGTGCCGGCCGCAAGCGAGGCATGAAGCAAACGCTGCCGCCGGCAGAAAACCAACCCCAAGGGATCCGAATCATGAAATCTGCCATCACGCTTGCGGCCGCCGCGGCCTTGACCGTCTGTACCCTCAGCCTCCAAGCCCAGGACGCCCCCGTCGCCGCCAAACCGGAAGGCGCAGCTCCCGCGACGGCCCGTGACGGCGGCGCGCAGTCCAATCGCCCCCGTTTCCAAAATCCCATCGTCACCGCCCTTGACGCCAATGCTGACGGGACCCTTGACGCCCAGGAAATGGCCGCCGCTCCGGAAGCGCTGAAGAAGTTGGACAAGAACAACGACGGCAAGCTCACGCCCGATGAACTCCGTCCCGCGCGTCCCGCCGGCATGGATGCCGCGGGCGGCAACCGCGGCGGCGACCGCACCAACGGCGGCGCCAACCGTGGCGGCGGCGACCGGCCGGCGGCAACCCCGGCGGTCCCGGCGGCAAATGCGGCCCCGGCTCCGGCCAATCCGTAACCCAATTTCGAACCGTACGGTCCCGGGGAATCAAGCGGGTCCCATTCAGGAGCGACCGCCACCACAAGGTGACGGCGCTTCTTTTTTGAAAGAATCATCCGCGCCATGCGTCCAGCCGCCGCGGCAGAGACGCCCGTCCGCACCGATTCCGATTCGAGCGGGCTACGGGTACGGCGCGCCGACGAGCAGGTTGCGGAGCGCTTCCGGGGCCAGACCAAGGCGCATGCCCTCGGCGAGGCGCGTCCGGTTCAGCCGTTCCACCTGCCGGAGTACGGGATAGGCGGCCACGCTCCAGCCGGGCCGGTGCAGCGCATAAAACCGGCGCCGCGCCCGGGCCAGAAGAAGTTCCAGGAGCCGCGGTTCCGCCATCTCCGGGGAGGCCGCGCCGTCCAAGGTACGGCGGTAGAGCGACGGGATTTCCCGCGGAAGCCGCCGCGGATCGGCCAATTCCGCCAAAGCGTCAAGGGCGGCGGGGGTCATCCGCGAGCATCCCGACGCGGCCAGCAACCCGCGCACCCGGTCCGGCGGCAGATGAAACCATGCCGCATTTCGCAGGGCCACGCCAAGATTAAAGATATCCAGTTGCAGCCCGGCTAGTTCCACCGCCGCAGGCCGCAGGGCTTCCGGACAGGCAGCGGCGCGGGCCGCCAATTCCTCCAGGAAAAACCGGTCCAGGCGGGCCGCGGCGCCAAACCCGTCGCGATCCCGGTCCAGCTCAGTGAAGATGGCAACCACTGCCGGCCGGCACGCCACTGGCGGCAGCAGGGCGGCGGCGGCGCCGCCGGTCCGGGCCTGCCACAGTTCCGGCGGCAGCGGCGGGAGATCGGGCGAAGCGATCAGGAGCGCCTGAAGTTCCGCCGGAGGCAGCGGTTCCAGACAATGCCGGAGCAACACGCCGAGATCCTCCAGCCAGAAGCGCAGGAGATGCCACTCCAAGTAGGCGCCGGCGGCGGAATCCCGGTCCAGGCGGGAAGCGAGGTCGGCGAGTTCGGCGATCGTGTCAACGGCCGCCTGTTTCTGCGCCGCGGCGGGATTTGGGAAACCGGCGGCCGGCGGCGGTATGCCGGAACCGTCTTCGACAGCCTTCAGCAGGTCCGGACCGGCCAGAGCGCGACCCCAGCGCGCATGCAACCTGGCGGCCAGACCGCCAAGGCTCGCGGGAGTGGAGGGAAAGCCGTTCATAAATCAGGGCCAGAGGACAGCGGCCGGGTCAGGTGCGGCAACACCGCGGCGACCGCCTGCGGCAGCCGGGCACGCAACCGTTGCTCACGCTTGAGCCCGGTGGCGTCGGCCTCCGTCAGGGTGCGGTCACGCTCTGCCGCGGCGGCGACCGCCAAAGCCTGACTGCGGGCGGCAACCAGAACCGCAGTTTCCACCCGTTCCTGCGCCGTCCGTTCCGCGGCCTGACGCCGGGCGGCGGCCGCGATTTCCACGGCCTCGCGTTCGGCGGCGGCTTTCAGCTCCGCAGCCTGACGCTCCGTCTCCAGCAGGCGCTGCAGGACGTCGTCCATCCCTCATTCCTCCTGACGGATGATCTCCATCACTTCCGCCGCCGTGCCGGCCTGACGCAGACGCGCCATAAAGCCTGGCAGGGAAAACAGGCGGCTGATTTCCGCCAACGTCTCAATGTGCGGCCCGGGATTCCCGGTTTCGGCCAGCACCATGATGACCACATAAACCGGCTCACCATCCAGCGACTGGTAATCAATCCCCCGCTTCGAGATACCCATGGCCACGAGCAGGCTCCGGACGTCCTTGACCTTGCCGTGCGGCAGAGCCAGTCCGCGGGAGATACCCGTGCTCATCTTGGCTTCCCGTTCCAGCAACGCCGTCAGTGCGGCGTCCTGATCGTGGAGCAGTTTCCGGTCAACAAACAGCCGGACTAATTCGCCGAACAGCGCCCCCCTTCTCTTGGCTCTCCAACCCGACCTTGATCAAGGCCGGCTGTAATTTTTCCGAAAGCTTCATACCAATGATTCCGCCATTCGTCTGCGCCACAAAACTCGGGATGGTGACCCGCAGCAGTTGGCGCGTACTGTAACCAGCGGAACCGGCCAGGTCAAGACCCCGGTTGCCGGTTCCGCTTAGGATTGTGATACTTGAACCGCTGAATCCGCGCCGCCAAGCCCTGGCGCCGGCTCATTTCCCGCCGGCCTGAACCCGCTGATAGACACCGAGATAGGCATCCGCCATGGCGGCCACGGGAAACAGTTCCCGGGGCTGGCGCGTGGCGCGGGCCGCAAGACCGGGAATGGCGTCCGCCCATTCCGCGAACTGGCCGGAAGCGATGCCGGCGGTGACACCATTCGGATAACCCGTCAGCAGTTCGGGCAGCGAATCGGCCGTGCTGGCCAGGATGGGAACACCGTGGGACATGGCCTCCGCCAGCGTCAAGCCATACCCTTCATACCGTGAGGGCATGAGGAAAAGATCAAAGGCGCCGATGCAGGACGGTGCGTCGGCCCGGAATCCGGGCAGAACGATCTTGAAGACCGCCGGGGCCCGGGCCACCAGCGCCTCCAAACGGGCCCGGTGCGGCCCCTCACCCAGGATAACCAGCCCCCAAGTCTCGCCGCGCGGCAGATTGCGAGCGATCGCGGGCAGTGCCTCCAGCAGCAGGTCGAACCCTTTCTGCCAATCCAGGCGCCCGACACATCCCAGCACCCGCTGACAGGAGGCCACACCCCACTCGGCGCGCAGTCGGAGCACGGTCTCGACATCAGGCACGGGGGGGGGGTGGATGCCGTTGTAGATCACATCGACCGCCGAACCCGGCACACGGATGCGCCCGGCATAAAATTCCCGGACGGCATTAGACACCGCCGTCACCGCCGCACACCGGGAAAAGATGTGTCGCTCAAACCAGAACTGCCAGAACCGGCTTTTCCGACGCTCGCAGATGTGGACGCTGTAGACCAGCGGCCAGGAACGCTCCACCGCGCCCAGACCGCCGGCCACCAAACCGGCATGGAACAGGTGGGCATGCACCACGTCCGGCACAAACCGGTCCGCGCCGGCGGCATTCATCCGCATCATGTGATTCACCAGGCGTCCGAAAGCCACCGCCCGCCAGGGCTGGATATAGCTCAGGCCGAGGCTGAACACGGGGATGCCGGCAGCCTGAAGGTCGTCCATGATTGGCGAATCCGCGGGCAATGGCCGCAACGAGCAGACCCGGACGGCATGCCCGCGCCGGGCGAGTTCCCGACTCAGGTTCGCCAGAACCCGTTCCGCCCCGCCCGGCCGGAGTTCGGTGATCATCTGCAGGATATTCATGGCTGACCGGAATTATTCACCACGAAGTCGTGAAGGACACGAAGTCCGATCAAATGCGGCATTCCAAAGTACACGATCAAGCCGGATGCGCAACGTCAGGGGATGGCATCCTCCCATCCCTTGAATCCCCTGGAGGGTGGCAGCGGCCACGTTCCCTTTGGGAAAGCAGGAGTTGCGAAGTTCGGGGAGATGGGAGAATGCCATCTCCCCGACTCGGCTAGGGCGGATTCTGGGTGACGTTGAGGCGGACGAAGAGTTTGGCCGGGGTGCCGGCGGTCGCGGTGGCGGTGACTTCGATTTCGTCGTTCAGCGGCGCGGCGCGGTCGAGGACCACGGTGGATGTGATCGCCACGGTCACGCCATTGGCGGTGACGCCGGCCGCGTACCAATGCACCAGGTCCGGGGACCATTCGTAGCCGGCGGCGACGTCCGTCGCGAGATCGTGGCTGCGGCTGTGGCGGAAGGACATGCCGAGCGGCGTGCCCGCGACCTCGGTCAGGTCCGCCCCGCCGGCGGCCCCCTGCCCCGGATCGGTGCCGAGGAAATTCTCCAGGCCGTTGCGCCTTCCGTCGCCGTCCGGGTCGTCGTCAAACCCGGTGATGACGCCACTGCTGCTCAAGACCAGGCCAGCGGGAAGGCCTCCGGCCGTGACAGACCAGGTGTAGGGAGCCATGCCACCGGTGGCGGTTAACGTCGTGGTGTAAGCGAAACTCTGAGTACCTGTCGGCAACGGACTGACAGCGGTAATCGCCGGCTGGGATATGGGGATGCCCTTGCTGATACGGTGATTTTCAGCATCCGCGACGTAGAGAAGGCCTGAGCTGTCAACGGCGATGCCTTCGGGGTAGTAAAACCGTGCCACGCTATCTAGTCCGTCGCGTGATCCACCAGTACGGGCATTGCCCCCGATGGTGGTTACCATGCCAGCCGGCGTCATTTTTCGAATGGTGAAGTTGCTAGAATCCGCCACATAGACAGTACCTGAACCGTCCACGGCCACGCTGGTGGGGCGGTTGAACCTGGCGGTGCTGCCCACGCCGTTGGAAGTGCCGGAAACAAGCGGGCTCCCGGCAAGGGTAGAGACGATGCCCCCCGTGGTCACTTTCCGGATGGTGTGGTTCTTTTCGTCTGCCACATAGACGGTACCCGAGCCATCCACCGCCACACCGGAGGATCCGTAGAACCTGGCGGCGGTGCCCGTGCCATTGAATGAACCGCTGGAGCTGGGCTGCCCGGCAAAGTTGGTCCAGAAATAAGAACACTCCACAACTGTCAGAGTAAACGCTTTGGTGGAGAACAACGTGTCACTACCTGTCACTTGGGCTATGAAGTTAGCAGTACCGGCTACAGTGGCTGTACCACTGATGACGCCGCTGCTGTTCAAAGTCAGACCCGCGGGGAGATTGCCAGCGGCGATGGCCCAAGAATAGGAGGGTGCACCGCCGGTGGCTGTCAAAATTTGGCTGTAGGCCTGTTTGCTGGTACCTGTCGGCAGCGGACTGACGGTGGAGATCGTTGGCAGGGGCATGAGAGAGCCCTTACTGATACGACGATTGGATCCATCTGCCACATAGAGAAATCCGGCACTGTCAACCGCAATGCCCGAGGGTTGGTAAAAACATGCCGCACTACCAATGCCATCGTTTGATCCAATGATATCGCCACCGATGGTGGTGACCACGCCGGCCGGCGTCACTTTTCGGATGGTGTGATTGTAGGTGTCCGCCACATAGACATTGCCCGAAGCGTCCACCGCCACACCGTCGGGATAGTAGAACCTGGCGGCGTTGCCCGTGCCGTCGGTGCTGCCGGAAACGCCCGGGCTTCCAGCAAGGGTGGTCACCACACCCGACTGTGTCACTTTCCGGATGGTATGGTTCGCGCTGTCTGCCATGTAGACATTGCCCGCGCCGTCCACCGCCACGTCGGAAGGTCCATAAATTTAGCCGCGCCACCTGTGCCATTGGTACTGCCGGAAACACCCGGGCTTCCCGCAAGAGTGGTAACCACGCCAGATGAAGTCACTTTCCGGATAGTGTGGTTATAATAATCCGCTACATAGATATTGCCCAATCCATCTATCGCCACTCCGTCAGGAAATGAGAATCTGGCGACGCTGCCTGTGCCGTTAGCGGTACCAGAGGCAAGGGGGAATCCGACAAAATTGGCCCAGGAATAAGAATTTTCCGCAACCGTCAGGCTGAAGGAGTTGGGAAAAAATAAAGTGTCGCTACCCGTCACCCGGATCGTAAAGCTATAGGTTCCGGCCACGGTGGCCGTACCGCTGATGAGGCCATTGTTACTCAAGACCAGACCCGCGGGAAGACTGCCAGAGTCGACGGTCCAAGCGTAGGGAGTCACGCCGCCGGTGGCGGTCAAGATCTGGTTGTAGGCCACGCCCACGGTGCCCGCCGACAGGCTGGTGGCGGTGGTGATGGTCGGAGCAGCCGCGTGGGCCTCCTGCCGGGAGCAGAAGCCAAACAGGCCTAAACACAGGACAAGGATCGCGAAAAACCGCCCGGAACCCGGCCCGCGCCATACTCTTACCGGGGAAGAGGCGCCAGGGACAACCGGCAAACAGAATCTGCGCATACTCACTTGGTCACCCGTTGCGCCGTTTTGGCCTGCTTACCACAGGCATCACCGTCAACCCGCATCACACCCGAACCGCGAGCTCTGATCACGCCAGAAGTTCAATCGATTCAGTATACTGTGGGGCCACACACTGTCAATACTGGTGAACCGGACCGGGTGGACTGAGGTTAACCCGACCGCCTGCCGGCGGCCAAAGCCGTCCACCACGCCGCGACCCGCCGGTTTACGGTTTCTCTCCGCGAATAAACGCGAATGCACACGAATTTTCCCAGGTTCCATTCGCGTTCATTCGCGGGCGGAAAAACAGACGGCCGCGGAGACGCCGGTTTGGCGCCGCCGCGGCCGTGTTGCCGCAATCCCGGGCGGATCAGTTCAGTGGATTGCCTTCCATGCAGTCCATGCGCCAGCAGCAGGCGTGCTGGTCGCAATCGGCCTTGGCCGAACCAAAGCAGGGGTTGTTGCCTTCGGCCTGCTGAATGGCCTTGATGATTTCATGCTTCTTGGCCGTACCCGCAACGGTCAAACCCTGGGTCTTGGCCATTTTTTTCAGCGTCATCACTGTAAACCGCTTGGACATGATACTCGACTCCATAGGTTCCTCCGTGGGTTCCCACCCTTGACTCACTCGCCAAAAACACGGATACCGTGTCATGGCATGGAGTTATAACTTAGTATGCCACGACGGAAATGCCAGCGCGCCGCCGCAAAAAGGCCCTAAATCGATTAACCTAAAAAGGTTTTTCGTTTCAGGCGGATTCGGAGCGGCGGAAGACGGCCCGGCGCCGGCCGAAGGGTTCCAAGACCGGAAGGAATTTCAACTGCTAACGAACGCTAACGTTCCGCTAATGAATCGGTTGGCCGGATTTATTCATGAGGGTGAAGCTTTTTTGCCACAAAAGAACACAAAGAAGCACAAGGGGGGGATGCTTTTTTTTGTGTATCCTTGTGATCTTTTGTGGCTATCCAAGCCGGTTCGCGACTAATTCCGGGTTAGCGAGAAGTCAGCGAAAGTTAGCGGTTTCATTTCCTTGTTCTTCGCTATCGCCGGGGGGGGCGCGCCGGTCAGTCCACCTGGACGAGGACCGGGGGCTGGAGCAGGCCAAAGGGGATCATGTAATAGTCGTCGCGCCAAACTTTAGCGTTGCCGCCGCGGCGCGCGTCGTACCAGTCGGCCTCGCCCGCCTCGCGGTTCGGCCATGAGTTATTGGCGCGAAACGTGGCGGGGCCCACGGCGGTGTGTTCGCCGCCCTTGTGATGGTGCGGCCCCAGCAGGTTGCGCAGGCTATTGGTGAGCGAGATCCGCAGCGTGTTCCGGCCGGGCCGGAGTGCGGCGGTTACGTTGGTCTCCCAGGGACTGGCGAAGAGCGGCGGACAGGCGGTGCCGTTCACCGTCACGTTAAGGATCACGGCCTCGAACGACGGGAAGGCAAGCACAATCTTTTTCCCGGGTTCCACGGCCGGCAGGTCGAACGCGCCGTCGAGCAGGAATTCGCCCGCGTAGAACGGATACCCCTGCGGCACGAGATCGCCGGTGAAGGAGGCGCCCTCCCCTGTGATCGTGAAGCGCTTGAAGCTGTGGACCGGTTTCTTCGGCAGCACGCCCTCCTGGTTGCGGTAGGTGTCGGCGAGCGGGTTGTCCGCCACCTCGGCCTTGACCGCGAAATCGCCGATCAGGTAGATGCTCTCGATCTCCGTGCCGTGGCGGACGCGGGCGTTGAGATTCGCGGGAATCCCGGCAACAAAATCGAGGGTGAGGATGATCTCGTTGCGGCCCGGCGTGAGCAGGCCGGTGATGTCCGCGGTGCGCAGGACGATGTCGCGGTAAAATCCACCGTCCGCGAAGCTCACGGGGTGACCGTTGACGGTAATCGCGCGGTACATCTCTGGCTGCTCGACCGCGAGCTTGCAGGAGACGGGCGCAACGGCGACGTCCGGCTCGAATTTGAGTTTGAGTTCGCCGTTCCATGCGCCCTTCTGCGCGCAACGGTCGTAAAACGCGAGCACGGGTTCGGGCTCGCTCCAGGTGGCGCCGCCGTCCTTGGAGAAGCGGGCGCAGTCAAGCGTGAGCGCGTTCGGATCGACACGCCGTCCCTGCCACGCGCCGTCCAGGCGGACGAGGTCACGGCGGGCGCCAGGCAGACGATAGTCGGCATCAAACACAACCGCTTTCGCGGCGTCACCGGCCGTGACGATCCAGGTCTGGGCGGGGGCGAACGCCAGCGCATACGCGCCGTCGCCGCCGGGTTGCAGGCGGAGGCACCGGCCGTCGACGGGATCCCAGAGCGCGACCGCGGCGTCGCGTTCGGCAAACCTCAAGGCCAGGGTACGGCTTTCGAGGCGCGAGGTGTTCGTGAGCTGGAGCATATGGCCGTTGGCGACCGCGCGCAAATGCGTCCAGACCTGGTCGTTCCGGTCGCCGTCGAGCGTGAAGAACGGTTGGGCCCCGGCGTCCAGCGCCGCGGACAGATCCCCGGTTTTGACCAGCGGCGCACAATTCCGCAGGGCGGCCAGGGCGGCGGCGTCTTCCGCGCCATCGACCAGGGTCGGATACTCGTCGGCGACCAGCACGGTGCCGCCCTGGGCGGCGAACCGCCCGAGCAACGCGAGGGTGGAGGCGCGGATGGTGAGCATCGGCGGAAGCACGACGGCGCGGTAGGCCATGTCGCCGATCACGAAACGGCCGTTTTCGGCCTTGCCGATCTCAGAGAGGATCTGCTCGTCGCCGAGGTCGAAGTTGCGGTGCGCGGCCATCAGGGCCTTCATGACCCCGTCGACGGCTGCGTCGTAGCGGCCCGCGCGTTTCGAGGCGTGTTCGAGGTAGCACGACTCGATCGGGCTGAGCACGACGGCCTCCGGCACGGTCCGGCCAATCGTCGCGAAATGGCAGAGCCGGGCTGAGAAGTCCTCGAACAGCCGGTTGTAGCGCCAGTAAGGCTGGTGCGGACTGATGGTGGGCGGGTAATCGCGCTTGCGCTCGCCCTTGATGCTGTAGAGCGAGAGGTGCGGGCACATGAAGTTCACGCCCATGAGCGTGTGCCACGCCGTGATCCACATGCGGTCCTCAAAGGTCATGTTGTGACCGCTGATGCCGAAGAGCTCGCTGAGGCGGCGGCGTTTGCCGTACTGGTTGGCGACCGAGGTCATGACCTTGCCGCAGTGCAGGGAGTTGAAGCGCAGGCCGAGCGCATCGATTCCCGGCATCTGCATGTGGCGGAGCTGCTGCATGAGGGCGCCCTCGTTGAGCATGTTGCCGGTGGGCGAGTCCTCGCTGTTGTAGTGGCCGGTCCAGATGAAATCGTGGGCGGCGCAGTAGTCGCCGATCTGTTTGCTGAAGGCCTGTTCGAGACAGGCCGCGACCGTGCGGTAGTAGTGGAGGCGGACCGTGCGCCAATCGCCGACCTCGGCGAAAAGCGAAGGGAGGTGCGGGATGAGGTCAAAGCCGGCGCGGGCCTTGAAGGCGGAAGGGATGACCGGCGAAAAGGAGATGACGCCCTGGTTCTCGATCTTGCACCGGGGGCTGACCTGCGGCTCGTCGGTGAAGGTTCCGAGCACCTGCGGGCAGCCGCCGAAGCGTTCCACGTAAGGCGCATAGCTGCAATCGATAAAGGCCTTCACCATGGCGGGGTTCATCAGATCCACCCATGCGGTGCCGTTGAACCACGGCTCGCCCATCGGGAACACATGGCACACATACTTGAACTCGGCGTCTTCGCAGAGCACCGTGTCCTCGTCCCGGACCGGCTGTTCTTTCTTCACGCGGGCCAGGGAGCGGGCGCGGAAATCGGGGTTCTGGAGCGGCACGATGCCGCCCGCGAAACCGCTGGGCCACTTGTCCTCGTCATAAAACCAGGCGTCGATGCCCAGATCCTGCGAACTCTTGACACCCGCAGCCATGATCTCGAACCAGCGTTCGCTCAGATACGGGGTGAGCAACCCGATCCGGCTGTGCAGGAAGGAGCCGCCGAACCCGCCCGCCTTGAAGTCGCGGAGCTGGCGGTCCAGTTCGCCGGGGTCCAGTTCGTCGTTCAGCGAATAAAACGGGACCGAGCGGTAGGTGTTGGCCGGGGCGCGGAACGCCTCCGGCACGAACCGGTCCGCATCCGCGGCCCCGGACGCCGCCGGGTTGTGGGCGAGGGCAGATTTCGTTTTGCGCATGGGAGGATGCCTGTCTTTTCAAACTCAAACCGGGAGGCGGGAAAACCGTACTTTTTCTCACGGAGGCACAGTGGCACGGAGGTGATGATTTCCGAGCCAGGTTGAACCGTGCGTGCCCTGTCACTCGGCGGCGGGCGGGCGGAAGCGGGCGGCGACACGGTCGACGCCGCCGCGCGGGCCGTCCACCGGCTTGAACCCGGTTTCAGACGTCCAGGCCGTCTTGGCCGGATACGGATAAAGGGGGATGTCCAGCTCGGTCTTGCCGTCGACCACGCGCTGGCCCTGGACCTTGTCCGGCACGGCGCCCTTTTCGCGCCAGGCGATCACGAGATCGAGCCAGCTTGGCAGCCGGTTGATGCCGGGGCCGGGCCCGTGGCTCATGCCGGGAATGATGTAGAACCGAAAGAAACTCCGGACCTTGTCGAGGGAGCCGAACGTTTCGGCCACGCGTTCATAATAGTCGAGCGAGGCGTGGTAGGGCACGCAGGAATCGGCGGAACCGGAAGCCATGATCAGCTTGCCGCCGCGCTGCGCGAAGCGGGTCAGGTCGGGATTTTCCGCGTTGAGATAGGGGCCGAGCGCGGCGGTGTAGGTGTCGAGGTCCTTGCCGAAGTCGATCTGCGCCAGGTCCTTGTCCGCGCCGAAGACCCATTTGAAGAGATAGAGGTGGCCGTGGGCGATGTTGAAGGAACTGCCGAACGGGATGCCGCAGAAGATGCGCTCGCCGGTGACGGTATGGCGCGGGCCGTCGAACAGTTTCCGGAGGGCCTCGGCATGGGCGTCCGTCAAGGTCGGATCCTTTTCCCTGGCCAGCTTGATGACCGCCTCAATGTCCTTCTGGTCACAGCGCGGGTCGGAGACCAGTTTGCCGGCGGTCTGCGGCAGTTCGCGGGACGCCATGTATTCGTTGCCGGCGAGAATAATGTTTTTCTGCTGGGCCTCCGTGAACGGACATTTGCGGAGGATCTGGTCGTTCCACAGGAAATACGCGTGGAGCGGCGTACGGCAGTGTGCGGGAATGTTGGCGACGATGCCGTCATAATCTTCTGGATACCGTTGCGCTTCCTGGAGCGCCTGCTGGCCGCCGGTCGAGCCGCCGTTGAAATAGGAAAGCTCCGGATCTTTGCCGTAATACGCCTTGACGACCTGTTTGCCGACCACGGTCATGAGGTGCGTGGCGCGGAATCCGAAGTCTTTCCAGACTTCCGGATTGCCGATGCCGGAATCGGCGTTCGGCGCCGTGCCCATGTCGGTGGTGGCGACCGCGTAGCCGCCGGAGCAGGCGCCCGCCAAGCCGCCGGGATTGATGCTGCCAGCCGCACCGCCGTTGCCAAGACCGAGAAACCGGCCGTTCCATTTCCCGGCGGCCGGCAGCCAGACCTCGACGTTGATGTTGGAGCCCTTGGCGGGGTTGAGAACGATCTTCACCATAGTCCGCGGCGGAAGGTTGGCCAGCGGTTTCCCCTTGGGCACCTGCATCGTCGCGGAATCGGTGAACTCCACGAGCGCAAGCGTTCCCGTCTCGATGTGGAGCGCCTTAATCGTGGCGAGCCCGTCTGTTCCATTCCCGGCCACGGGGGCGGCAAACGCCGGCGCAACCGCCAGGGTCCCCCAAAGCACACCCATGCATAACCTGACCATAAGCCTCCTCCTCCCCGGACGATTCGCCACGCCGGGGATTGCTTCCTGCACGACAGAGAGTCCGTCGCGACCGAATACCGATTGCCGATTGCCGAAGATTTTCATGGGAATTCTTCTTTTGTTGTTTCTGGTAAAGATTTACCTTTGACAATACCAACAGTAGCCCGGGCAAGCCGGCCGCAAAGATCGTATAGCATTACAAACGTGATTCCGGCTTGGTCTGGCTAGGCTGAGCATAAAATACAGGATGGTGCGCCAAATTTCCGTGGGGCCGTTATGCAGGAGTGTTTTTCTCACAGAGACACCGTGGCACGGAGGGGACGGCCGGCGGCGGTCAAATGCGGTTTCCTGTCTATATTGAACGCGTCATGAACCTTTCCTCCATTTCCACCCCCTGCCCCGATGCCGGGCTGATCCTGGCCTGCGGCGGTTCCGGCACGCGTTTCGGCGCGGACCAGAACAAGCTGCTCATGGAATGGCGTGGGCTAGCGCAGTTCTGCCATCCGTTGCGCACGTTTCTCCCCCTGCTCCGGCCGGAACAGATCGTGGTGGCGGCGCCGGCGGAACTGCTGCCGGCGTTCCGCGCGGCCATGATCGCGGCCGGGCTGCCCGCGGGCATTCAGCTGATTGCCGGAGGCGGCGAGCGCCGGGATTCGGTCGCGCTCGCCCTGGCGGCGTTGCCGGAGACGGTCCGATTTGTCGCGGTCCAGGATGGCGCCCGGCCGCGAACCTCCGCCGAACTGTTGCGGGAATGCCTGGAGTCGGCCCGCAGCCGCGGTTCCGGCGTGGCGGCGCACCCGGTCACCGACACGATCAAAGTCGTTGACGCCGCGGGCCGTGTGCTCGAAACTCCGGACCGCGCCACGCTGTGGGCGGCGGAAACGCCGCAAGCCTTCCGCCGCGACTGGCTGGAAGCGGGCCTGACCCTGGCCCGGGAACAAAACCGCGCGGTGACGGACGACGCGCAGGCCGTGGAACTGGCAGGGAACCCGGTCTGGCTGGTCCACAGCCGCGAACCCAATCCCAAAATCACCCATCCCCACGACCTGGCGCTCCTGGAGACACCGGGGTAATGCGGGCGAAGAGTCAGGGGATGGCATCCTCCCATCCTCCGACACCTCCTGGAGAGGAGTTCGGGGAGATGCGAGAACGGCCTCTCGCCGATTCTTCTCGTTCGGCAGGGACGGTCAGGCGCGGGCGGAGCGGCTGATTTCGAGGAGGGATTTCATGACGCCGAAGTGGTCGAAGGTCGCGCCTTTGACGCCGAAACTGTCGTGAAGTTCGCAATAGAGTTCGTAGAGCCGTTCATAGGCGCGGCGGCCGGCGGGCGTGGGTTTGTAGACCGTGTCCTTGAAACCGCACATGGCCTTCTGAGCGGCGGGCATGGAGGGATGGGCCTTGGCGGCGGCCGCGGCGGCGATGGCCGAACCCAGCGCGCAGGTCTGGGAAGAACGCGAGATCTTGACGGGCCGGCCGAGCACGTCGGCATAGATCTGCATGAACAACGGATTTTTCTCGGCGATGCCGCCGCAGGCGACGACCTCGCGGACCTCGACGCCGTACTCGGCGATGCGGTCCAAGATGCGGCGCGCGCCGAAGGCCGTGGCTTCGATGAGGGCGCGGTAGATTTCGGCGCGGGAGGTGTGCAGGGTCATGCCGAGCAGGAGACCGGTGAGCCGCTGGTCCACGAGGATGGTGCGGTTGCCGTTGTTCCAGTCCAGGGCGAGCAGGCCACTTTCGCCGGGCTTGAGGGCGGCGGCCTGGCGGGTGAGTTCGGCGTGGAGCGAGGCGTCGCCCTCGCAGACCTTGGCGACGAACCAGTTGAAGATGTCGCCCACGGCGGACTGCCCGGCCTCGATGGCCAGGGACCCCGGCAGGATCGAGCCCTTGACGATGCCGCAGACACCGGGAATGTCCGGAATCGCGGCCTTGGGGGGGGCGACGAGACAGTCGCAGGTGGAGGTGCCGATGATCTTGACCATGCGTCCGGGCGCGACGCCGGCGCCGACCGCGCCGAGGTGCGCGTCAAAGGCGCCGACGGCGATGACGATGCCCGCGGGCAGGCCGAGCTTGTCCGCCCACTCGCGGCAGAGCCGGCCGGCGGGCTGGTCGACGGTGTGGGCCTGGGCGCAGAGACGGTTGCGGAGTTTCCCCAGTTCCGGGTGCAGTTTGGCCAGGAATTTCGCTTCGGGATAGCCGTCCCAGTCCGCATTGAACATAGCCTTGTGCCCGGCGGCGCAGATGCCGATCTTGAGCTTGTCCAGCGACTTCACGCCGGCCAGCACCGCGGGGATGTAATCGGCGAACTCAATCCAGGTATGGGCGGCCTTGAACACCGCGGGATCGGTGTTCAGGCAGTGCCAGAGTTTGGCGAAGAACCATTCAGAGGAATAGGTGCCGCCGCACTTGGCCAGGTATTCGGGATGCATTTTCGCGGCCAGGGCCGTGATTTTGGTTGCCTCATCCATGGCCGTGTGGTCTTTCCACATCCAGGCCTGGGCGTTGAGATTTTTGGCAAACTTGGGTTGGAACGCGAGCGGGCGGAGCGCGGCATCCACCGGGATGGGTGTGGAACCCGTGGTATCCACGCCGATGCCGGCAACCTTGTCCGGGGCGAACCCGCGGGTCTTGGCGGCGGCCTTCAGGGCGCCCTTGACCACGGCCTCCAGTCCCAGAAGAAAATCCATCGGGTTCTGCCTGGCCACGTGCGGATTTTTGCGGTCGGTGAGCACACCGGCGTCGCCGCTGGGATACTGGAACACCGCGGCGCCGATCTCGCTGCCGTCGCGAACGTCTGCCACCACGGCGCGCACGGAATTGCTGCCATAGTCAATGCCGATCGTATAGTTCGCGTCTTTTTTCATCGTCGCCATGGTATCAGCCCCTTCCATCATTCCGTTCCCGCCGGAACACCTGTTGAACACACAAAAAGGTCGCCGGGAATATACCGCGCCTGCCAACACAAGGAGATTTCCCCAAATCGCCAAGATTGCCAAGGAAGATGCGCGATCTCGCCCGTTCATTTCACCACACCGTCCATGAACGGGTTTTGCGGAGTCAGGGGTTCCACCTGAATCTGATAGGCGTGACGGAATGCCAGGCCGGAAACACGCTTGCGTCCCCACTTGATCTCAAACGCGCGCAGTTTCCCCCCGCGTCGGACCACCAAATCAACTTCCGCCTGCTCCCGATTGCGCCAAAAAAACAATTCCGCTTCACCGCCAGTCAGCAAATTCCACTTCGCCGCCTCCGCCACGACCCAGTTTTCCCACAACTGCCCAATGTCCGGGCGCATGGCGGAGGGATCAAAACTGTTCAGCAGGGCGTTGCGAATGCCGGTGTCCCAGAAGAAAATCTTCCGGCTCTTGGCAACTTCTTTGCGCGGATTGGTGGAAAAAGACGGCAGACGGAAAATGACAAAGGTCTGCTCCAGAAGATCAAGATACCGCTCGACGGTGGGGCGGGCCATCTGCAACTGCTGCGCCAGTTCATGAATCGACACCGCCGCGCCTGCCTGGTGCGCAAGCAGAAGCAACAGGCGCCGAAGCGTGGCGGGAGATTTCACCAACCCCTCCTGCACAATGTCCTTCCATAAGTAATCCGAACTGAGTTCCCGGAGCAATCCGGCCTTGTCCGTAGTGGTGACCACTTCCGGATAACCGCCGAACACCATGGACTCCAACAAGGCGGCCCGGAGTGCCTTCGCATGGGTTTCCAGCAAGACCGGGCGCGGGATCGACGTGGAATACCACTCGCGAATGCGAAGCGTCTCCGCGAACACCAGCGGCGGCAACGGCAATTTGCGCTTGCGTCCGGTCAGGCTTTCCGCGGACTGGTCGAGAAGATCAAGGCTGGAGGAACCCAACAGGAGAAATTTCATGGGGCTTTTCGCGTCAATCCAGCCTTTCACAATGCGAGCGGCTTCAGGCACCCGCTGCGCCTCGTCCAAGACCAGGAAGTCCGGATTCCCCAAGGTTTGCCGGGCATGCGCCGGAGTCAGTGCGGCGGCGGTGAGAAACCGCGCACTCTCGTTCTCGATGTCGAAGTTCAGAAACAACGCGTTACGTCCGTGAAGCACCTGCCGGACAAGGGAGGTTTTCCCCACTTGCCGGGCGCCGAGAAGTAGGACCGCCTTCGGTCCGGCCAAAAACCGTTCCAGTTCTTTTTCCGCTATTCTGGATATGTACATATATCAAAATTACCCTTTATTTTGATACTACAAGTGTCAATATACAGGATTTATTTTCCCATGCCAACCGCCTCGGGCAATTGCCGGGTAATGGCTCAAGTTACGGGAGGCGTCCCTTGGGGAGTGGGCGTCCCGCCCACTTGGGAAAGTGGGCATCTTGCCCCCTTTCTGGCAACTGAGCATCCCGCCCCTCCCGTAACCGACCCATTACATTGCCGGGATGCGGCTGCACGAGCTGGAAGGCGTCCTGCAAGCCGCGCTGGCCGCGGAGCTGTATGTGATGACGCGCCCCGACCCGTACCACTATTCTGTTTTTGACCGTCATAAACAAACCACAGAACAAGAACAGAACGAAACAAAATGAACAGACAGGCACTAAACATGAGTACCATAAAAAAAGGTAATACAGACAGAGACACAGGAAAGATTAGCGCAAGGGAAAACCGGGGAAACCGGGAAAACTCCATGCAGGAAATGTTGGAACGTTGCCGGAAGATGCAAGAAAAAGCACGGGCACCCCCAAACCCGGCGGCTTAATCAGGGCGGCAATGAAAACGGGTCGAAGACCCTTTCCAGAGGGGTTTGGGGGGAGGCGAAACCGGCATCCCCCCAACTTCTTCCGCCCGGGCTGTTATCCGGGTACTTGGCGGACGGGGTGTTATGGTGGCGGGTGTTGCGGCCCGGGGGTTCCGGGCTGCGCATCATCCGGCTTTGAACCGAGGTTTCCGTCATGGATCCCATCCGTCACACGGCCACGGCCTATCTCATCAACGGCGTTCCGACCTATCTGAACTCCGGCGAGTTTCATTACTTCCGCGTGCCCAAGGCCGACTGGCGGCGGCGGATGCGGCTGTTCAAGGAGGCTGGCGGCAATGTGCTGGCCACGTATGTGCCCTGGCTGCTGCACGAGCCCGAAGAAGGCCAGTTTGTCTGGGGCGAGACCGCGGATCACCTGGACCTGGACGGCTTCCTGCAAGCCGCGCTCGCCGAGGGGCTGTACGTGATCGCGCGGCCCGGTCCGTACCAGTATTCCGAGCTGGTCTACGACGGCCTGCCCGGCTGGCTGTGCGAGAATTACCCCGCCCTGCGGGCGCACAACCGTCAGGGCAAAAGCTTCCGCACCTCCTCGGTGTCATACGTCCACCCGCTGTTCTGGGAAAAAGTGCGCCGCTGGTTCGACCGGGTCTGCCCGATCCTGGCGAAGCACACCGTCACCAACGGCGGCCCCATCGCCTTCACCCAGATCGACAACGAGATGGGCGGCGTTCACGAATGGCACGGTGGCCTGGACTACAATGCCGAGGCCATGGGTTTCGGCCGGCCCGACGGCCGCTTTCCCCGCTGGCTGCACGCCCGCCACCGCGAGATTGCGGTATTAAACGCCCATTACGGAACACGTTATACTTCGTTCGCGGAAGTGGAACCGCCCCCGGCCTGCGGTTCCGGCGTGACGGCCATCCGCCGCAATCAGGACTACTTCCATTTCTACCTGGGCACCATCGCCGAGTACGCCAGGTTCCTGGCGGACCAGTTCCGCGTCCATGGCATCGACACGCCTATCGTCCACAACTCCGGCAATCCCGGCATGAACGCGTACTTCCTCGAAACCGCCGCGGAACTGGGCGAGACGTTTGTGCTCGGCTCCGACCATTATTACAACTTGGGCCAGAATTGGTCGCAGAACCATCCCACCCCGCAATATGCCGCGCAATCCCTGATCTCCCTCGAAGAACTGCGCCTGATGGGATTCCCCCCGACCGTCTTCGAACTGCCCGGCGGAAGCTGTTCCAACTGGCCGCCGATCCTGCCGTCGGATGCGCTGGCCTGCTACCTGACCAACCTGGCGTTCGGCATGCGCGGGCACAATTACTACATCTTCACCGGCGGCCCCAACCCGCCCGGCGCCGGCACCACCTCCGATCTCTATGATTACGACGCCGGCATCGGCCCGGCGGGCGAGATCCGTCCGCTGTATGCCGCCCAGAAAGAGTTCGGCCAGATCCTGGCCGCGCACCCCTGGCTGCCGACCGCGTTCCGGCAGTGCGATTTCCGGCTGGCGCTCGACCTGGAATATTCCCGCACCGATCACTACTGGCCCGCGGGCGGCGACCTCAACCCGTCGCCCAAACATGCATGGGATCTACTGCGCGTCGGGCCGCTGACCACCGCCCTGTGCGCGGGACTGTCCCCGGAAATGGTGCGGCTCGACGCTCTGCCGCCCCCGACGGAAGCGATGCCATTGCTGGTGATCGCCGCCGCGAGCATGGCGGCCGGCAAACAGCAGGCGCTCGTCCAATTCCTGAAAGCCGGCGGCAAGGCGCTGATCCTGCCGGTGCTGCCGTGGCTGGACGAGGCGCTGCGGCCCTGCACGATTCTTGCGGATTTCCTGCGTGCGCCGCCAACGGTTCCGGTCCCCAAGAGTTACCTGCGCCCGACCGTCGGCGGCGTCGTCAATATCCGCGGCGAGGTGACCGCGCTGTGGGAGAAGCTGCCGCCCGGCGCGGAACCCGGCGGCGTCGAAGAACACTCCGGCCGGCCTATCGCCTGGAGCCTGAAAACCGCAGGCGGCGGAGAGGTCGTCATGCTCAGCTTCAAATGGGTGCATTCCATGCGCGAACACGAACGGATGCTGAAGGCCCTGCTCATGCGGCTCGGCTGCCGGCCGGTCATACAGGGTTCAAATCCGAATGTCTGGGCCACGCTCTGGACGGCCGGCGACAAGCGGCTGCTGTTCCTGCTCAACCTGTTTACGGACCGGCAGGAAACCAAGGTGCGCCTCACCTTGGCCGATGGCCGGACAATCCCCGCCGGCTCGCATGCGGTGGCTCCGGTGACGGTCTCGGTGGTGGAGATTCCGTAGGGCGGCCCCCGGGTGGCGGGGAATGGGCTGAACCTCGAGGGACGTAATGGCTTAGTTACAAGAGGCCTGTGGTCTGTAGGCCTATGGCTGGTGGTGAAGAGTAAAACGGAAAGATCGAAGGTTTGTTCCTGTCCACGCTTTCCCCACAGGCCCACAGACCTTTCTAACTCTGGCCCCCTCCCGTAACTTGAGCCATTACAAGGGACGCCTCTCGTAACGGAGCCATTACCGGTGAGATGGATTATGGTATTTCATTCCATCTCTCTGCCACCATGCCGGTGGCGCGTCCCGCACCGGAGGAATCCATCATGAATATTCCGCTCCGCCCCTTCTGCACCGCCGCCGCGCTGGCCGCCGTCATGTTCTCCACTCAAAGCGTCTTCGCCAACGCCGGGCCACGGCCGCCGCGCCCCGCCGCCGCGGCCAAGCCGGCCGTGGTCCTGCCCGCCGACCTCGTGGTCCAGGCCGATCTCAGCCTGGCCAAAGGCGCCGCCTTCCTCCTGGCCAAACAAGCGCCGGACGGTTCCTGGATGGCCAGCCCCGCCATCACCGCCCTCAACAGCCTGGCCCTGGCCTATTCCCCTGACGCCGCCAAACCCGAAGTCCGCGCCGCCATCAACCGCGGCCTGGACGCCGTGATCAAGAACGCCCAGCCCGACGGCTCAATCTTCAACAAAGAAAACGAGGAGTACCCCAATTATTCCACGGCCATCAGCACCATCGCCCTGGCCCTGCTCAACCGGCCCCAGGACCAGAAAGTGCTCCGCGCCGCTCGCGCCTTCCTGCTCGGTTCCCAGTTCAAGGATGCCGCCGCCGCGGACGGCTCTTTCGGCGGCATCGGCTACGGCAAGGAAAAACGCCCCGACCTCTCCAACACCCAGTGGGGCCTGGAAGCCCTCTACCTGACCGAGCACCTGGACAAGGATACCGGCACCCAGAACCAGGCCAAGGCCAAAGAAGGCGACCTCGCCTGGGATCGCGCCCTCCAATTCCTCTCCACCTGCCAGAACCTCAAGGAAACCAACACCCAGGTCTGGGTCGCCGCGGATCCCGACAACCGCGGCGGCTTTGTCTACATGCCCGGCCAGAGCAAGGCCGGCAAGCTCACCAAGGATGGCAAGGCCTCCCCCAGCGACCTGAAGGCCTCCGAGGACGGCGACTCCCTGCGCAGCTACGGCAGCATGACCTACGCCGGCCTCAAAAGCATGATCTACGCCAAGCTCAGCAAGGACGACCCCCGCGTCAAGGCCGCCGCCGACTGGGCCGCCCGCCACTACACCTTTGACGAAAACCCCGGCATGAAAGACTCCGGCCTCTTCTATTATCTCCACACCAGCGCCAAGGCACTGGCTGCCCTGGGCGAGGAAAACCTCACCCTGCCCGACGGTTCCCGCCGCGCCTGGCGCCAGGATCTGCTCAAGAGCCTCATCGCCAAGCAGCGCCCCGGCGGTGAATGGCAGAACGCCAATGCCCGCTGGTGGGAAAGCGCCCCCGAACTGGTCACCGGCTACAGCATGATTGCCCTCGGCGTCACCCTGGACCGCACCCCCGCCAGCCCCGCGGGAAAATGACGAAGAATCGGACGAATCCGACCGATCTGACTGATCTGACTGATCCGTCCGATTGGTCCGATCCGTCAGATCCGTCCGATAGGTCAACCCCATGCTCTCCGAAATCCTCTGGATGTTCCGCCAATCGCTGGGCCTGCTGCTGCGCTGGCCGGAGTACGACCACAATCGTTGGGGCGTCCTCGGCGTCCTGGTGATGCTGGCCGGCATCCTGTTCCTGGGCTTCAGCCTTTGGCGGAGTTGCGCCGCCAAGACCAAACGCCGTCTGCTTTGGCTCCTCAGCGGTCTGTTCATCGCCGCCGCCACGCTCACCGCCGGCAGCACCGCCGTCTGCCACGGCACCCATGAACCACGCCGCACCGCCGCCGGACTGGAACCGGCCGCGACCGAAGCGACAAGCCCGGTCTCGGGCGCCGAAGTCCTGGAACTCGCCGGCCCGGCCGACGCGCCTTGGGGCCTGCTGGTCCTGATCGGCGGCTACGGTTCCGAATCGCCCGCCCTCGCCGAACCGCCGTCCCTGCGCCAGCCCTGGCAGCCCGGACCGCAGCCGGACCCGCTGCCCGGCCTGTTCCGCCGCCGCATCTTCGTCCATCTCCACGGTGGCTTCGGCTGGACGGGCTGGGAGAAAACCGAACCGCTCGGCGCCAGCCTGAGCCGGCACCTCGAACAGCGCCGCCGTGAACTCGACCTGGAAAAACTGCCGTGCCTGCTCATCGCCCACTCCCGCGGCGCCCAGGTCGCCGCCGCGGCGCCGGTGTTCCGGACCGAGCCCGGCTGGACCCGCGTCGCCGTCCATCCCCCCGCCGGCGTCGATCCCCTGCTCCGCCTCCTGGCCGGCATCAGCCCCGAGATCACCGAGATCCACACCCTCGGCGGCAAGATCCAGTTCGATCTCCTGCGCGAGCCCGGCCTACGCGCCAGCCTCTTCCCCTTCGACGCCGTCTACCAGGCCCGCCTCTGGGATCGCACCGTCACCCGTTTCCCGGCCCAGACCGGACTGCCCCTGCGCAACCTCTCCCCCATCGGCTCCCACGTCATGCCTTTCTGCCGACGCGACACCGCGTTCTGGCGCGACCTCGAAGCCGAACTCCGCGCCCCCCAACCCTTCGCCCGCCCCGGCCCCGGGTGAACCCAACGTAGCGCAGACACTCCTGTCTGCGTCCGCGGTCTGTGGCCTGTGGGTCTGTGGGGGGAAACTGTTGTCCCAAACCGCGCCGCGGCATGATCCGTCCGATCCGTCCGATCTGACTGATCTGAAGACAAACCGTTCTGGGAAAATCCGTTTTCCGCAGATTTCGCAGATTGGCGCAGATTTCCGGATTCTTCGGTTCACGCGGAGGCGCGGAGTCCGCGGAGAGGACGGCTGCGGACGGCTTAATTGGTATCAGCCCCCGCAGGGGGCGGCACTCCCCTAGCCTCGGGCGTAAGCCCGTGGAAATCATGGTATCCGAAATAACATCAAGCCCCCGCAGGGTGGCGGCACCGTCCATTCCAAGCGGGTGCCCCGATCTGTGCCGCCACCCTGCGG
>CAITSE010000348.1 GCA_903894975.1 uncultured Lentisphaerota bacterium
GCACTCCAAAGATGCTGCGCATCGGGACAAGGAGACTCACGTTCTTACCGGCCATGATTTACTCATGAACCAGTACAACCGTAGCCCGGGTAAGCCGGCCGTAACGATGGCATAGCACCACAAGCTTGGTTCCGGCTTAGCCGGGCTACGGTTTGGGTTCGATCTGGAGCAGGACGGGCAGGGTGCCCCCGGTTTCCAGGGCCGGGTTTTCACCGGTGATTTCAAGGCGGTAGGCGCCGGCGGGAAGCGGATCCAGTTCGGCCGACCAGTTCAGCCCCACTTGTGGATGGCGGCGGATCGGATAGGCGCGGCCATTGACGACCAGGGACAGACCCTGCCGCAGATAGGGCCCGCGGAGTTGAATGGTCGGTTTCTGGCCGGCCGGGATTTTCACCGGGAAGAACGAGACCTGTTCCGGAAGGGGATTGAGGATGCGGATGGCAAGGGGCACCGAGCGGGCGAGGGGAAGATAGGGGAAAACCGGCGATCTCGGCGCAGGATTGGCATTCCATTGCACCTGAATTTGGTGCACGCCCGGGCTCAGCCAGGGAAGGATGGCCCGGACCGGCAGCCGGGTGGAGCCGGGAGGCCAGGCCGCGACCCCGGGGCGGCCGTCCACCAGCAGTTCCGGCTGGGCTCCGGCCAGGGCCGGGAGGGATGAAGTTTGAATGACGAAATCACTGCGGAAAGAGATGGCGGTGGAATCGGTCCGGATCGTCGGGCAGGCGGCGGGGTTGACGGCAAAACCGGTATCCACAAAGCTCTCATCGCTTCCCTGCATGGATCCCGCCTGAACGCGAACCGTGTTCCAGCCGGGCCAGCATCGGGCGGGCGGCATGGTCAGCCGGGTGGCAATCTGGTTGACGGGCAGGGCGGGCTGAATGACGGTTTCCGCAATCATAAAGGCGGGGCCGGACTGCCATTCCAGGCGGCCGGAAGGTTGGACGGAAAAGGCGGATTCCGGCTGCCCTTTATGGACTTCCACGACGAGTTCGGGGCGGGGTGTGGACAAGGTGTCGGGGCGGGGAATGATCCAGAGATACCAACGCTCCGGCTTGTCCGGGCCGGGCTTGCCCGAACGCCATTCTGCCTGGAGGCTGCCCCGCGGGCCGAGGGCCGGGAGCTGGGCCAGGGATTGCAGGATTTTTGCGCGAAACCGGGTCGGGGTGTCGTCCGGGGCGCAGAGCGTTTCGGCTTTGACGTTTTTTTGGGAGAAGATGACCTGATCCCTGAACGCGGGTTCGCAGGCGCCGAAATCCGCCACCGCCACATGAGCGAAAACGGGAGACGGGTACAGCGGCTCTTCAAATGCGAGACCGCGGGCCTGAGTTCCCCCGGTCCCGGTTGTGGCAGCCTGTAACAGGATCCGGGCCACGGCCGCCGGTTCGCGGCTGGAGACCATCGGACCGGGCACTCGCCAGCGGCAGAGGATTTTATTCCCCCGTTTTCCCGTCACCAGCGCTTCGACTCCGGCGGCCGCGTTGGCTCCGGCCAGTTGCCGGAGGGTGGCGGGGAGGCTGGCGCCACGGCCGGCGACAACGCTTTTTTCGTAGAGCGTGCTGCCGGTGGTGGCGATGGCGATGGAGACGGTGGTGCCTTCGGGGACGGGCGGCAGGAAGGAGATCATGCGATCCTGGTCGTTAAGCCAGACGTCGATCCAGGCCAGACCGGCGCCGGGAACCGCCTCTTCCACCGTCAGCTTGAGGGTGGGCGCTTCCCCGGCGGCAAAAACAGCTTTTTCCGGCTCCAGCGTGAGCTTGGGCGCCTTGCCGAACGGAGCCATGAGCGGATCGCCGACCACGATGCCGCACTTCCAGTCCAACACGGTTTGCAGATACGATTCCATCAGCGAGGACCCGGCTGCATAGCGGAGCGGCAGGCTGTAATCCGCCCAACGGGTCGGAATGTTGGTGGGTTCGCTGACGGTGCCGTAGGCCCCGCATACTCCATGCTGGACGAAGGAGAGGAGGTCGACCTGCCCGCTGTTGTCCAGCAGATAGCCGCCATAGGAGGTCAGGTTGTCCAGGATGGAGCCGGGAAGATAGCGGTTGCCGTCCAGGGTGAGCCAGGTGCTGCCGGTGAACTGGCCGAGGATGTCATCCGCCTGGGTCGGGCTTGGTTCCCGGATCCGTTCGCACCGGGCGCCGGCTCGGGTGAGTGCGGCCAGGGCGGCCGGGATCTGGGGATTCCGGTATATGCCGCGTTCGGCGACACCATCGCAGAAATAGAAGCGTCCGGCCTTGTTCAGGGACGGGTATCTGGCTTGTCCCCCAGCCACCAAGTCCAGGGCTTCGGCGGCATTATAGGCTGATAGGACGGCGGTTGGGCGCAAGATTTGTCCATGGAATGGAATGCAGGATTCGAAAGCGGCGCGGCGGTTGAACCAGCCGTGGCCGGCTTGGAGATTTTCCAGGCCGTCGACCATCAGGGCGGAGGGCAGGGAAACCCCGGCGGTCCGGTAGGGCACATCACGGCAGAGGACCACATAGTCGATCTGCGCCCCGCCGAGGACGCGAAGGCGTTGGCGCAAAGGTTCGAGCAGCTTTTTGGTGAAATCCGCCGGGGATATGGTGGTGGGGCTCGCGGCATGCACCAGCAGGAGGTTGGCCGGAGGCAGGCCGCGGCTCCGCCGGTATTCCGCGGCGATCTGCATGGAAAGGGCGCTGGTTTCCTCGGCCACCACCAGAACCCGCCCCGTGCGGATTTGGGAGACCGCCTCCTGGGCTTCGCCGCGGAGCAGGGACAGCGCCAATCCCAGCACGGCCGCGGCCAGCGTGAACCGGCAACTTATGGAGAGGGGTATCATTCGAACCTTTGGAGTGGTGAGATCTGGACGGATCGAACCGGCCGGACGTTCCACATAATTTGGCCCCGGTTCGATTTCACGCAAGGCCGGCTGCCGGCGCCGCGGTAAGCGTCGCGGCTGACCCATATTGTCCGCGGGAGCAGGCGGCGGGATAGTAGGAACCAGTCACGGCCGCAGGCGCCGTGACTGGAACGGACAGTGACATCAAGTATACCCCGGGGGCTTGGGCATTTCCTGTCCCTAAGCTTTCACCGACCTCGAAACCGGCGTGGAACTGCCGGTCAATCCGCGCGAACTCCGCCAGGCCTACCTGCACGAAATGGAGA
>CAITSE010000349.1 GCA_903894975.1 uncultured Lentisphaerota bacterium
CCCGCCGGAAACCGAAAACGAAGGCATCCGTGAGCCGCCAGGCCCGGATGCCTTTTCGCTTCCGCGCCGGTCAAAACGGCCCCGGGGCCCATTAAACCGGCGTTTTTGGTACACTTTTCACCGGCGCCCGCAACAGAAGGCTAGGTTTGTCATATCAACCGATAGTGAGGCAAATCCGTTTGTTCTAAAAGAGGAAGACGCGCCGAAGCAAGTTCCAGAGAACAAGCCCAAATTCGGCACTCGGCTGTCTGTTCGTGTGAAAAAAAATCTTCCCAAAGAGCAGAGCATTTTGGATATTTTATCAGCCCGCTTTATCCACGACCCTCAGTTTTTAGTAATGGTTAATAACAAGACAGTTCCACTGGAAAAACATAGCGGGTTCATGTCGCAAGAAATGATAGAGACAGCTCTTGGCACGAAACTTGAAGTCATCTTTATGGACTCCACCAAGGCAGCGCAAAAGACACTGCGGCAAGGCATCGCGTTTTGGGTAAATGGACGATTGGTGGGGTCGCCAAGTTGGGTGCTTGGAGCGGAATCAGTCATTGACGGGCGTACAAAGCTTGCCAAGCGCTACACGGTCGTTGTTAAGGCAAACGATTTAACCGATTGTGTTCTTCCTGACTGGACTGGATTCATAAAAAACGAGACAATGGAAGACGTCTACAAGAGAGTTGCCGAGTATGTTGATGCCATGTTCTCAAAGATTGCCAGGGAGAACATTGCAGAGACATCACGTACTATCAGGCAAGATTTGAAGGAAGAGTTCAAGGGATTGTCGTCCTTGTCTAGTGTTGAGGTGAACGAATTCATCGAGACGGTTGGCATTAACGTCCCAACCATGCGGCAAGAGCACTTCATGGCAGCCGTTGAAGCCGTGATTAACCTGGAAAAAACACGATCTGGCGCTGACCTTCTGAAAAAGCTCGCCACTCTGTCCGAAGGTGATATTGAGGGCTTAAATCGCCTTCTTGAAAAATGGTCTGTCCGCGATGCCCTTACGGTATTGGATGAGATTGACAAGCGTCTCACAGTCCTTGCGGCAATCGAGAAACTATCGGCAGACCCCAACGTGGACGAGCTTACAACCCTTCATCCGCTCATGGCGCAGGCACGGTGGATGTTCGGGGTTGAGTTTGAATCTGCCGAATACGTTTCAAACAAAACCATTCAAATTGCCACCGAACTTGTATTCAAAAAACGCAAGGCAAAGGAAACTTTTGTTAACTATAGAAACCGGGCAGACTTAGTGGTAATAGGCGAAACCACCTACCATGTCGTTGGCACTGAATCATATCGGGATGAAAAATCGGTGTATGTCATGGACAAACTTTTGATCATCGAACTTAAAAAAGGCGGGTTCAAAATTTCTCGCGATGAAATGAGCCAAGCCGGAGGATATGTTCAAGACTTCCTGACGTGTAGCCAATTTGAAGGCATCTCGTCCATCAGTGCGTTTGTGGTTGGGCATGGATATGGGGAACGGTTTGCCAAAACGCAAGATTATGAGATGGAAGGGCGCAAGGGAAAAGTCATGGCAACAACATTCGGGGAGCTTGTCTCGACAGGGAATCGACGGTTGTGCAAACTGCGGGAAAAGCTCAATGTCCGCTATGAAAATATGACAGGGCAACAGTTGATGGCACGGGCTATCCAGCCGGAGTTACTGCCAATCCCCACCAATTCGCCAGTAACACCCACGACTCCCGAAAATGCCTCTGCCCCCAAAACAGGGAACGAAAGCCCCATAATCGCCACCCCATCACCCAATCCCAAGGGAGAGAACAGCCAGGAAACAGGAACCCTTGATTCCCCTCAGCCTACCCCCATCAAATAACTTCCCCCTTTCCCCTTTTTACCCCATGATACAGGTGTACAAATTTGGGTTTGTCGCTACCCTTGGGCTATCATTTTCCTTCAAAATCCCCCACCGCTACCGTCCCCCAGATGTCCCAACCCTCTCAAAAGTGTCCAAACTATTTTCAAAAAAGTGTCCCAACTATGTCCCTACTATCCAGGCTAAAAGGGGCAAATTTGGCAAAATAGCGAAAATCGAGAGAAGCTCGATCCATGCTCACAAGGCGTTAGTTTTTAATATGTTATAATGGAGCGGGTGATGGGAATCGAACCCACGTGATCAGCTTGGGAAGCTGGAGCATTACCATTATGCTACACCCGCTCGCGAGAATGCTTCGGCCGCGCCCGGAAATACCGGGCCGACGGAAGACGGGGGATACCATATCCGCAGCCGGGGCCGATGCAACCGTTTAAGCCAGAAAAGCCCGGGCTGCGCCGCATCGTGACATTGCGCCGTGGCGGAGTTCGCCGGCGACGTTGACGCGGGTGGCGCCGGCGACCTGGGCAATGGCCGTTGACGTCCCCCCGGGTTACTGCTTGATCTTGTACAGTCCGACCCAGCCGGCCCACAGTTCGCTCGTTTCAGGGTTGAACCGAAGGATCTGCACGGCGTGGCAGGGAATGTTCCCGGTGATGTCCTGCCAGGTGGCGCCGCCGTTCGCGGTCTTGAAAATGCCGCAACTGGAGATCATCTCCCCGCCCCAGGTCACCGTGGAAATCCATACGGTCCCGGCATCGCGCGGATCGGTCTCCAACCCCATGATGGAGCGGCCATCGGTGAACTTCGTCAGTTGCGTCCAGCTCTTGCCGTGGTCGGAACTTCTCCAGAGGTTGGCGCCGGCGGCATAGACGATCCCGTCCTTGCTCACATGCAGATTCCGGACCCACGCGTCCTTGGTAAAAATATGGTTCCAGGTGACGCCGCCGTCCGCGGTCATCCAAACCCCGCCATTGGTTCCGCACGTGCCCCAGAAGATCCGCTTGGAGTCGGTCGGATCCACGGCCAGGCCGTAGAAGACGCGGCGGCTGCCAGGCTGGTTGGGGAGCTGTTTCCAGGTGTGCCCGGCGTCTTCGGACTTGAAGATCCCGCCACCGCTTTTGCCGGGTTCGGGATCGCCGTCGATGCCGGCGTAGAATACCCGGGGATCGGCCGGATCGGCGGCCAGCGCCCGGATGAATCCGGCCTCCCAGTTCACGTTTTTCTTCGGCAGATAGTCGGGCAGGCCGTTTTGAACGAGTTGGTGGGTTTTCCCACCGTCATCGCTGACGATGATGACGTTGGTCCTGGGCTTGCTGTCCCAGGGGCTGAAGGCGGTCACGATGTGATCGACGCCGTCAACCGTGTTGACCGCCACCCGCCAGCAATGCCCGCTCTCGGCGGCGATGTATTTGAGGGGCCAGAGCTGGCGCCACGTCCTGCCGTTGTTCTCGGAGACCAGGGCGCCCTCGTCCATGGCGGAGGTGTAAACCCGGCCTTTGCTGAAGCGGATGTCCGTGTTGCAGGAGATGTCCGAGCCGCGCTCGCGCTCCTCCCAGGTGAGGCCGCCGTCCCCGCTCCAGGACGAACGCCAGTCGGCGGCGATGTACAATTCCTTGGGATTCCGCGGGTTGATGGTGATATTCTTCGCCCGGGCGATCGTCTGCGTCGGATTTTCGCCGCCATAATGCCGCGTCGGGTTCCCCTCCAGATCCACTTTCGTGGGCGGGCATTTTTTCCAGGTCAGGCCGCCGTCGTTGGACAGGCAGGCCGCTCCATCCCCCACGGCATACACATTGAGGGGATTGGCCGGACTGACGGCGACTTCAATAAGGCCGGGGGAGGCGGGAATCCCTTCCGAACTGCGGGCCCAGGTCCTGCCCTTGTCGGTAGATTTCCAGATTCCCTCTTTATCGAAGGCCCCGAACAAGATATTCGGGTCGGTGTCGGCGAACACCGCGCTGGTCGCTTTTTTGGGGGTGTCGAGTTCGCGCCAAGTCTTCCCCGCGTCCTCGCTCAGCACCAGCCCCGCATCCTCCGTCGCCGCCACCACGAGGGTTGGGTCTTTAGCCGCCACGGCGACGGCGTACACGGCTTTGGCTTGAGGCGCGGCCCCGATGCGGAAATTTCCATACCCTTGAATGACCTTGTCCTTTTTGAAATCCCGCGCCGTCACCAGGTCCGGTTTGGCTTCGTCTGTGCCTTTGAACGCGAAGAAGAACTTGCCGAACGCGACGTTGACCGCGCCGGTCATCGCGCCGTTTCCGGAGAAGTCCAGGCGGTTGACTTCCGCCCACTTCGGACCGCCGTCCGCCAAGGATTTGGCCGCCTCGGGATTCTTTTTGGCATAGCCGGGGTCCAGGACGAAATCCCCGGCCTTGAGCACCACGTCCTGCCACTGGTCGTTCTGGAGCAGGTCAGCGAGGTTCCGGCTCTGCCAGCTCACCCCCGAGGCGGTCTTGAGCGTTACGAACCACTTGTCCTGCAGAACTTTTTCGCCCTTGAAGGAAAAGCCAACGCCCACCGTATCCTCAGGCTTGGCGCCCGCGGGGAAAGCCAAGGGAAGCCAGACCCCGCCGAAATATTCCCCGTTCACCTTGCCGAACTGGACGCGCAGGATATCGAGATTCTCCGCCGACGCCTTCTTCTCATAGGCGACCGTCCAGGTCTGGCCGCCGTCGCCAGACTTGTAGACCTTGCCGCCGGGACTGGCGGCGTAGAGATTGTCGCCGTTCACGGGATCCACGGCGATGGCGCGGACGCTGCGGGAGCGTTCGCCAGTGATCCGCAATCCTTTTTTCCCGGTGTTCGGGAGAAGCTGCCAGTGCTCGCCGGCGTCGGTGCTCTTGTGCAGACCGCCTTCGGTGGCGGCGTAAACCGTGTCCGGACGGGACGGGTCCACGGCCAGGGAATACACTCCGTAATCCGTCAGCCCGTTGTTGATCATCCGCCAGGTCATGCCATGGTCGGTCGTCTTACTGACGCCACCCACGTCCTGGCCGAGATAGATCACGCCGTCCCGGGTCGGATGAAAGGCCGCGGACCAATACCACCCGCCGCCGCCCCAGCCGCCGGGCTCCCACGAGTTGCCGGCCGCCGGCGTCGCCGGCGTTGGCGGAACGCCTTCCGGGCGCGGCGTTTCCGCGGCGGCCGCAGCGGCGCCCAGCGCCATCAGGACGACGCAAACGGAACGGAGGATGCGGCGGCAGAGCGTGAGAAGCATGTGGAACTCTCTTTCGTTGCGGAAACTGCGCGAACCTCGGTGCGAACCTGATCTATTCATCAAGCGATCCAGATCAAGTCGATTACTCATTGAATACGAACGTCCAACATTCAACATTGAACATCCAACATCGAATCCAGAGGCCCCTGTGGACTTATGCGAGATTCAACGTTAAATGTTGGATGTTGAATGTTCAATGTTCCAGGCTAAAAAAGTCGCAATTGCATTTCGTCCAAGTCTTTCGTCGGGGCGGCGGTGGCGGGCGGTGGCGGTTGGCTGGCGCCGGCGCACAGGGCGGCGAACTCCGCCTCGGTCAGGACGGTGACGCCGCAGGAGTGGGCCTTGGCGAGTTTGCTTCCGGCATTCTCGCCGGCGACCAGGAAGTGGAGTTTGGCGCTGACCGCCTCGCGGATGACGCCGCCAAGCTTGCGAATCTGCTCCTGAATCTCTTCCCGCGGCCGGGAGAGGGTGCCGGTGATGCAAAAGCTCTTGCCCGCCAGCAACCCGCCGTCAGCCGGCTTCGACGCCGGCTGTTCGATCTCGACCCGGGCTTGGAGTTCGCGCAGGAACGTCACCCGCGTCCGGAACCCTTCAAGGAGCGCGTCAGCCCGTTTTTCGCCCAGGCTGTAGACGGCGGCGACCTTGTCACGGTCGGGGATTGCGCCCGCCAGCAGTTCCGCCGCCGTGCAAATTCCACTTTCCAGAAGAATTTCAAAGAACCGACGGCCCCAGCCGGGGATGCCGAGGGCGGAAAGAACCTGGTCTGCGGCAGCGCGCGGCCGATGCACCGCGGCCTCGATGTTCTCCGCCTGTTTCGGGCCAAAGCCCATGGCCACGAGCTTGTCCCGCGTCAGGTCCAGCACTTCCCAGGGATGAAATTTCCGGTTTCCCTGAGTTCGAAACCAGGCCACGATTTTTTCCAGCGTCGCGCCGGCCACGCCTTTGATTCCGAGTTCGTCCAGGAGATGGATGACGGTTTCCTCGAACTGGGCGGGGCAGTCGGGGTTGGGGCAGTTCAGGTCGACGCCGTCGCGCAGCAGGGCCGTGGCGCAGGAGGGGCAAGTTTCGGGGAAGAGCACGGTTCGGCTGGCGGGACGCTCGAGGACTTCCACCAGTTTGGGAATGATTTCGTTGGCCTTCTCGAAGCGGACCAGGTCACCGACGGCCACATCCTGGGCCTGGAGCCATTCCAGGTTGTGCAGGGTGATGCGGGAGACGGTCGAGCCGCAGATCAGGGTCGGTTCGATCAAGGCGACGGGGCAGACCCGGCCGTTACGCGAAGTCGCCCAGTCAATGCCAATGACCCGCGCGGCCTTTTTTTCCGTCTCAAACTTGAAGGCGAGCGCGGCCTTGGGGCACTTGCCGGTCCAGCCTTCGGCGTCATAGGCGGCTTGATCGTTACGGCGGATGACGACGCCGTCGATCTCGTAGGGAAGTTTTTCAAACTCGGCGCGCAACCGTTCCAGCGTGGCGGCAATGGCGCCCTCCTCCGTGAACACGGCAATCTCGACCGGCGGGGTGGTGAAATGCCAAGACTGAAGCGCCGTGACTTTCGCGGCATGAGTCGTCAGTTCCAAAACGCCCAGGAGTTCATAGGCGACGAAGCGGATCCGGCGCTCGCGGGTGAAGTTCGGGTCTTTCTGCCGCAGGCCGCCGGCGGTGGCGTTGCGAGGATTGGCCAGGGCGGCGTCGCCCTGGTCCATCTTCCCGTAGAAGTCGGCCTTGGCGATGTAGGCTTCACCGCGGACCTCGACCTGGCCGCGCGGCGGGATGGCGGCCGATACGTCCTGAACGAAGCGGGCATTGGCCGTGATCAGCTCCCCCTCGACGCCGTCGCCGCGGGTCACGGCCCGGACCAGGCTGCCGTTTTCGTAATGCAGGCTCAGCGAGCAGCCGTCGATTTTCGGCAACAGCGTCAGTTCGGCGCCGGCAAATTTCTTGAGGATTTCCGCGGCGGCGTGGCATTTCTGCAGCGAGCCCATCATGACCGGGTGCCGGTATTTCTCGCCGAACGCGGCATGGCCAACGTCCTGGAGCACCGGCGAATCCGGCTTCAGCGTTTCCAACTCGCGCCGGAGCCGGTCATACTCCGGGTCGGAGATGAGCGGCTGGTCCTGGTCATAGTAGCGGCGGTTGTGGAACGCGATCTGCCGTTCGAGTTCGGCGATCTGTTCCGCCAACTGCCGCGGGTCCTGTCCGGGCTGTGTCATGAGACTGATACCATACCGTTTTTGAACAGAAGCTCGCCAAGATCACGAAATTTTCCCGTACACGGCTAACCTGGATTATTCATGAAACCGAAAAATGCGGGATCGGGGTCCGCCTGGATTGGAGCCCCGGCGGGCATGCGCGTAAACTTAAGAACCATAACCTCCTGGATGCGAACGTCAAACATTGAACATTGAACGTCCAACGTCGAATGGGGATTCATGCTGTGCGTTTAAGCTCCAACCTGTCAGGTTTTACTTCAACGTTCGACGTTCGATGTTGAATGTTCGACGTTCGTTTTTTCTGCGCATGCCCGCCGGGGCTTCCGAGGGGACTGCGATTCCGACGATCAGGTCAGGCATTTTTCCGGTCATGGCAGACGAGGTCGATGACCACGGTGGCGGCCAGGATCAGGACGTCGTCTTCGCCGGCGGCAATGTCCACGCCATAGGTGTCGGTCCAGGCGAACCACTGTTTGGAAACCGTGGCGGCCGCACGGCCGTCGGCGCGGCGGAAACCGTATTCGTGGTCGAGAAAATCGCCTGCGGCCTCAAGATCGTCTGGTCCGGGTACGTCGATGGTGAAACGGCAGGAAAAAAAGGTGAACAGCACTTTCTTGACCACGGCGGCCAGGTCGCCGCCGCGGTAAATCTCATAGGTCGGGCCCCAGCTCAGGAGCTTCTGGGCGATGTACGCCAGTTCCTCTCCGGCCGGGTTGCGGAAGCTCAGCTTGTGGCCGAGGGAAAAAATCTTGCCGTCCACCCAGAAGAGTTCCCGGCCGGCCTCGTCCCGGATGGCATACCGGTCGGTCAGGGCGAACAGCTTTTGTTTCATCACATAGCGCATGGAGAATCCTTTTGTGGTCGAAGCCGGAAGTCGGACCACGCTCCCGGATCACGGGCCGCCGCGGGAGCCGGGCCGGCACAAAGCCTGAGTCACCAGGCGGAGCAGGTTTTCCATATCAAAGGGCTTGGGCAGAAAAACGGCGCCGGCCGGACCGTCACCCTGGAGTTCATCCTCGCCGACCCCGCTGGTGAACAGCACGGGCAGGCCGGGCCGATTTTCGCGGAGACGGCGGGCCACTTCCACACCGCCGATTCCCGGCATGACCGAATCTAGAATAACCAAGGTGACGGCGGGGCCGAGGCTGGAGAAAAGCGCCAGCGCCTCCTGCCCGTCATGGGCCAGAATCACTTTAAACCCGGCTTTTTCCAGCATGCGCCGGCCGGTGATGCGAACCTCCTCATCGTCGTCTGCCAGCAGCACGATTCCGCCCGGGACGGACGCCGGCTCCGCCGCGGCGGAGACGCGTACGGCGGCGATTTTTCCAGGGGCAGAAGGCGGTTGCACCGGCAGGCGGATGCGGAAGCGGGAGCCCGCTCCGGGGCAACTCTCCACATGAATATGACCATGGTGGGCCCGGACGATGCCCTGAACGGCGGCCAGACCCAGGCCGCGGCCGATAAACTTGGTGGTGAAGAACGGTTCGAAGATGCGGGCGCAGGTGGCTTCGTCCATACCGCAGCCGGTATCGGCGACCTCAAGGAGGATGCCGGGGCCGGGGGGCGGAGTCCAGCCCGGGCACGGCTCCGGCGCGGCTTCGAGACGGGTGGTGACGGTGACCGTGCCCAGCCGGTTGCCGATGGCGTCGGCGGCGTTGGTGATCAGGTTCATGACGATCTGGCGGAGCTGAGTGGCATCGGCCGGGAACACGGGCAGGGCCGGATCCAGATGGTAGATCAGACGCGCCTGTTTGGACAGGGTGATTTCCAGGAGATTGCCCATTTCGGAGATGAGCGCGTTGAGGTCCACATCTCCGACCACGAAGCGGCCGCGGCCGGAATAGGCCAGCATCTGGTGGCAGAGATCGGCGGCGCGATGGGAGGCGGTGACGATGTCGCGGAGACAGGCGTGGGCGGGATTGCCGGGAGGGGTTTCGGCCAGGGCGAGGTCGGCATTGCCGAGGATGGCCACGAGCAGGTTGTTAAAATCGTGGGCGATGCCGCCGGCCAGGACGCCGAGGCTTTCGAGCTTCTGGGTTTGCAGGACGTTAGCTTCAAACTCCTGCCGTTCCCGTTCCTGGCGTTTGCGGTCAGTGATGTCGATCGAGGCTTCGATGATGGCGTGGATGTTGCCCTGCGCGTCCCGCAGCGGCGCGGCCCGGACCCACCAGATGGCTTCGCCGTCCCCGCGCGGGGTTTTGCCTTCGTAGTCCCGGGGCTTGCCGTCGGCCAGGATGGCGGGATGAACGCAATGGGGACAGCGTTCCGTGCGCTTTTCGAAGACTTCCCAGCACTTGCCGCCGACGGATGCAGAATTTGCCCCCGCGGAGGCGCGGTTGTGCCAGATCACGGTGCCGTCCGGAGCCATGATGTTGATGTGCTCCTGGATATTGTCCATAACGGCGCGCATCATGGCGGCGGCATCCCCGAAGGAATGCATGGGAAACTCTGCGGGCGAATTGGTTACGGCGGAGCCTGGGACAGAATCCATCAGATATTTTCCCCCATGAAACTTTGCGTCTTGCGACCGATGGCGTCGGTGACCGGGAAACTGGTTCCCGAAAGGATCAGGCTGCGGAGCAGCCGGGCGAAGTCCTCGGCGGTGTGGCCGGGTTTGAAGAGGCGGGACTGGCGGCGGCCGGCATCAATGAATTCCTGGCGTTCGGCCGGGGTGGTGCGGACGGCGCGCAGCAGGGCATTGCACATCTCGGGCACGGTCAGGGTAGTGATCGGCAGGGCGGCGCTGCCCACGACCTCAATGAGACTGGTCGTCTGGTGGCAGAGAACCGGGCATTCGGCGATCATGGCTTCGACCGGCGGATAGCCGAACCCTTCGTATTCAGAGGCGGTGACGAACCAGTCGGCGCTCTGGTAGAGGCGGCTGAGCGAGAAGTCGTCGAGATCCCGGCAGACGAAGACCTTTTTTTCCAGTTCCAGGCGTTTGACCAGGCGCAGGATACGGCCGGAGTTTTCGTCATCGCCACCCACCAGGACCAGGCGATGCTGGGGGATTTTTCCGGTGTTGAGGGCATCGTGAAAGCCCTTGACCAGAAGGTCGACGTTTTTGTGGGGCATAAAATTGCCGACATAGAGGAAATAGCGACCGAAGGTTTCCGGGGGTACGGCGGGGGGGGCGTGCCGGTCGCGGTTCACCAGCAGGGAATGCCAGTCCGCGCCGATGTCGGAATACATGACCACGGTTTTATCGGCGGCGGCGGGGACGAGGTCGGCCAGATCGCGTTCGGTGAACTTGGAGACGGTGATGACCTTGCGGGCGCGGCGGATGATGGAGCGCAGATGCCACCGGGTCAGTGCCCGCACCACGGGCGGCAGTGCCGGCAACCGCAGGAACATGATGTCGTGGACGGTGACGATCATGGGCAGTCCGGGATAGAGCGGCCCCTGCCAACCGGGGCTGAAGAAGACATCGGCCTTGAGTTCGCGGGCGCGGCGCGGCAGCAGCCATTCGTCGATGACCCGGCGGCCCCGGCGCGGCAATTCTTCGATGCGGATTCCGGGCAGCCGCTGAAGTTTGGCCGGGACCGCGTCGGGCGAGCCGGTAAAGAGGACAAACTCGAATTCTTCCGGGTGCTCCCCCAGCGGCGCGATCATGTTCGTGAGGAAGCGGCCGATCCCGGTCAGGTGGTTCGGCTGGCGGTACTCGCGGGCATCAATAGCGCAACGGATCACAGATCACCTGTCCTAGCCCGGCCAAGCCGGAACCACGTTTTGTGGTGTTATGCGACCTTTGTGCCGGCTTGCATTCCCCGGCTCCGGCTTCAATTTACAGCACCAAGAAAGGTTTGCGAAAGCCGTCATGAAGGCCCATCCCAAGATCCGCACCGCTCCCGGTCATCTCATCTGCCCCGGTTGCATGGAACTCCTCGCCCGCGAGGACATCGAAGGCTTCGGTCGCTGCCCCTATTGCGATCACCGCCTCCAACCCAGCGATGACCTGGAAGATTTCCTGCTCACCCCCGTGGTCGAGCAGTGGATTCAGCACGCCCGCCGCGAAACCCAACAGGGCGAAGCCGGCGGCGGCTGAGCCGGCCGGCGCGAACGGCGCGGGGGTTCCTCACGAATCTTTCCGGGCGGACTCTCCCTGCCCCGGTTCAACGTGCTTTTCCGTCTTCACAAAGTGGTACCCGCAGGTGCCGCCGAGAAGTTCGACGTCGCGGATGTCGCGCTCGTCAATCGGAAAAAGCCGGCAGGAGCGGGGGCGGTAGCCCCGGTAGATCAGGCAAAGTTTTTTCTCATGCAGCACCGGGCAGGTATTGCCCAGGCCGCAGCAGACGCCGCACTGCCGGCATTCCCCGCGCCGCTGCGTCAGGGAGCGACGCACATACCCCCGCCGAAAATTGCCCAGCCAAAATCGCCGCAGCTTGCCCCGGTACTGCCGGGTGAGGATGGAGTGCCGCAGACCATACCAAACCCCGCCGACCGTAATCAGCGCCCGGTTCAGAAGGCCTGGGGAGGGAGAGGGTTTGTTCATGTCGGGGGGAGTTTCCATGACCATGCTATAAACCTAATCGTTGCATGACGCTTTGTAAATCCGCCCAGGCTTCCCGTTTGCGCACCGGGACCCGGAGCAGGAACGAAGGATGATAGGTAGGCATCACCGGGATGCCGTCCAGTTCACGCCACTGCCCGCGTTCTTTCATGATTCCCTTCAAGCCCAGCAGGAACCCCAACGGGATGGCGCCGAGAAGCACGATGACCTCGGGCCGGATCAGGGCGATCTGCCGCCGCAGAACGGGCAGACACGCCTCGGCCTCGTCCGGTTCCGGCGGCCGGTTGTTCGGCGGCCGGCATTTGACGATGTAAGCGAGATAGACCTGCTCCCGGTTCAGGTGCATGGCCTCAATCATCTTGGTGAGAAGCTGGCCGGCCGGGCCGACAAAGGGGCGCCCCTGCTCGTCCTCTTCCGCCCCGGGCCCTTCGCCGATGAACATCAGCCGGGTCTTGGCATCGCCTTCGCCGAATACAGTCCGCTGCCGCCCGAGCCCGTGCAGCTTGCACCGGGAACAGCCTTCCACCAGCGCCGTGAGTTCGCTCCACCCGCAGGCGGAACAGTCCAGCGCCGGAAGCACGGACGCCGCCGCGGGTGCGACCACGGGCGCCGGAGGCACGGGCTCACGGCGGACAGCATGCACGACCCTGGGCGGCGGAACGACAGAAGAAGGCGGAGTAACCGCGGCGGGCGGGACGACAGCCGCGGGCGCCGGGGCGCCGGAACGGGGCGGCCCCTGCCGCAAAAATTCCGCAGTGGCGGGTGACAGGGCCACGCGCCGCCGACCGCGCGCTTGGTCGCGCTCGAGCCAGGCTACCACATGGTCCAATAAATTTTCGTTCTTCATGTCATTCAGTCACCGAAAAACTGCACAGCAGAGCACCGCCAGAGCAAGAACCGCGTGAATCATACTATAACCCCGCCAGTCTTCCGGACACCGGCGGGGGATCCGGTGGAACGGTGGGGCGGTCTCTTTCAGAATTTTTTGTCCTTGTCCATCCACGTCCATCCATGTCCACTTCGTCCATCCGTGTCAGTCTGTGACCCCGGGCTGCATCTGGCCGCGGTAGACGGACGGGCTGGTCCAGGTCTCCGCCTTGAACACGCGGCTGAAGTGGAAAGGGCAGGAAAACCCGGTGGCGGCGGCCACCTGTTTCACGGACAATCCCGTGCCGACCAGGAGCCGCCGGGCTTCGGCCAGGCGCAGGCGCTTCACATAGGCCATCGGCGTCACCCCCAATTGCGTCTGAAAGACCGCATGCAGCCGTGACGGCGACAATCCGGCCCACCCCGCCAGGCGCCGGATTTCCAGCGATTCCGCCAGGTGCGCGCGGATCTCGCGGAACAACGGCGCCAGCCCAACGCTGCGGCCCAGACTTTCGCGGGCGGCCGGCTGCAATGGCGCGAGCTCAGAAAGAAGACGCAGCACCTTAAATCCAAGCTCGTTACGCCACATCGCCTGATGCAGGGCGCCGGCCGGGCCGGGCCGGGGCGCGCGCAGCAGTTCCCCGATGACCCGCCCCAGCGGCGCCGCCCGCCGCCGGTCCAAACGCAGCGGCAGCCGGTACAAACCGGGCAGATCCACCACGCCGAACACCGTGGCGTGCAGATGCATCCACCGCGCCTCCATGACTCCGCCCGCCGGATCCGGGTGGTGGACGAATTTCACCGGCACGCCGGCGGGAACCAGCACCATTTCGCCGGGAGCAATCAGGGTCCGCTCTCTCCGACAGCCGATCTCATACCGGCCGCGCAGGACCTGGGCCAGGATGGTCTCACCCACGGTTTTCCGGTGCGTCACGGGTGCCGTCGTCCGGAAGCGCCCGACGAATAGGCGGTCGATGGCGACCGCGTCGTCCCGGAGTTGAAAGTTGCCGATGTCAGGATTTTTAGACATGCTTTTACCAGTTCCAACCATTCCACTTTCCGATTCCTGAATATATACTATTTTTACCATTCACGGAGAGTTCCCATGAACGTTGCAACCACGGACGGAACGCGGCAGGAAACCGCAAACGACGAATTTGGCGTGGTCAGCGTCCCGGGCGGCCCGCGGCGGCTCGCTCCGGCCACGCGCCGTCTGGCGGCGCGGGCACTGGCCGGGGAATTCGGCCGGGCGATGGGGGACGCCGGGTTCGCTCTGACGCCGGAGGAAACGCAGGGGCTCTCCCCGGACCGGCTGTACGCGCTGGCGGCGCGGCGAATCGCGGAACGGGCGCCGGTCCGGGTGCTGGCCGCAGAACGGATCGTGGGCGCGGCGACGCTCCTCGAAGCCGCGCGCCATCAGATGCCGCTGACCGCCTTTGGCAGCACCAGCCACACCACGCCGGGCTTTGACGCCGCGCTCAAGTCCGGCTACCGCGGCATCCGGGCGCAAATCCGGAAACGACTGGCCCAGGGCGATCTTGACGGCAAAGGCCGGGATCTACTCGAAGCCATGGAAACGTGTCTGGACGCCGCGCGTCTCTGGCAGGACCGCAACGCGGCGGCAACCGAACAATTGGCGCGGGAAACCACCGATCCGGAACAGCAGGCGGACCTGACGGAACGGGCGCGCATCCTCCGCAAAGTGCCGGATCAACCGCCCGCGAACTTCCGCGAGGCGCTCCAGGCGCTGTGGTCCATGTTCGCCTTCCAGCGCCTGTGCGGGAACTGGCCCGGCATCGGTCGCATCGACCTGATGCTCGGCGGCTTCCTGCAACGCGATCTGGCGGCGGGGCGGCTCACCCGGGACGAAGCCCGCGACCTGCTCGCCCATTTCTGGATCAAAGGCTGCGAATGGATCGGCAACTCCGCGGTCTGGGGCTCCGGCGACGCGCAGTATTACCAGAACATCGTCCTGGCCGGCGTCGATGAAACCGGCGCGGACGTGCTCAACGACGTGACCTGGCTCGTGCTCGACGTCGTCGAGGAACTGCATATCTCCGACTTCCCCATCGCGGTGCGCGTCAACCACCGCACGCCGGAAGCGCTGCTGCGCCGGATCGCCGAGGTGCAGCGCCGCGGCGGCGGCATTGTCGCCATCTACAACGAGGAAATCATCCTGCCGGCCCTGGAACGTTTCGGTTACGCCCCGGAAGAGGCCCGGGGCTTCGCCAATGACGGCTGCTGGGAAATCCTCATCCCCGGGCGGACAGCTTTTTCCTATGTGCCCTTCGACACCCTCCAGATTCTCCAGGGCGCGCTGGGACTGGGCGGCGGCGGCGACGACCGGGATTTCGCCTCTTTCGCCGCCCTTTACACGGCATTCCGCACCGGCCTGGCCAGCCATCTCGAAGACATGCACCGCCAAATCGACCACGCCTGGCTGGCCGGCCCGCCCGCCCCGTTGCTCTCCCTCCTGGTCGACGGCTGCATCGAACGCGGCCGGGGCTACCACGACCGCGGCGCCCGGTATAACGTCAAAGCCCCCCACGCCGGCGGCCTGCCCGACACCACCAACAGCCTGTACGTGATCAAGAAGGCGGTGTTCGACGACGGCCTGACCTCCTGGCCCGAGCTGGCCCGGGCACTCCGCGACGACTGGCAAGGGCATGAGGAACTGCGCCGCGCCATCCAGGGCCGCTACGAACTCTACGGCAACGACCGCCCCGAAGCCGACGCCATGTTCCGCCGGGTCTACGACGACTACACCGCCCTCGCCTCGCAAGTCAGGGAACGCCACGGCATCCTGCGCCCGCCCGGCATCAGCACCTTCGGGCGCGAGATTGAATGGCGCGGGAAACGTCTCGCCACCGCCTTCGGCCGCCGCGCCGGCGACGTCCTCGCCACCAACCTCGCCCCGACCCCCGGCAGCGACCGGCGCGGCCCCACGGCCGTCATCAAGTCCTTCTGCTCCGTGGACTTCACCAAACTCCCCAACGGCGTCCCCCTGGAACTCAAGATCCTCCCGGACACCCTCCGCGGCGAGACGGGCATCCACGCCCTGGTGTCCCTCATGCGCGCCTTTGTCGAACTCGGCGGCGTCTTCCTGCACATCGACGTCGTGGACTCCGAACTCCTCCGCGCCGCCCAGCAGGAACCGGAGAAATACCCGAACCTGGCCGTGCGCATCTCCGGCTGGTCAGCCCGCTTCGCCACGCTGGACCGGGTCTGGCAGGACATGATCATCAGCCGCACCCAGCAAAAAATGTAACAATTTAAACGAAAGATTGTTGAACAGAAGACGCGAAGACACAAAGAAGCGGGTTTCTTTGCGTCTTTGTGCCTTCTGTTCAAAACCCTTCTTCCCATGACTGAACTTTCTTCATGCGCCGGCCGGATCTTCGATGTGCAGCGGTTCTGCCTGCACGACGGCCCCGGCATCCGCACCACGGTCTTTTTCAAAGGCTGCCCCCTCCGCTGCCGCTGGTGCCACAACCCTGAAAGCCAAGCACCGGAACCGGAACTGGCCTTCACGGCGGGCCGGTGCGCGTCCTGCGGCGCCTGCGCCGCAGTCTGCCCCCGTGGCGCGCATGTCCTCCGGGACGGCTGCCATAAGTTGGACCGTTCTCTTTGCGTCCGCTGCGGCGCCTGCGTCCGCGCCTGCCCCGCCGGCGCCTTGGAACTCGTCGGGCGCACCGCCGCCGTCGGCGAAATCCTGGAAGAAGTCCTGCAGGACTCCGTGTTCTACCAAACCTCCGGCGGCGGCCTGACCGTCTCCGGCGGCGAACCGCTGCTGCAGCCCGGGTTTCTCGAAGGCTTGCTGCGCGAAGCAAAATCATCCGGAATATTTTGTGCTGTAGAAACTTGCGGTGTCGCTACATGGGAGGATTTCGCCCGCCTCCTGCCCTTGGTCGACCTGTGGCTCTTCGACCTCAAGGAAACCGATCCCGCCCGGCACCGCGAGTTCACCGGCGCGCCCAACGCCGGCATCCTGGCCAACCTGCGGCGCCTCCATGACGCCGGCGCCGCCGTCCGCCTGCGGCTGCCGCTCATTCCCGCGCTCAACGACCGCGAGGACCACGCCGCCGCCGTCGCCGCCCTGCTCCGCACCCTGCCCCGGCTTGCCGGCGTCGAAGTCATCCCCTACCACGGGCTGGGGGAAGGCAAACGCGCCCGCTTCGGCCACGCCCCCTCCGGCCTGCCGGGTTCGGCCGAACTCCCGGCCGCCACCGTTGCGGCCTGGACCGAACGTTTCAACCGGCCGGACCGGAAAACGGCCGGAGACGCATTCCAGACTGGCTTGGAACAGATGACCCGCTTGGAACGGCTGCCGTTGCTGCGCCCGGACGTGCAGGTCCATTACGAAGGAAGCATCGACAAACTGGGGAAGAATGCCGACTGGGACTGGTGGCTCTATCAGGATCAGGAAACTCAGGAATGGGTGATCTGCGAAACCGACGGCCCGGGATGCCTGTGGAACTTTGTCGTCCACCATGCCGTCTCCCACTCCGATCCGGTTTATCGCTTCTACTTCGACGGCGGCAAGGTTCCGGCTTTTGAGATCAGGCACTCGGAATTCGGGAGCAAGCCCCCGTTGGTCGCGCCGCTGGCCGACAAATTCCTGCCGCAGGTTGGGAAAGACGCGCGGCTACAGGCGCTCGCGTTCCAGATCGTCCGCAGTTTCTGTCCCATGCCCTTTGCCAAGTCGCTGCGGATCACCTCCTCCATCAAGCTCGAGGGCAACCACACGACCGGCGGCGGTTGGGGCCACGCCATCTGGCATAGCTATCCGACCGCCCGGGGAATCTCATCCTTCACCGGCAAAGAAGAGTACACCAAACTGCTTGAGCTTTGGCGGCAGGTCGGGACGGATCCCAAACCGGTCACCGGCAACGAGGCCGCGCCGTTCACGGAAACCCTCCCCGGCCGGACGACGAAAACCGTTTTTGCGCGGAAAGGCGAAGGCAGCCTCGCCGCCATACATTTGCAGATCGAGCCGGATACCCCGGCGAGCCTCGGTCAGTTGTGGATCCGGATCTCCTGGGAGGACGAGACGGCGCCGGCGGTGGCATGCCCGGTCGGCGCCTTCTTCGGCAACGAGTTCGGCCGCAACCGCGTGCAGACCCTCATGCAAGGAACCGGCGGCGATGGCCGCATGTACAACTATTGGCCCATGCCCTTCTGGCGGTCGGCCAGGATCGAACTGGAGAACCGCGGCGCCCCGGAGTCCCGCCTCACGGTCTCGGGAACGGTGGTGTTCAAGCCGGCGACCGTACAGGCCTATCCGCAGGCACGCACCGGCCACTTCCGCGCCTCAGCCTACCAGCCCATGACGCCGAAAGTCCCGGGGCGCGACTCTCATGTGGCCACGATCTCCGGCAGCGGCCATGTGGTGGCGGGACTGATCACCGCGGAACAATCCTCCTGCGAAGGTGACGTCCGTGTGCATATCGACGGGTGCGGGACGCCGGCGGTCGAGAGCGACGGTTCGGAGTCCTGGGCCTGCTACGGCTGGGGCTTCGAATTCCCGCCCCAGGCCAACCCCGCCTCAAGCTATGACGGCACGGACAGTTCTGTCTGGTCCATGCTGCGCCTGCTCATGGGCGATTTCTATCCTTTCCGCACCGGCCTGCGCCTGACCGTCGAAGGCGGCGCGGGCGACGAATCCGGCGCCGATCCCCGTTCCGGACTGCTCTTCTGGTATGGCGAACCCGAACCGGCCATGACGCTGACGGACTTCCTGGATGTGGGAAATCCCGCCTCGGAAGCGGAGCACGACTGCCAGGCGGCCGCGTCCACCCTGTGGAACCTGACTTCCGCGCTCGAAGGCGAGTTTGACGATGTCCCCGTCACCGACACCGGCCGCACCCTCGCCGGCCCCAGCCAGTTCACCGTCCGGATCGCCCCGGAGAACCGCGGCATCCTCCTGCGGCGGCGCTCCGACCAGTTCACGCGCGGTCAGCAGGCCCGGGTATTGGTGGACGGGCAGTGCGTTGCCGAACGCGGCTGGCTGTATGCGGACGGCAATCCCCATTTCCGCTGGCTCGAGGACGAATTCCTGATCCCGGCGGCGTACACGCAGGGGAAAACCCAAATCACCATCCGCATCGAACCCATTGCCGCAGAAAGTGCAATAAACTGGAACGAAAGCCTGTACTGGGTCTTCAGCCTGGGCTCCGCGACCGGCCCCGGCCCGGCGCAAACGTCTTCGTAATCAGCAACTACGTGAACTTGAACAGCCCCCACTAAAGTGGGAACTCCCACCGTGAGCCGGCCGTCCGAGATCGTGAGACGATACAGCGCATGATCCCGAACATCGTGTCGCCGCCTTGCGGGGCATGCGCGTCAATTTAAGGATTCGAGCCTCCTTCGCACCGATGCGGAGCATCTTTGGAGTGCGGTGGCTGGACACCGCTTTCCCCGGCGGCGGAGCCGCCATCCCGCGCGTCGTTCGACTCCCGCGCCCTGACAGAAGCGGAACGTCAGACAGGAGGCCGGTTCCACCGGCGGGAAAAAGCGGCGTCGAGCCGCCGGCACTCCAAAGCGGCG